>NZ_CP043420.1:1208206-1510257 GCF_008247605.1 Kushneria phosphatilytica | reverse complement strand
TGCTCGCGCAGCAGGTTGTAGATAGCCAGCCCTTCGAACACGTCACCGCCCGGGCTGTTGATATTTACTTCAACATCCTCGTTACCGATCGAGCGCAGCGCGCCGGCGATACGCTTGGCGGTAACGCCGTCCCCGAAGAAGTCGAAACCGATCGGGTCATAAATGCTGATCGTATTGGGGGGCTCGTTATCTCCGGCAGCGGCACGAATACCGGGGTTCCACGCTTCAAGCGCGCGCGGGGACAGATCGCACTGGATACCCGCACGCGGGCGAGCCTCCGGCGCGGCCGGAAGATTGAATCGAGGCATGGAGGTACTCCGGATGTCAGGTGGCGTCGTTGCCCTGACCCACCTGATCGAGGCGGGTCATGTTCGACTGCACCGTGAGGATGTCGCCGCCATCGACCTGAGGCAGGTTCTCCAGGCGGCGCACTTCATTGCGGGTCATCACGCCGTTTTGCAGCAGCGTGTTGTAGTAGTTCGCGCGGCCGGTGCTATCGGCTCGTAGCAGACCCTCAACTGAGAACTCGAAATAGAAGGTCTCGTCGTTATCGAGCAGGCAGCGCGCCATCTCCTGCTCGATGTTGACCAGAATCGGGCGGAGCGTGTTGGTCAGGAACTGCATGTTCATGCCCTCCACGCTCGACGCCCAGGACGACTGTTTGTCCATGTGGCCGACCATGAACGGCGGAACTCGGAACCAGCGGCAGATTTCCTCGACACTGAAAGAGCGCGTTTCCAGCATCTGCGCCGCTTCAGGGTTCATGGTGATGTTCTGGTATTTCATACCGGCCTCGGTGACCATCACCTTGCCGGCATTCTTCGAGCCCATGAAGCGCTCAAGGTTGGCCTGGAGCCGATCGCGCTGCTCCTTTGTCAGGCCGGAATCAGCGGAGAGAACACCGGATGCCTGCATGCCCTGGGCGAAGATCTTCGCCGCGGCTTCCTCGGCGGCCTGCGCACCACCAAACACATCGCGACCGGTGCTAACCGGCAGCATGCCGCACACCCCGTCGAGCCCGAAGCCGCGGATGTGCATGATGTCCTTCTCGTCGATTACTCGCTCACTGCCGATCAGGGGATCGGTGTACCGGTATTCGAGCTTGCCGCTTTTCAGGCGCTTCACTGCAACATTCTGAGGCAGTAGCGGCACCAGTCCGGCAATCTTGCGACCGTTGATGCGGCGCTTCTCGACAAATGCATTCCCCCAGAGGCAGATGCTGGCCACCAGCATCTGCATAAACCTCGCCGGGGTCATCTCCATGTTTGGCTGGCGACAGATCAGTGGGTAGATGTTGTGTTTGGTTGCCAGCTCCCGGGAGCCGTCCTGCCGACGCTGGTAGAGTTTGAGTGGAAGGGTCGAAATGGTCTCTGAGAGCAATCGCACACATGCCCAGACCGCCGAGAGCTGCATGCTGTTATTGACGGTCACAGTGCGCCCGCTGGACGACTGCCCTGACCATTCCGTCCAGAAGTCACCGGTGGTCAGGCTGATCGGTACGCCCAGCCAGTTCAGTAGGGCCGATTTGACGCGGCCCGGTTTCTCTTTGCGCGCCATCAGATGCCCACCATGATCGGGTTATCAACAAAGCCATCGAGGTCCGCCTTTTCGACGCCCTCTTCGTGTACCGCCCGGCCGAGTGCCATGAGAATCGCGACGATGCCATCGATCTTGTTCTCGGGGCGCTCCTTGCGCGGGTAGATGTTTTCCTTCGCGTCTTCCTTGGCCACCACATTCGATGCCATCCACGTCAGCACCGGGTCGCACGGGTGGCGCCAGCGGCTGCCGGTGATCGCCGCTTCCATCTCACGCATCGGCGGGCTCATGTTCTGCACCGTGTTGCGGTACTCGATGATTTCGGCCCCATCCTTCATCAGCTGATGCGCCAGCTGCGTGGCTCTCCACGGGTCATATGCGATCTCGCGGATTTCGAA
Organism: Kushneria phosphatilytica; assembly: GCF_008247605.1. Taxonomy (NCBI): domain Bacteria; kingdom Pseudomonadati; phylum Pseudomonadota; class Gammaproteobacteria; order Oceanospirillales; family Halomonadaceae; genus Kushneria; species Kushneria phosphatilytica. Next base: position 1,508,323 of record NZ_CP043420.1, on the reverse strand, counting down.
GCGCGACGACAGATCAAGCAGGTCGCCGCGGATCACGTCGAAGTCGAGCTCTTCGCCATCGGTAGTAATCAGGTCGCCGGAATTGACCCAGGACTCGTAGGCAGCCCGGTTATTGCTGGCCCGCTCGATAGCGCCCTCCGGCAAATAGCTGCGAACGAAGGACGTCCAGCGCGTTGTGACGCGGCCCTGCGCATCCTCGATCTCATCGCGGAACAGCAGCGCAATGGCTGCGATGTCGGTCTTCGATGCAAGATCGAGCCCGACCCAGCAGGGCTGACCCTCGAATTGCTCGAGCGTCAGCTCTTTATCGCCACCGGCCTGCCAGGACGCCATATTCAGCCATGCCGTGCGCGCCGATACCCAGACGTTAAGATGCTTGGTCAGGAAACCGTTCTGCCGGGATGGATAGCGAATAGCATCCTGTTGAGCCTTGAGCAGGAACTCTTCACCGACCGAGACACCAAAATTGGGGTTCGCCTTGCGCAGTACCGCCGGATCCTTCCAGTCATCGCCATCATCGATTGTGAAAATGATGGCGAAGAGCTCTGCGTTAGGTACCGAGCCCTCCAGCATCTGCTGCGCCTGCCGGCGCTTGTCGTAGCAGGGACCAGCCAGATTGAAGCCCGCCGTAGTGATGATAAACATCAGCGGCTGCTCACGAGCGCCCATACCGGTCAGCATGGTTTCGTACAGGGCTGGCGTATCGTGTTCGTGAAATTCATCGACCAAAGCGCATGACGGTGACGAACCATCGCCCGGATCGCCGATCACCGGCTCGAATCGGCTGCCGTCCTCTGCAATCGAGAGGTTCTTGGCCATGATCTCAATGCCGGCCATCGACACCAGCTCGGGCGTCTTCTGCAGCATGATCTTCGCCGGCCGGAAAACCTCCCATGCCTGCTTTTCTGTCGTGGCGCCGCAGTAGACTTCAGCGCCATACTCGCCATCGGCAGCAAACATGTAATTGCCGACGCCAGCCGCGATAACCGACTTGCCTGATTTCCTCGGCACCTCGCAGTAAGCTTCCACGAACCGGCGCATGCCGGTCTTCTTTTTCAGCCAGCCGTAGATGCAGCAGAAGATGAACTTCTGCCAGGGCTCCAGCTTGATTCGCTCCCGGCTGCGCGCCCACTTGCCTTTTGTGTGCGGGAGTAGCTGGATAAAAACACAGACCCGTTCGGCGGCGTCACGATCGAATCGATAGGGAAAGGTCCGAGCCTTCGACGCGGTCAGGTCGTCAAGATGTCGCTGACAGGCCTGCCGCACCTCCTTGCACGCAAGGATGCGGCCAGCCACTACGTCCCGCGCGTACTTGTTCGCCGCGTTGACGTTCGGATAGCTGGCCATAGGTGATCATTTCCGTTTCGCCCCTTGGAGCACATCCTTGAATGGGTTCGCCGCATCCTTCGCGCCGGGCACGGCCAGACGCGACCGGCTCGCCGGATCCAGGCCCAGCGCGCTGCCGTAGGTGTTCATTTGCTTCAGGGATTCATTGGCCACGGTGCAAGCCGGGTTCTTGGCCATGCCACCCAGCGGGGTTTCGACAGTCAGGCCGACCCGGGCGATTTCGCGCTCGGCATCGCGCCATCGTCCATATGCCGCGCAGAATGCTTCGAGGTTGTGCAGATCGCTATGAGTCAGGATCTTCGCGCCGACCAGCCAGGGGGCGAGTTTTCGCCAGGCTTCGTCGGCCAACTCGGACAGCCAATCCGGCGGTTCGGGTGCTTCAGTCAACGAATCAGCCTGAGGCTCGTCCTGGTTCACGGCACGCTTGCCGGGGTTACCCTGGACCGCCTTCAGATGGCTGGGCTTCGGTTTGCGACCACGTGTCATCAGCGGGCCTCCTCGCGCCAACCTGAATTTTCAATTTCGCGGGTATAGAAAAATGACTGAGGCGGCGGTGTCCGGGGCGTCAGCTCCCAGAGATTTGACCCGCCCCCTCACGGTGACGCTGCGACTCGGCCTGCGTCTTCACCTGATGGCATGCCGAGCAGATCGCCTCGAGATTCGATTCATCGTCGCGACCGCCTTCGGCCAGAGCAGTGATGTGATCCACCTCAGTAGCTGGTGTTGCCCGGCCAGCGCGCAGGCAGTGCTGGCAGAGATAGCGATCACGCTGCAGAACTGATTCACGCTTGCGACGCCACGGCCGACCACCTCGCCCACTCCGACCGCGCCGGCGCTGATTCCAGCCAGTGGCCATGTGTGCGTGCGATTCGCAGTAGCCGTTGGGCTCGGCAGTCTTCGCACCGCAACCGGGTGCGCGGCAGGGGCGCGGGGGTTTCGAAGGCATTTCGACCCTCAAGGAAGTCTGAGATGTGGCGATATTAGTCTTTCATCAAAAAGCTAAGGACGAGTTTTGAAACGTATAGCACTTTGCATGTTGATTACTGCAACAGCCTCGATGCCGGCGCAGGCTAACGAGGTAAGCCTTCAGAATGTCTTTGATGCAGGCGAAGCCTGTGCGAAGACAGTGATGCAGAAATCTCAAGAATTGATGAGCGAGACGAAGCCAGGTCGAACGACATTTACCTCTCTGCCACTTGAGGATGCACGGATAATTCAGGCCGGCACCTCCTATAGCAAAAGCAGTCGCGTCAGATTTATCCCGTATGCCGAATCGACGTATCTGGATGGTGGTAATTCCGGTTCAGCATGGCGGCAATGCATGCGCGATAGAGAAATGCCTGTACCGGAGGAGTAGAACCTGAAGACATCGACGGCATGCGACACCTACTAAAGTATCGGCTGAATGAACATGTTTTGTAATAGTGTTTCATCATACCTCGTGAGTAGATTTGAGGAGCAGCATGTGCTGTGACTCAATCTTAGGTAACGAGAATATGGCCAAGGTCAAACCGTTCCATGCCAAGGAAAGCAGCGTTCACCACGACAACAATTCGTGCACTGAAGGCAACAACATCGAAGCTCGGAATCGGCAATCGGGTACTGGCGGCAAGCCGAAGTGCAGTCATTGTCAGCGCCTCAGCTGACAGCATCGCGGGCTGCCTGCGTGCAGCCCGCATCAACCCAAATCATTCCCGATAGAAGCTATCGATGGCTACTCCTTCCGGTACCTGATTTTTCCACCACCATTCTCCACGTTGCATATGAGCAGCGCATGGCTCGGTAACCAGTGCCCTCAGCTCGACTGATAACCGGTAGTGGTCGCCATCATTCAGATAAATATCACCAGGCTGCTTGGAATGGATAGCAGCACAGAGAATGCGGCCATCCGGGCGAATACGTAGAGCCATGGCTCACTCCGATTTCACGTTCTGGTAGACACCTGCCTTCGCCTGCTCCTTCGCCACCTGCCCTTGCTGCCAGCTGTTGATGCCCCGCTCGGCAGTTTGCCCGGCGATATAACCACCGACGCCGAGCGTCATCAGATCCCATAGCGATTGAGGTAGCGGCAGAGTCAGCCCGACGCCGAACATCGCACCGAGATACGGCGCGACAAGATAGTTGTTCGCCACGATGGCGACGATCGTGATCATTAAGATCGGACGCCAGTTACGCTGTAACCATGACTCACCACCGGCCTCAGCCAGTACGACCTGCATACGCGCGTCGAGTGCTTTATCGCGCGAGTCGATCAGCCGAGTCTGAATCTGCTGCTTGAGCCGGGCAGCTTCATCCTTGTCGGTGACGGCCTGGTCAATCACGTCGAACAGCGGCCCAGTGATGGCGCCGAGCGCCTTTGTCACGATGCTCATTTACCGTCTCCCGACTTGGCCCTGACCTGCCCGGTCCACGTGCGTGACTCGAGCTGCTCAATGCGTTCATCTTTCTGATTCAGTCGTTCCTGCAGCCGAGCCACCTGCGCCCGGAGACCAGCGACATAACTACGCGCTTTGTCGAGCGCCTCTTGCCGATCATTGCGCTGTGCTTCGAACCGTCCTGCCTTTTTCTGCTCCTGAGTCAGCGCGTACCAAAGCCCATAGTTCGCGACAGCACTCTCTGCGCGTTGCGCCTGCAGCTCCTGATCCGTCTGACTGATCGTCGCCTGCGCCTGATCCAGTCGATCACGTAGATCGCCATTGCTGACCAGTGTCGATGCCGCGATGCCAGCAGCCACTCCCGCGACCAACAGGTGCGAGCGACCGTTCTGCGAAATTCTTCGGATCCATCCGATCATTTGCGCCTCAATGCCGATGCAATGCCGGCCACGTTGTCCAGCAGCTTATCGACACGCTCCTCGAACCCATGGACGCCGATATAGCCGAGGAAGGTACAGAAGAAAGCAGCAGCGTCCGGGTCATACCCGAAGTGCGTCACTACCGGCAGGGAGTTCCATGCGAGCAGCCCGACCATGAGCGTCTCGCCCCAGCGCCTCGGCTTGCGCAGACCACCGGATGTCATGACACGAAGCGCTGACATGGCCATCGCGCAGATCGCCGCCTTCTGCGCCGGCATCAATGCCCAGGCATACATCACCAGCCAGAGGTCGATGAGTTGTTCCGGCATATCGATCCCCGGTTGTGTTGGCGCTTATCCTCCGCGCTTTGAGTACCGGCGGATCATGATCCAGAGGCAGAGCATCCCCACATTGAGGAGTAGCCGTCCGATGGTGACCCGATCAGCGAATGCCAGATCGCTCACGATGTCCCAGCCGCGAAATGCCACTACGCCAGCTGTCATCGCAAAGACCAGATGGATGGCAAATTTCACCCATGGATCAGTGATGCGATTAAGGGAAAACATGCCCTGCAACAGCAGCCCGGCAGCGATCACAACATTGCCGGCCGCCATGAGATAGGAGAGTGAAATCATGTGTATTGCCCTTCCGTCGCCCGGCTCACAAACGCGACTTCAGACAGCCAGCACGGCGGCATTGCATGATCGACGGGAGTCTCGAACAGTTTGCGCTCGGCAGCCCGGCGCTTGATGAGGCCTCTTAGCTTCTGCCCACCGGCGTAGACCCAACGATCGAACTCGGCGGCGGCGCGATCGTATTCGCCTTCATTCAGGTGCTCGAGCAGAGTCGACGTTCTCAGGGAGCCGCAGCCGAGGTTGTAGGTAAATGAGACCAGGGCATCGAACTGATTTTGATTGAGCTCCACCGTTACCAGCCGGGAAACCTTGGACTCGAAGCGCTTCACGTCTTTGCGCAGCAACTCGATAGCCCGTGTTTCGGTGATCTGCTGCCCGGCTCTGACGCCCAGGGTATGCCCATAGCCGATGGTCCAGACGCCCACGCTGTCGCGATACGCGGTCAGGCTCAGCCCCTCGGCATTCTCGATCAGATCGAGGCCGCGCGATGATGTATGCATGCGACCTCCAGATGAACTTGGAACAAACATTTGTGTTGCCAAAGCAACACAAATGTTGCATTATGGTTTTATTGAATCAAGGAGAGGAGGTGATGAAGTACAGCGAGTTTCGTAGGTGGCTAAGGTCTCAAGGCGTAATCTTTGAGCCTGCAAAGGGAAGTCATTTCAAAGTCACCATTGATGGAAAAACTACGGTCTTCCCAGATCATGGCAGTAAAGAAATGCCAGAAGGGCTGAGAAGATCAATTATGAAACATTTGGGCCTCAAGTGAGGCCCCTCGCTGTGCTTATCACTGCTTTTTCAATTGAATTTGTATTCTAGAAACTTAAACGAGAACTCTATGTATAAATATCCAATTGAAATTCATCACGAGGCCAATAGTGTCTGGGCTACTTGCCGGGACCTGCCCGAATTTCATGCGGCGGCCGATACACTAAGTGAACTAATGTCTGAATCAGCAGATGGTATTGTTAGCGCATTATCAATTTACGTTGACCAACGGCGTGCAATTCCGAAGGCCTCATCTCCACTTAAGAATGAGCATGTAGTCCATCTATCAGCGCTTATTCTGGCCAAGATTGAGCTTTGGAATACAATGATCGAGCGCGACATGCGTAAAGCAGATCTTGTCAGAACGCTTAATGCCAAACCCGTGACCGTCGATCGCTTAATTGACTTTTGTCATTCATCTAAGCTCGAACATGTAGAAAATGCTCTGCTGGCTTTAGGGAAACGCCTTTCAATATCAGTTGAGCCAGCCTAAAACTGCAGTGTGAAGAAGCTTGCCGCATCCGCCTCAGGCAGAGGGGACGGGTATGCAATTGGCGGTAGCGGCAATTGGCTACGGGCCCCGCATCATGGCGATGCAACAACCCGGATTGAGGAACACATTTCTTTACCGGAAAGTTATTAGCGACCTGTAGGTTAGCCACTAGCTTTAGAGATACAGGCGTTGCGCGGTAGCTGCCGATCTCCCCGATCGGGTATCCCCTCTACCGCAAAGTTAGCCGCCTGCGTATCTCTGCAGTCCTTGACACGGCTCTACATGGACGTGGGCCGTGTCCTCCCTTCGAATGCGTCTCATTCGTTTTGATTACATGGCTTACCAAATGACCACTGTGTTTGATCGCCGGTTGGACCATAGTAATGAGCGTCATCCTCTGTCGGACATCAGGAGCCGGTCAGGGAGGAACGCACCGGCATACTTCACGGAAGAAGCACATCCGGCACGTTGACGCCAAACGCAGAGAAGAGGCCCCGGTATGGATACCGGGGCTGATTTATTTCCGGGCAATGAAAACGCCCGAAGAGCTTTTGAGCTCTCCGGGCGCAGGTATTGCAACTGTACCTGAATAGTATCTCCATCCTCACAAAAACACAACATGTAGTATTTATCGTCCTATAGCCACGGCTATTCACCGCTCTGCTCAATACCCAGTCAATTCGGCCGATCTAATCGAAAAGCACATTGAGCGAGAGAGATGAAACCCGGCGATCACATCTACGTAAAAAGCACGCTTTACTCACATCACGGCATTTGTGTCGGTTTCGATCGGGTCATTCACTATGCAGGGTTTGCAAACGGAAGCTCGGGCAGTGGAGATAGCACAGTCAAGCTGGTAAGCAGGTCTGAATTTGCCAGCGGGCGGAAGATATACGTGCGCGCGTACAGACAACCTGCCTTTTCAAGGTCCACGATTGTTTGCAGGGCATATTCCCGCCTTAGTGAAGATGCGTACAGTCTGCTCTTCAATAATTGCGAACATTTCGCACATTGGTGCGTGATGGGATTCGGGAAGTCCAAGCAGATCGACGATAAAGTGAAATACGCCAACCGAGCCACAGAGGGTTACTGGGTATACAGGCAGGCACAATTGGCCAATAACGCTCGTATATCCACGACAGCGCCCATAACCTTCACTTCGGCTATCTCGTCCTCCAAAGCACCTTCGACAATGGCTACGAGCCAGCTTCTGGAAAGTGCCACTAAGCAAATGGTGCCTCGCACGGCACAGACAGCCTCATCATTGGTATCAGGTGCCAGGATTGCCAGCAGCATGAGCACCTCTACGAGCCTGGCCATAGGCCTCGGTGGCACTGGCGGAGGTGCCCTGGCAACCGCTGCAGGCATTACCTCGGGTGCGGTAACAGTTGCCGCTGCACCCTATATTGTTGGGGCTGCTGTTGCCGGTTTCGGAGCCAGCTGGCGCTTCAAAAAGTTCCGAGGGTATTAAGCGGCCAGCTCGGCTTGCCTCATCATCAGTGGAAGGAGAGCCTGGCGGCCCCGGCTGGCAGCTACTTCCATTGCATGAGCCGACTTCCATGGCTCGAACGGCCGCGCAGCTGTATAACCCAGCCGATACGCCACCGCGAACTGTCTTTCCCAAACCTGGGCGATTGTAAGTGCTCGCCCGGTACCGCTGGCCACCGCCGGCGAATTGAGTTCAACCGATGACGGATATGCCGCCAGCAACACGGCCGCTCGCTGCCGGGGCTTGAGATGCGCCAGCAACGCTGATGCCATGCTTCGCCAACGCGTCTCTGCCCGGTACCGAATCGCTGCAGTCATAACGTGATCAGGGCGCGCATCGCTCGACGTTTTGCCTGAGCCGTGCCCGGGCGAAAACGGGTGATAGCCGGGATTGTCGTGACGCTGGTGCAGCCGGTAGTCGATCTCCACCTCGATCAGCTCTGACAATGCCGCCTTCGCTGCTTCCAGCTTTATATCTTGGGTGATATGGTCATCTCTCACAATCCCATACAGCCTTGCCAACCCCAAACCCATCAACTTCATCTCTCACCCTCCTCGCACACCAGATATGGTACTCACAACAGGAAGAAGATCAACATATTGTATAAGACCTTTTCAGTGGTCATTTTAATCAAGTTTCAAATTGACTCGCTTCGTTCCATTTACGATCATATTGGCGTGCGAGTAAGACCTAGCTAACCGCGACAGCGAAAGCATCGTAAGCGTACTGATTGTGCGCCGGTCCTAGGGTTCGCACCCATATCTTGGGGCTGATGCGACAGCATTGGCCTTTTTTATTGCACTTTAAACCAATAAAACCTAATGCATCGCTTGATCTTTTTGGACGAAAGTGGCGACCTCGGATGGAATTTTGACTCACCTTACAGGCATGGCGGGTCGTCTCGACATATTACTATTGCATGTGCATTTACATGTATCGAGGCCAAGAAACATCTTTGCCGAACAGTCAAAAGACTCAAGAAAAAGATTGACTGGCCTCCAAAAAAAGAAATGAAATGGGTAGATATGCCGCATGATCTTAGAATCGAATTCTCCCAAAAAGCTGTTCAGCTTTGCCAAGTACATAACACGATAAGCTTTTGTTCAATAGTAGTCGCAAAGCAGGGGGTTTATGACCACCTCAGGGACGATGAATCACTCATTTATAACTATTTCATCAAGTCTCTTTTGATAGACAAAATTAGAGCTTTTCGTAAGGTAACACTCATTCCTGACCCACGAGGAATTGCACCAAATAGCGGAAGACCCCTAGACCACTATCTTCAAGGTGTCCTCTTCGAAAATGGCATAGAGACAGGTCAAAGGACTGAACTTGGTGTCAAACAGATAGACAGCCAAGCCGAGATGGGGCTGCAATTCGCTGATATGCTAGCAGGGGCCATTCAATCCCACTACGAAGATGCAAATTCCGATTGCTACAGAATCCTCAAGCCATACATGGCTTGTCATGAATATTATTTCCAGCAAGCTCGGCAACAAGCAGCATTCGCTGCCAATGCTGCCAATCACTCAAGCTTCGAAGATCTGCCTTTTTAATTAGTATACAAGTGCTAATTACTATCTCCAGTCCGACCCCACTTTCAGTGGTTCCCGCTTGCCAAGCACTCTAGTCGCCGGTCTGCTCATGTACTCCCGGATCGTCGCCTTCGCTTCTTCCAGCCCGCGAGCAAGCACCGAGCAATAGCCCTGCTCTTCTGCCAGCGTCAGCCATTCCCGCTGAGAGTCCGCCAGCGCAGCATCCCGGGGCGGCGTCGCTTTGAATTCGAGATACAGGCCGTGATACCCACCCCGCGGTACCGCAATAACCAGATCGCTGACGCCGGCGCGAACGCCCTGCTTTTTCATGTTGGCCGCTTCCAACTTGTGACGGCTGCCACCATTCGGGACTGCATATGTGGCGGCGTAGGCTGGGCCAACAATCGACTGGCGCTGCCGCTCGCCGTAGAGCCAGCGAATCAGCACGGCCTGCTCCTGCCCCTCCCAGTCGACGCGCTGCCGTTTGGGTGCCCGGCGGCTGGGTTTGCGAGTGGGCGTCTTCGCGGGTACCGACATCACAGCCTCCTCGTTTTTGCTGCCTGCCGACGCATCCATTTCTGAAAATCCGCCACAATTCTGTCGAACATCGCCGCGGCTTCGGCATCGTGATCCAGTTCCGCTCGACTTGTGATGCCGCACGCCTGCCGGATCGCATCGGCCGCGTCCTGCTCGTTGTGCGTACCGTCCGGCAGCGCGTGATATTCGAGCCCGTGCCGGCGGCGCTTCGCGTGGTCGAGATACAGGTGAAACCGCCTGTTGGTGCAGAGGATCGCTGCCCGGCGTGCGACCAACCCGCCCTTGAGATGCGCCGCACCGGTCATGAACACCTCCCCTGGCGGCGGCCCGACTTTTTGTAGCTGGTCCGGTGCTGGTTGCGATCATCAAAGCGGCTGATGCGCTCCAAACCACTGGCAACGCACTTCCGGCAGGTGCATGCCGAGCCATCGAATGACGTGACCGGCAGTGACTGACCACAATGAATGCAGATACGGCGCGGCATGCGTGACGTGCGACGTTGCCTCATGCGCCCTCCCTGCGTGCCGGCTGGCGCATCACATTCTCGCGGTACCAGCGCATCGGACTGCGTATCTCACCCTGGTCGGCCATCGCGTGGAGCATGTTGCGAGCGCGTGCCTCGCCGATCCCGTACTGTGCCGCGAGCTGGCTGGCAAAGATGCGCCCGCCATCGGCGTAGAAATAGGTACGACCTTCACGCACCATCGACGTGACTCTCATGCTGGCACCTCTCGATCTTCCTCAATCTCGGAAGTTTCAGGCTCGCCGCCGTCGATACGCAGAAGATCTCTCTCAAGAAAGTCTGCCTTGCCAGCACCGAAGTGATCCGAATAGACGGCACCCTCTACGCACCAAACAGTGCAAGGCGGGCTGTCATGCTCATCTGTGCTGTCATACAGGACGGTCACGGCCTTGTGCCGGTTTTCAGCGTGGTTCACGTGCCCAGTTGTAAGCGCCAAACATCCCGGCTCGATCGGTTTCTGATTCATGACTCCTCCTGCGCTTCAAGCATCAGCTCCAGCGCGTCATACCCCGCATTCGTCAGCTGTACCCGCGACCGTGCCGGACCATCCGAACGACGCTCCTGCTCACCCAGCTCCAGATGCCCGGCATCGAGCAATTCACGAACCCGCCCACACACGCTGGTCAGCGGCATCGGGATCCGCGCAGACAGTTGCTGGCGGGTCAGAGCGCCCTCCCGGCAGTTGGCCAACGCTTTCATCACACGCAGTTGCTGCCGACTAATGCCGCCCGAACGCCGGTGAGCGTCGAAAGCAGCGCGCTTGGTCTCCGCGCCTGACGGCGTTCCGATTGGTGTTGCCATGGTTATCGTCCCCCCAGTGCGGCGCGCAGTGACCTGATACCCTGCTCGCCTGTCATGCGATGCCCATATTCACTCGCGGCTGCTGCTGCCCGCTCCTCGCCTGCTCGCTTGGCCAGTTCCGCCGGTGACCGATCGTTGTCGTTCTCCAGCAGCCCGCGAGCCTCCAACTGTTCGCCCGCCATGACGCGATTGACCAGCGCCTGATATTCCCGGGCGAAACGCTTTTCGAGGCGCTCCCGGCGGCTGGCGGCTGTCGTGCCGTGTATCTCAATCCAGCCAATGGACTGGCCAGCCATTCGAACGGCCGGATGCGACCAGCGGTGCCCTTCGGGGTCATGGGCATGGCCGTTGGCTTCCCGCCAAGCCCGGTCAACGCTCGGCATTCCCAGATCCTCGGCGGTCGGTTCGCAGAGTGCAGCGAACTCCAGCGGCTGAGGCGGCCAGGCCTCATCACCAGACCGGGCAGCGTCCCGCACCCGTGCCCGCAGCTTGCCGATGCCCAGCTCCAGTAGTCGCGGCGTCAGGTGTGTCAGTTCACCGAGCCACACGCCGCCCTCGTCATATGCGCCCCACTGGCTGGTAAACCGGTTGCCGAACATCGAACGCATGGCGTCAAACAGGTGATCCATGTCCTCAGCCATGACCCGGCGCCCAGTCCCCGTCGAATGTCTCTCCGACTGGTTGGCCGCCTGACTCGGCTGCGCGGCGTGCTTCTGCTGCGGATTGATACTGTCGAGGACGTTGGCTGCGAGGTGCATGGCTACCTCCGGAGGTCTGATTGTTGGCTGGCTTCTGGCTCTGGCGTGCGGATTCACGCTTGCGGTTTTCCTGCACCCAGCGGACAAACTTCGATGTCCAGGCGTGATTGCCGTAGCGGCGACCGGTGTCGGTGTGATGGGCAGTGAAGTCCGCCAGCTCGGATGCGCTGTATCCGGTATCGGAGGACAAACCGCGACGCTGACACTCGGCCTGCCAGAGGGCTGAGTCGGGCTGCCAGTCGAGGGTCATTCGGAACTGACGGGCACCGGTCGTCAGCTGATCGCCGCTGTCGTCGAGCTGTTGGGCACGGTCGAAGATGTCAGCGGAGCCGGATTGATCAGCATCTGCTGCGCTTGCGTCAGAGAGAGAGTTCTCTACTGAACCCCTAAACCCTGAACCCCTCTCTTCCTGGGATCCCGAATACCCCTCTTCGGGATTTCGAATACCCCCTTCGGAATCCTGAATACCCTCTTCGGGATTCCGAGTACCCCCATTCGGTTTTTCGAATGGGTCAGCCATATAGATCCGGCGCTCTACAATCCGCTTGCCATCGCGGATGGTCTTGATGCTGATGAAGCCCTTGCGCGCCAGTGATGAGATGATTTCGGAGACACGGGATGCAGAGAGGCCGAAAAACTCCGCCAGCTTGCTATTCGATTTAAAGCAGCCGCGATCCGGATGCTGGAGACTGTCGATCTCCACCAGCATCACCTTTTCCTGTAGCGACAGCTCACGGGATAACCAGATTTCAGCGGGTATCCAGACCCCGCGAAATGCACGTTCGTTGCTCATCACGCACCTTCCTGACGTGCTTTCCATTCCTGGAATGCAATTGCTGTAGCGCGATCACCGATCTGGGTAACCTGAAGATTTCGGATTGCCCACTCACCCAACTCCCCCTCTTTCTCTGCATTGGAGAAAACCCAGCCTTTCACCTGCTCGGGATCAGTTCCGGTGGTACAGCCAGAGCTCAGCTTCGTTTGAAGCTGGTTTCCGTAATGGCGCTCGAAGAGAACTGCGAAGCAGTAAAGGTTCATGCCACCACCCCTTCAGTCACTTCGATGCCAAGCGCCCGGCTCTCGGCCAGACGCGCCTGGGCGACGTGCCAGTTCAGCGAATCGGTGCAGCGCGCATGCACCACCGGATCGGCGGTTGTCATTCGCCGGCGGCGCAGACACTCGGCCTGGGCTGCGTGGTATTCCGCTGATGCACGATCGGCCGCCAGCTTGTCACCCAGCTCAATAGCCCGTGCCGTTTGCTCTGATGCGCGTGACGCTGCTTCCCGGATGTCCGGTGTCTGCCAGCCTTCAAAATTCCTCATGCTCCCGCCCCTCCGGAAACTGTATGAACAAACAGTAAGATCAGCCCCGCTGCGCCACAGCCTCAGGAGCGGTATCGTTCATGACGTCAGCACGAAGCTTGCCGCTGGTACGGCCTTCGATTTCGTACTGAAGGTTGATCGGGAGAATCGGCGGCCACTGACTCACGGCCCCTTTCGAGCGCCCCAACGCTCGAGCCGTCTCTGTTACCGACCCGTAATGATCGATCACGTCCTGTTTGGTCATTGGGATCTCCTGTCGTGTCCGGGGAGTTTAGTGCTCTATACCGTCAAAGATCAAGAATCTAAACCACACTCTGTTTAGACTGCTAAACATGGAAAAGCATATTGGTAACCGAATACGCGAACGCCGGATTGAGCTGGGGCTCACGCAGCCCCAGTTGGGCGAAGCCGTGGGCAAGACAAAGGGAACTGTCAGCCAGTGGGAATCAGGGCTAACTCGTCCAAAGGGTGAAACTCTGATCCAGGTTGCCGATAAGTTGCGTGTATCTGAGCGATGGTTGCTCTACGGGGATAGTGAAAATGCTGCATACCCGAAATACACGGACCTACCCAGGCAGGGTGAAAATCTCTCCGTTCAGGAAAACCGGCCCGTGTACGTATGGGATGCACCGGAAGACCTGCCAGATGGCGAATACGTCATTGTTCCTCGCGTTGACGTGAAGCTGTCTGCGGGCACAGGAGAGCTTGTGTTCCATGAGGAGTTGAAAGATCAGGGCAACGCATACCGCATTGGCTGGGTTCGCCAGCACCACCTTGATCCCAAGAAGCTGATCACCGCCACCGTGAAGGGGGCAAGCATGTCCCCAACTCTTCCGGACGGCGCCTCGGTCACGATCGATACACGTCATAACGAAGTCGATGACGGGAAAGTCTATGCCATCGGGTATGGCGATGAAGTGAAGATCAAAAGGCTCTATAAGCGGTTCGATGGATCGCTGATATTGCGGTCAGACAATCCTGACAAGACCGCTCACCCGGATGAGATAATCCAGGGCGATGACCTCCAGTTCATTCGCATTATCGGTCGCTACGTAGCGCACATGTACGACGGCGACATTTAAGCCTCTCGAAAAGCATTGACATCGGCCCGCCTCCACGGCGGGTTTTCTTCACCCAGAATGTTTAGTTTTCTGAATTAAACTCTTGACTCCGCGTTTAGCGAAGTATACTTTTCTAAACATCAAACCCACCGCAGGGGACTGATGGCGATGGAAAGTACAGAACAGAAAACGATCACATTCGGGCACTGGAAGGCCGACATCACAGAGCGCGACGGCGTCCGCCTGGCACCTCGCGAAGCGCTGTACCTCATGGGCGTTGCTTCCGGCATGACACACAAGGAGATCGCCCGGGCAAACGGCGTGAATCCAGCGACGGTCACCAACCGCCTGCAGAGCGCATATCTGAAGCTGGCGGTTTGGAGAAGCGCTGGCGCAGTTGCCGAGGCCATGCGACGCGGCTGGATTGCCCCGCTCTGCCTGCTGCTCATGTTCGCGACGGTAATGAGCGGACAACAGCAAAACCTGTACCGCGTTCGTCAGCCACGCAATACACGGCATGAGCTGGTCCGGTCGGTCCGCTCGAACAGGGAGACCGCGTGATGCATATCGATCAATACGAAACCCGCTCCGGCGCCGTGCGCCTGATTCTGAACACCAGTGCCGGCAACCGCGTCGACTCAATGAACCTTTCCGACATCGATTACGACGCTTTCGCTTCATTCGAGGCGTGGCACCGCCGGCAGGGCAATCGCGATAGCGCCGTGCAGGAGTTCTATGACATGCGTCAGGAGGCAGCAGCATGAATCCGATCATCGTTTACGCCCTGGGCGCCCTGCTGATCATCGGGATGATCGTGATCGGCGCAGCGCTCGAAGAACTTCTGCATGCGGCGATCAACTACAAGCGGCGCCAGAACGAACTGGCCACCAGCTGCAGACGTGAACGAGCCTGGCTGGCCCAGCGCGATATGTCGCACACCGACAAGCCGAGGGTTGCGTGATGCGCCATTACCCGACTGACACCATCATCCTGACTCCGTATGGCCGGAAGCGCCTGCACCGCCAGACATTGGTCAGCGCTCTGCCTGCAATCGCCGAGCGCTACGGCTGGCGTCTCACCTCAGTCCGCGGGCAGCTCGCCATGGTCGAACGCCCCGTTCAGATCCAGCAGGTGGCGGCATGAACATCGACCACCAGACCGCCGCACGCGGCGCGCAGCTTGCCCGGATGCTGATCGACAGCAGCCATATGACCGTAATCGATGCGGCCGGCTACCACCGCGAGATCAGTGGTGTTCTTGAACAATTCAGTGATGAAGAGCGCCGACAGGCGTGCCAGCTGATTAGCGCAGCTTCGTATGCACTCGAAGCGAGGGCCGGAATCACGCCGAACGGCATGAGACTCGGAGAAGCGTCATGCTTGATAGCCCGTCACCAGCTGAGACAGCAAGACGATGCGTAAGCGTGGGCGTTCGCGATGCCGGCACGTTAGCTATGACCCCACCAATCCTCGGGTGAGCGCGCAGCAGGTGAGTAAACGTCAAGGCAGGGTTCACGCACCCACATACACGGTTGCTGCGCCGTGGCCGACAGAGCAGCCCGATGGACTCATACGAGCTCATCGGAGTGGGGACCGACGCCAGTTTTCAACCACTACCGATGCGTTCGTGATGGCGCGTCAGCCCCAACGGGGTAGTTCCCTGCGTTGCCCGGCTCCGGCCGGGCCCTTTTGAGGCGCGGGGCAGAAGAAAAGCGCAGGGAGAAAGACATGAGCACATTTCAGGGATTAAGCGCCAACCACCCACTCCATGGCGATCCGGAAAGGCCGTGGCCGTATGCGGTTGTGGTCGGCTATCGGCTGACAGGTCGAAAGATCGTCAAGCGTCGCACTGTTTACGTCAGAGCTACGGGGCTGGACCACGCAGAAAGCAGCGCTGTCAGGTACTGCCGAGAGCAGGCAGCACCGGTCCGTCATGAGTCTGGCCGCGTTCTGTACCCCTCTCGCGCGCTATCGGTTCGGCCGCTCGATAGAGGCGATCGCTTTGGAGGTGACGCGTGACAGTCCTGATCTGGTATCTCGCTGGGAGCAGTGTCATGTCGCTGTGGATCTTCGCGGCACTGGGCGTTGCCGCAGCCGCCGGGCACTTCATGGAGGAAACCCATGGCTGAATCGATCACCGCCAGCCCGCTTTGCTGGCCGATGGGTAAATCGCGAACGCTTGCCGAGGATCGCAAACGCGGTCGGTTCGGGAAACGCAATGCGAGCGGCTGGGGATTGCAGGAACTGAGCGTCTCCGAGGCACGCGGCCGGGTTATCGAAGTGCTCGACCGCTTCACAAAACCCGGCCAGCCGTATCGCGTACCCAGTGACACCATCGTGCTCAGTACCAACCTGTCACTGCGCAATGACGGTATGCCCCGCTCGGGCCAGCGTGAGCCGACAGACCCGGGCGTGGCGGTCTACTTCAAGCTCGACGGCCGCCAGCAATGCATCCCGTGCGATGTCTATACCCGCGTTGCCGACAATATAGCCGCGGTCGCCGACTGTCTTGAATCGCTCCGGACACTCGAGCGACACGATGCCCAGCTGATGCAGGCAGCATTCACCGGATTCGCCCAGCTGGCCTCACCGGAGGCATCCGGCCGGGCACTCTGGCGCGAAGTGCTGAGCACAAACAGCAATGATCTGGACGAGATCCGTCAGGCATACCGACGCGCCATCAAACGGGCGCACCCGGATCATGGTGGCAGCAGCGAGCAGTTTGCCGCAGTCCAGCAGGCATGGGCTAAGGCGCAAGAGGAAATCGGTAATGACTGATACTCATGACCTCTTCACGACCAGCGCTCAGCCGGGAGAAACATTCGGGCGCGATTTTGCCCGATCGGCACTGACCCAGCTGCTGGCAGGCATCGACAGCTACTCGATCGACCAGTTTGTCAACGAAATGAGCCGGATCACCGCCGGCTCTACCGGTCGTGACGGCATCGGCTCGCTCGAGCGCCGCCTGCAGTTTGAGCGAGAGTCTCATGCGCGTACTGCCGCTCGTTTGGCCAGCGTCGACGACCGGCTGTCCTATCGCATCATCCAGCTCGAGCACGCCGCGCAGCGTGTCGAGCAGACCAGCGGCGCTTTTGAATCGCTGACCGCCCTCACCGCAGTGCTGGATGACGCCAGTTATCGCAACGCATCAATCGAGACAATCCGGAACGCATCTGCCGCCAGCACATCGCCCTGCCAGCGTTGGGTCAACGAAATAGAAGGAGCTGAGGCATGACGCATGACTACCACGCCTGGCGGATTTCATATCAGAGCTCTGAGCAAGCGGCGCGGGCAGCCTATCAAGCGCTGCAGGAGCTTGCTTCGTCAGTAACCGCCGAGCGCAAAGCCGCACGCCAAGATGCGCTTGATGAGCTCATCGACAGCCTGACCGAGGTAGGCGGCGAAATCACGCTGGCCGCGATCATTGAGTATCGGAATACGGTCGCGCTGGATGGCAAAGAGTAGATCGCTGCACTGGCAGGAGCCGGCCACCGCGCCCTGCACCGTCTGTAATGGCAGCGGCGAGTGGTCCGGCATGTTCAGCACCGGGCCCTGCGCCAACTGCGATGGCACCGGGCTCGTCGGTGAGGATGGCGAGCCGCTCGAGCTCCGAGAGCTATTACCGATGATGCGCCGCCAGCGAGACCGGCAACGAGATCGGCTTTATCGGCTCTGGCAAACGCCCGGCGTGCAGGAAGCGGTCCAGGCGCACCGCCAGCGCAGGATTGAGGAAGGTCAGGAATGGGAACGGCAGCAGCGCAAAAGATTGCGTGGGGGATGATATGGATTATGTGCGGATCCGACGCTTTGAAGAGCTGACCGGGTATACGGAAGAAGCGATTCGGACGAAAATCAATCGAGGAGTCTGGCGCGAGGGGTTCGAGTACCGACGTGCGCCAGACGGCAACATACTCATATCAATCAGGGGCTTTGAAGAATGGGTCGAGAGCCGGAAGGAGTACGGTCAGCGTCGGCCAGCACCATCGAAATCGACTTCTACTACCAGGGGACGCGGTGCCGGGAACGGCTCAAACTCAAGCCCACCACCTCTAACCTGAAGCGAGCGGCACGCCACCGCGCTGCGGTGATTGCCGCGATTGAAGACGGGACATTCGATTACTCGGTCACATTCCCCGCCAGCAAGAATGCCCATAAATTCATCAGGAGCGATCGGCTCGATAACTATCTGGCCCAATGGCTCGAGCACAAGCGCCCTACTCTCAAGGCGTCATCCTACCGAACCTACAAAACGATCGTTGAACGCCTGATCGTGCCGAAACTGGGGCATCTCCTGCTGCCTGAAGTATCTCGACCGAAAGTGCGTGATTGGCTGTCCGGATTGACGGTTGGCAATAAACGGATGAGCAATATCCAGACCGTGCTGCGTTCAGCGCTGACCGATGCAGTGCACGATGACCTGCTCCAGACCAACCCACTACACGGATGGCACTATCGGCGCAACGAGGCGCCGGCGAATACGGGCCCGGATCCGTTCACTCGAGAGGAGCAGTCCGCGATCCTCGGTGCTCTCAGACCGGAATCACGGCCGCTAATTCAGTTTGCCTTCTGGACCGGCATGCGCCCGAGCGAGTACATCGCGCTCGAATGGGGTGACATCGACTGGCAGCGTATGGAGATCCATGTCACGAAATCGATCACAGCCGCGGCCCGGGGCGAGATAGAGGACACCAAGACCAATGCTGGCCGGCGTGTCATCAGCCTGCTCCCCCCAGCAGCTGAAGCGCTCAAACAGCAGAAGGCAGCGACCTTCATGCATCCCTCAGGACGTATTTTCCTGTGGCCACGAAGCCAGAAACCGTTTTCAGGTGATACCGACATCAGGGAGAAGATCTGGCGTCCTGCATTGCTGAGGGCTGGCGTACGCTATCGAAGGCTGTACCAGGCTCGTCACACGTTCGGATCGATGATGCTCTCGGCAGGAGAGCCGCTTGCTTGGGTGAGTCGGCAAATGGGACACCGGGATGTGGTGTTCACGGCACGCACCTACGCTCGCTGGATTCCCAATGACTCACCGGAACTTGGAATGCGTGCTGTCGAAATGTTTGGTCAGCATAGTCAGGATTCTGTCAGCAATGATGCGTAAGGCTTTGATTTTAAAATAACTGATGGGAGTTCAAGTCTCCCCATCCGCACCATCTCTTCTTTTTCTTGAACGCCAATTTCGATTGGCATACCGATCATCACTGATTTTTCCTGTTGAACTTTCGCCTCCCACTGCTGCCACCGATCCTGCTCAGGCGCAACGATGGCGATGCTCACCATTATAGCCAGACCAATCGGGGCAGCTGCGCCCTCCACACTCAGACTGGCTCCAGCCTTAAACAATCACCGCAACACTAATCTGAGCACCCGGCTTGGAGAGGCACCCGGTACTTCGTGCAAGTGATCAAAATGTTCGAAGCCAGGTTTTTCCAGTACACGGATCGATTTTTCGTGGTTGTTACGCACGAGGCCATATAACGCATCGACCTCCAGGTACTGTTGCGCATAATCAATCGCACCACGACCGAGCTCTGTAGCAAGCCCCTGCCCCCATGCCGAGGGAGCGAATCGATAGCCCAGGTTCAGGACAGTGCCCAACCCATCCTTGTCGAGCCAGCTCACTCCCCCAAAGCCAATGACCTGCTGCGGAGCCGCCTTGTCGGCTATCGCCCAGAGCCCAAAACCATGGGTTTCCCAGTGTTCGATCCATGTGTCGAGTACATGATTCGACACTGACTGATCCGCATGGGGGCCTGCCGGATTGAATTGGTTGGTGACTGGATCTCCATAAATACGAAAAACATATGCAGCGTCTTTGACGTTTGGGATACGCAGCGTCAACCGCTCGGTTTCATAATGCATCCCGCTCTCCATGAAGATTAAAAGAGCGCCTTGATTCTCATACCCGACATGTGGCGTATTTCGATATGCCTGGCTCGAGGACGTCATGACACATGAGCTGCAAGTCACCCAGGACCGGGTAGATGAGAGGGCACCAACAAAAACGGTCGCGAATGATTCGCGACCGCCGCCGGGCATTTCCTGAAACCTGCTTGTGATACTCAGGAGGCCATATCACTCGGTTCCGGATCCTGGCCCAGATCATGCCTGAGATCACTCAGCCTCCCCAGGTAACTATTGCACTCACGGCAATTCAGCGAAGGATTCATTTCGTCCACGTCCGAATCCATTACCAGCTGGTGAGCCCCACACACAAAACAAACAGCGCCTGATTCCATGGCTTTAACCTCTGCTAATCAATATTTTTATGCACACATGCAAAAGTACACGCCCGGCCGTGAACCGCAACCACAACTGATCTTCTCTAGCCGTTTTTACTATCAGGTTCTACGACTCTGAGTCATTGACGCCTCATGAAATGTCTGTAAGTCTCGACATATGGAAAAAATGGATATCCTTGAAGCTTTTGCGGCGCTTTCCCAGTCCACACGCCTGGAGACGTTCCGGCTACTGGTTCGCCATGAACCCGAAGGGCTGTCAGCCGGGGAAATCGCCCGCGAGCTGGAGGTGCCGCACAACACCCTTTCGGCGCATCTGAACATACTGGCTCGGGCAGAGCTGGTGATATCACGCCGGCAGAGCCGCTCGATTATCTATCGTGCCAACCTGATACGCATGCAGGAGACCATCGGTTTTCTGGTACGCGACTGCTGCGCCGGGCGGCCTGAGCTGTGTGAACCACTGCTGAACGAATTCTCCTCCTGCACCCCATCCGAGAAGGCACCTTCTTCATGATCAGTGTGATCTATCACAATCCCGATTGCGGTACCTCGCGCAACACGCTGGCCATGATGCGCCAGTCCGGTGAAGAGCCCCATGTCGTCGAGTATCTGAAAACGCCGCCCTCGCGGGAGAAACTGATCGATCTGCTGGCGGCCATGAAGATCACGCCCCGGGAGCTGCTGCGCCGCAAGGGCACGCCCTACGATGAGCTCGGCCTTGATGACTCTTCGCTCTCCAATGACCAATTGATCGATGCCATGCTGGCGCATCCCATTCTGATCAATCGCCCTATTGTGGTGACCGATCTGGGCGTTCGTCTCTGTCGGCCCTCGGAGCGAGTGCTGGGGCTGCTTCCTCACCCGATCCAGGAATTCATCAAGGAGGATGGCGAAATCGTTCGACCGGGAGACTCGGCGCCATGACCTCAGCTTCGTTGCCCAATATCGATGTCGAACAATTACAGCCCATCGACGTCGATGCCCTGGCTGACCCGAATGCACCACGCCACGCCCCTCGTATTCTGGTGCTGTATGGTTCGTTGCGCGATCGCTCCTATTCACGTCTGCTCTCTGAAGAAGCGGGACACCTGTTGCGATGGTTCGGTTGTGAGGTGCGCACCTTCAATCCTTCCGGGTTGCCACTACCCGATGACAGCGAGGCCGAACATCCGAAGGTGCAAAAGCTGCGCGAGCTGGCCGAGTGGAGCGAAGGCATGGTATGGGTCACGCCAGAACGTCATGGTGCCATGACCGGCATCATGAAAACGCAGATCGACTGGATACCGCTTGCGTTGGGTGGCGTGCGCCCGACCCAGGGCAAAACGCTGGCGATCATGGAGGTCTCCGGGGGCAGTCAGAGTTTCAATGCCGTTAATCAGTTGCGCATTCTCGGACGCTGGATGCGCATGCTGACTATCCCCAACCAGTCTTCGGTACCGAAGGCGTTCAATGAGTTCGATGATGACGGGCGGATGAAGGATTCGCCACTTTACAGACGCGTTGTCGATGTCTGTGAAGAGCTGGTGAAGTTTACCTGGCTGACACGTGGGCGTTCGAACTATCTGACCGATCGCTATTCGGAGCGAATCGAAAGCGCCGATGAGGTCTCAAGGCGCGTCAATCAACGCACGCACTGACAGGTACAGGTTTCATGCTGGCTTTCATGATCTTTCTGGTCACCCTGGTGCTGGTGATCTGGCAGCCCCGCGGTCTGGGTATCGGCTGGAGCGCACTGGCAGGTGCAGCGGTGGCACTGGCGACCGGAGTGGTCAACTGGGGTGACGTCGAGACTGTCTGGCACATCGTCTGGGACGCCACCTTCACCTTCGTGGCGCTGATTATCATCTCGCTGATTCTGGATGAAGCCGGGTTCTTTGCCTGGGCGGCACTGCATATCGCTCGCTGGGGCAACGGCCGCGGTCGGTTGCTGTTCCCGCTACTCATCATGCTGGGTGCGATGATTGCCGCCGTATTCGCCAACGACGGGGCGGCGCTGCTGTTGACACCTATCGTACTGGCCATTCTGATTCGTCTGGAGTTCAGTACCGGGGCAGCACTGGCGTTCATCATTGCTACCGGCTTCGTCGCCGATACCACCAGCTTGCCGCTGGTGATCTCGAATCTGGTGAATATTGTCAGCGCCAACTATTTCGATATCAGCTTCGCCCGCTATGCCCAGGTCATGGTGCCGGTCGACCTGGTCTCATTAACCGCCACTCTGGTAGTGCTGGGGCTTTATTTTCGCCGTGAAGTCCCGCCCCATTATCCGGTCGAGCAATTGGAGACGCCCGCTTCGGCGATTCGTGACCATCATGTGTTTCGAGCGGCTTTTCCGTTGCTGATCATTCTGCTGATAGCACTGTTCGTAACCGCGCGCTGGACAGTCCCCTTTGCCCTCATCATGGGGGCAGCGGCGCTGGCACTGATGGCCATTGCCGGGCGCTGGCTATCCCCCGGGCAACAGCCCACGGTGTCGCTTGCCCGCGTGCTGAAACACGCGCCCTGGCAGATCGTGCTGTTCTCACTGGGCATGTATCTGGTGGTCTATGGACTGGGGCATGCCTGGCTGACTGCTCACACAGCCGATGTACTGAGGTGGTTAGGCCATCAGGGGCCGGTAGTCGCAACCGTGGGGACCGGATTTGCCTCTGCGCTGCTGGCATCGGTCATGAACAACATGCCCGCCACTCTGGTCGGAGCATTGGCGATCGACCAGGCCCATGTGACCCATCTGACCCAGCAACTGATGGTCTATGCCAATGTCATCGGCAATGATCTCGGCCCCAAGTTCACGCCCATTGGCAGCCTTGCCACCCTACTCTGGCTGCATGTTCTCTCTGGCAAGGGGTACCGAATCGGTTGGGGGCAATACATGAAGGTCGGACTCGTGATTACCCCACCGGTACTGCTGGCCACTCTGCTCGCCCTGGTTGTCTGGCTCCCCATCATCTCGCGCTGAGCCGATGACCGGCAAAGGCTGGGCCCATGGCCAGGACAGCGAGCAATGGAAAGTGCCTTACGTTTTTTTCACAATAAAAATGAAAAAAGCCCGACAGAGGACTGTCGGGCACAAGTACGCAGGGAATGCCGCCTGTGACAGGCAGCGGTCGAAACAGCCAAGCAGGGATGCTTCCACCGCTGACCGCCTTGTGATCGATGAATCGCTACGGCATGACACGGATGAAAGAAAGGCCCCTCACTACGAGGGGCAAAACCCAGAAGGATGTCTTGCTATCTGGTTGGAGTACCCACGAGCCGACGAGTTCCTGCCATTTTCGGATTTTTTTGCCTGGTCGCTGACCCGAAGCTGAAGAAGCCGCCGAACCACCTGATCCAACCCGGGGCGTCATGTTTATGTCATCCGGTAGCTGCATCATGATCGCATCCGCCAGCAATAGACCATAGTTGTACAAAAAAGACGATTTCATCTACATGTTTTGTACGCAGCAAGACAGATGCCAGTGGTATGATCACATATCGGCGCCATGAGGCCGGCTCGACTCTCTGCCACGGACAGGCAGGGATGACCATCGAAAGGAAAATCAATATGCAGCATCGATTGAATGGCGCCGTTTGCCCGGAATGCGGCGTATTGTTGAACTGGCCCGGCAGTCAGGTACGCGATCAGCAGATGCTTTATTGCCGTAATGGTCATCGCCTGTGCACGATGAAGGAGTTCCGGGAGGCCGCCCGCGAGCTGATTCTTCAGGAAGAGATCTCCCTGCTTCGCGGTTATCGGCGCGCTGGTTGATCGATAAGGGAACATCAGCGGGAGTGCCCTGAGGCGAGGAAAAACTCATGAGTCGAACGCTTCGGAATACACTTGTCACACTCTGCCTGCTGGTCTCAGCAGTGCCGGGCACTCAGGCAGATACCGCTTCACAAAGCGACTCGGCTCGCCAGCAGCGCTTTGACAACGCCCAACAGCAGCAACGCATTCAGCGACTGCAATCTGATATTCATCGTCGCGAGCATCGCATGTCCGCGGGTACCCGTACCGGGCAGCGACTCGAAGAACAGTCCCTGCGCCAGGACCGTCAGCAACTGCGAGAAGAGCGTCGCAATGCGCAGCGCCCCTCCCCCGATACCAATCGGCAGGTGCATCCATCTTCCCGGCAGGATACTTCTCCCTGAATCAACGCCTCATCTGCCAGGGTGGCATGATCAGGATGGTACAAGCGCAAGACGATCTGTCATGATATGAGTTCAGGCGCGCCTCACCCGCCCGGTATGCCGGATTCGATGCAACGGGAGTAGAGAAGATGACGTGTAGTCCCCACTACCCGGATCACCTGACACCCTGCCACGACTGGGTCAGCGACTGGCTGGATCAGTTCAGGGATGCGCCGGATCATGCCTGGAATACTTTCGAATCAGCTCATCGCACAGCCTATATTATTCTGAAGGCTACCCGCCCCGAAGCCACCGAGGACTTTCTCATCGAGGCGCTGATTCAGGCTCAACTGATGGACGAATGACATGGCGCAAACCCGGCGGCTACCATTATTACTACGCCCACGCGCCAGAGCGCGCAGCATTCACGACCGACGCTTCAGGCTGGCACTGATGCGAGAGCGCCTGTACTGGTTCAGCCTCGTGGCCTTTCTGCTGTTTGCCCCTTCGATACTCTGCATGCTGATTCTATTGGCACAGCACGTGCCCCTGCCCAGAATGTTCTACTGATCCCGGAAGTCGCATCAGGGGTTTACTGAAGTCAGTTGCCGCCAGACATGCCGACAATCGGATCAGGCGGAACCTGCCTGTGACAATGGGGTGGGATGTTTACCACTATCCCAGCCCAGGCTGCGGGCCGTGGCCGTTGCAAACCATGCCAAAGAGTCGTGCAGCGCAACAACTCCTCCGACAATGATCAGGGTCGGTGGCGCAATCGTGAGGTGTTCGAGGCGCTCGGGCATATCATCCAGGCGACCAACGTGTACCCGCTGACGCGCAGTCGTGCCCTGTTCGATCAGTGCAATGGGTGTCTCGGGTGCCATTCCATGGCTCATCAGTGCATCGCAGATAACGGCCAGTGTCCCCAGCCCCATGTAGAACACCAGGGTCTGTCCGGCACCGGCCAGTGTTGGCCAGTCCAGATCGCAGCTGCCGTTGCGCAGATGTCCGGTCACGAACCGTACCGACTGCGCATGTTCGCGATGGGTCAGCGGGATACCGGCATAGGCGGAAATGCCCGAGGCTGCCGTAATGCCCGGGACCACTTCAAAGGAGAGCCCGGCCTCCGCCAGGGTTTCCAGTTCTTCGCCACCACGCCCGAAGATGAAGGGGTCGCCTCCCTTGAGTCGCACCACCCGAAACCCGGCCTGCGCCCAATCCACCAGCGCCTGATTGATACCCTCCTGGGGCACACTATGCTGTGAACGCGCCTTGCCAACATAGAGCCTTCGGGTATCCGCCGGGAGTAACGCCAGAATCTCCGGACTGACCAGCCGATCATGAATGACCACATCGGCCTGCTCCAGCACACGCACAGCTCTTACGGTCAACAGGTCAGGATCGCCCGGCCCGGCCCCCACAAGGCTGACGTGACCGCGACTCATGCCGAGGCGCGCGCTTTCATCCGGGCGAATACCGACGCGAAGCGGCAGTCGTGCAGTGGATACTGCCGGCAGGCTCGGCACGAGAACCGGCACGCCTTCGCGATGCGCCACGGCCGCCCAGCGCTCATCCTCGTGCGCGCTGCCGGTCGCAATCAACCAGATCTGACCGGGGCCGGCTGACGGCATTCGCTCGGAATGCGACCAGTCATGTTCCGCTACCAGCTGCTGCACCCCAGGCATGGGTGCCTCATGATGAACACATAGCCGCTCTACCAGACCGGACAACTGACGCGCCAGTGCCAGTGCTGCCTGCCCACCACCGATCAGGCGAACATCGAGCACACGAGGATCCAACTGCAGAGTCAGCATTTCCATGGGCGATCAGATCGGTTGGCGTGGATGAAAGTCACCATGATACCCACCCGGACGCCATACGCCCAGGCCAGGCTCACGGGAGTGTCATTCAGGCGTATTGATGACTTCGGCACCATTCATCCATGGACGCAGTGCCTCGGGAATCCGGATCGAACCATCAGCTTGCTGATTGTTCTCCATGACCGCCAGCAGGCAGCGACCAATCGCAAGGCCCGAGCCATTCAGGGTGTGAACCAGCGTCGGCTTCTTCTGACCCTGATCGCGGAAGCGTGCATGCATGCGCCGCGCCTGAAAGTCTTCCGTATTGGAGATCGAGGATATCTCGCGATAGGTATTCTGGCTTGGCAGCCAGACTTCCAGATCATAGGTCTTGGCCGCTGCCGCCCCCATATCACCGGTACACAGCAGTACGGTGCGATAAGGCAGCTCCAGTGCCTGCAAAATCGCTTCGGCGTGACCACGCATCTCCTCAAGGGCTTCGTAGGAGCGCTCGGGATGCACCACCTGCACCATCTCGACCTTGTCGAACTGGTGCTGGCGAATCATGCCACGGGTATCGCGACCATAGGCGCCTGCCTCGCTGCGAAAGCAGGGCGTGTGCGCTGTCATGCGCAACGGCAAACGCGCGGCATCGAGAATCTCGTCACGTACGATATTGGTCAGCGGCACTTCCGCCGTAGGAATCAGATAGTAGTTCTGGTCCCCTTCCAGCCGGAACAGGTCATCGCCGAACTTGGGCAATTGGCCGGTACCGAACAGCGAATCCTCATTGACGATATAGGGTACCTGGAACTCTTCATAGCCATGCTGCTGCGTCTGCATATCAAGCATGAACTGCGCCAGCGCGCGGTGCAGCCGAGCGATGGGTCCGCGCATCACGGCAAAGCGCGAGCCGGTCAGTTTGGTCGCCAGCTCGAAATCGAGATAGCCGTGCAGCGCCCCCAGGTCGGTATGATCCCGCACCGTGAAATCGAATTCGCGTGGTGTGCCCCAGCGGTGCTGTTCGACATTATCATCCTCATCCTGACCACTGGGCACGCTCTCATGTGGCAAATTGGGAATGCCCGTGACAATCGTATCAAACTGCGCCTGAATCTCTGCCAGCTCACTGCTCGAAGCTTCCAGTCGCTCCCCCAGATCACTGACCTCGGTCAGAAGCGGTTCGATATCCTCTCCACGCGCCTTGGCCTGACCAATGGATTTGGAACGAGCATTACGCTCGGCCTGCAGCTCTTCAGTACGCGTCTGCAGTTCACGGCGACGCGCTTCGAGCGTCTTCATCCGATCGACATCCAGCGCATAACCGCGGCGGGCGAGACGGGCAGCGACATTGTCGAGATCACTGCGCAGCAGCTTGGGGTCGAGCATGGCAAATACGATCCGATTGAGTCCGAAATGAGGAAAAGCGCCGGCTCCGACAGCAGGTGACTGTCAGTGCCAACCAGCGGGAAAGCGCTCATTGTAGAAAATTCCCCGCGTCACAACCATCCCCGCCCCGGCACCACCTGCCATTGCACCCCGACGCTGCTGGCGTCAGGATATTCCGATCACTCACAGGATTGACCGAGCTACCGCCTGGCGGCTCTTCTCCGGCCAACTGACGATACCCATGATCGAAACGCTCGATGCCCCCGCTCTGGAGCAGCACTACCAGCACTTTCTCGACAGTCTGAAAGCGCATGGTTTCCGCGGCGATATTGCCGCCGACCACGCCAATCGCACAGTGCTGGCGACCGATAACTCCATCTATCAGCGTCTGCCTCAGGCCGTGCTCTACCCTCTCGATGGTGATGATCTGGCACTGATCGCCCGGCTGATGGCCGAGAAGGACTTTCAGGATATCGTGGTCGCACCTCGTGGTGGCGGCACCGGCACCAATGGCCAGTCACTGACGGATGCCATCGTGGTGGATGTCACCCGTCACATGCATCATATCCTCGAGATCGATGCCGAGAACCATCGGGTACGCGTGCAGGCCGGAGTGGTCAAGGATCAGCTCAATGCAGCGTTGCGTCCGCATGGGCTTTTCTTTGCCCCGGAGCTGTCAACTTCCAATCGCGCCACCATTGCCGGCATGGTCAGTACCGACGCCAGCGGTCAGGGGTCACGCGCCTACGGCAAGACCCGCGATCATGTGCTCGAACTCGACACGGTACTTGTCGGTGGCGAGCGCTTCACCAGCCGGGCGCGGGAAGAAGCAGAACTCGACGAGCTCTGCAGTGGCAGCGACCGCATCGCCGATATCCATCGCACTGCTCGCAACATTATCGACACCCACAGCAAAACCATTGCGGAGTGCTTTCCGCCGCTCAACCGCTGTTTGACCGGTTACGATCTGGCGCATCTGCGTGACGAGCAGGGGCGGCTCGATCTCAACAGTCTGCTGTGCGGTTCGGAAGGCTCACTGGGTTTCATCGCCGAGGCCACGCTCAACGTTCTGCCGCTACCCCGGCACTCCGCGCTCATCAATGTCCGCTACGCCGGTTTCATGGATGCCCTTCGCGATGCTCGCACGCTGATGGGTGAGGATGATGCAATCGACGCACCTACTTCGATCGAGACCGTCGATGACAAGGTGCTGATGCTGGCGATGGAGGATATCGTCTGGGACAGTGTGGCAGAGTATTTCCCCCCCGGTGACGACGGCTCACCTGCTGTGCGTGGCATCAATCTGGTCGAGTTCAACGATGATGACGAGCAGCGACTGGAAGCCCGCATCGAAGCCTTCGTTCGTCAACTGGAAGAAGACACCAGCGTTACGCGGCTGGGCCATACCATTGCCCGCGGGCGTGAAAAAATGACGCCCATCTACGGCATGCGCAAACGTGCCGTTGGGCTGCTCGGCAATACTCGAGGCGAGCGTCGGCCGATCCCCTTTGTCGAAGATACCGCCGTGCCGCCGGAGCACCTTGCCGAATATATCGAGGCCTTTCGCGCCCTGCTCGATGAGCATGGGCTGGAGTACGGCATGTTCGGTCATGTCGATGCCGGTGTGCTGCATGTGCGACCAGCCATCGACATGAAAGATCCCGAGCAGGCTGCGCTGATCCGCCTCATTTCCGATCGCGTGGTCGAACTGACCCGGCACTACGGTGGGCTGCTGTGGGGCGAACATGGCAAGGGCGTGCGGTCGGAATATACGCCGGCTTTTTTTGGTGAGCTCTATCCGGTACTGCAGCAGGTAAAAACCGCTTTCGATCCACGTAATCAGCTCAATCCCGGCAAGATCGCCACCCCGCTCGACAGTCATGATGAACTACTGCGCATCGATGGCGTACCTACCCGTGGCGAGCAGGATCGCCAGATCGATGAGCGGGTCTGGGAACGCTATGAGAGTGCCGTTTACTGCAATGGCAATGGCGCCTGTTACAACTACGATCCGAATGACGCCATGTGCCCCTCATGGAAAGCCACTCGAGAGCGTGTTCACTCCCCCAAGGGTCGCGCCAGCCTGATGCGCGAGTGGTTGCGCCGACAGGGCAACGACGGCGTCGATGTACTGGCAGAGTCACAGGCACTTCGTCATCGCTCACTGTGGCAACACCTGCTGGCCTGGCCAAACCGGCTTCGCAACACTCTGCGAGGCGGGGAGGATTTTTCCCATGAGGTGCATGACGCCATGGATGGCTGCCTGTCCTGCAAGTCCTGCGCCGGCCAGTGTCCGATCCGGGTGAACGTCCCGGATTTTCGCAGCCGCTTTCTCGAGCTCTATTACGGCCGCTATCTGCGCCCCGCTCGCGATCATCTACTGGGCTCACTGGAAACACTGACCCCATGGCTTGCCCGCATTGCGCCACTCTACAACGGACTGCTGGCACAGCACTGGGTGCAACGCACGCTCAAGCGCACCATCGGCCTGGTCGATGCACCCACCCTGTCGGTCGACCGCCTCGACCAGCAACTCGAGGCGTGGGGAATCCCACCGGCCACCCCCACCACGCTGGGTCGATTGACCGAGCGGCAGAAAACAGAAAGCGTGATTCTGGTGCAGGACACCTTCACCAGCCATTTCGATGCCGCTGTCGTGCGCGATATCGTTGACCTGCTGGCACGGCTCGACATTCGCGTCTTCGTGGCGCCCTACCATCCCGGCGGTAAACCCAGCGAAGTACTTGGCATGCTGGGCCGCTTCGAGCGCACCGCGCGCTATCAGGCCGAGCGGCTACGCTCGCTGGCTCGCTTCGGCGTGCCACTGGTGGGTATCGATCCGGCCATGACGCTGATCTACCGTCAGGAGTACCCCAAAACCCTGGGTGAACAAGCCGTACCCAAGGTCATGCTGCTACAGGAGTGGCTGCTGACCCAGCGCCACACACTAAGCCGACACGGCCGTGTTGCCGAGCAGAATCCGCTCGCACCCTGGCAGTTGCTCAGCCACTGTACCGAGAAAACCAATGCGCCGGGGAGCGGGCAAGCCTGGCAGCAGGTTTTCAATGCTTTCGGTCTCAAACTCGAACTGGTGGGTAGCGGCTGCTGCGGCATGTCAGGCACCTATGGTCACGAGGCACACCATCGCGATACCTCAGAGACGATCTACGGACTATCGTGGCAACCGATCGTCGAGCAGAGCGAGCACCAGGACAGATTGCTGGCGACCGGTTACTCCTGTCGCAGCCAGGTTAAACGGTTCTCACGGCAACAGCTGCAACACCCCGCCCAGGCGCTGTTGAGAACGCTGGTTTCTGCCTGACAGGATCTACCATCGAGGAGACACGCTCATGTCACGACCTCTGATCATTATCGGCGTTCTGATCGTGATCGCCGGTCTCCTCTGGCCCTGGCTGAGCCGGCTGCCGCTGGGGCATCTGCCTGGTGATATCGTGATCCGGCGCGAGAATTTCAGCGTCTTCTTTCCAATCACCACCATGATTCTGATCAGCGTGACGATCTCGCTGGTGCTGTGGTTATTCGGCCATTGAAGAGTTCCGCTGATGCTGGCGGCCGTCTGTACAGCATCTATTCTGTAAGAGCAGCACTCATCCGGTCTTTTTTAAGGAGCAAAAAATGACCAGGGCAGAAGAACGTCTCTTGCAGTGGCTCAGGGATGCCCACGCCATGGAAGAGCAGGCCGAGCAAATGCTCAGAGGCCAGGCAAGTCGCATCGAGCACTATCCAGAATTGCACAAGCGTATCGAACAGCATATTGATGAAACCTGTGATCAGGCCGCCCAGATCAAGGGCTGTATCGAACGACTCGGCGGAACCACCTCAGGCTTCAAGGATATGGGCGGCAAGCTGGCGGCCATGGGGCAGGCTCTGGGTGGCTCGATGGCTAGTGATGAAGTCGTCAAGGGTGGTCAGGCCAGCTACGCCTTCGAGCATTTCGAAATATCGACCTACAAGGCACTCATTGCCGCCGCCGAGGCTGTCGATGACCAGGAAACCCGGCGTATCTGTGAAGGTATCCTGGAACAGGAAAAGGCCATGGCTGGCTGGCTCGAGGAACAGCTGCCCGCTATCACCCGCCAGTATCTCGAGCGCGATGCCAGCGACGAGCAGACTGCCAAGCGCTGACCCTGCCTGTTCAGGTATTTCCTACGGCTACCCGATACCCGGGTAGCCGTTTTCATTTACCCCACCAATCAAAAACCGTCCTCCCACCCACCAGGGGCTGGCCCACCTGTATTGCAAGCATCGTCTGCGCCGTCTAGTCTGCGCGCTGTTGCAACTCGCAGGGTACTCCCACCATGTCCGAACCCGCGCTGCTACTGGCTCTCATCGGGCTGCTGTCACTGGTTTGTCAGTGGGGCGCCTGGCGCATGCGTCTGCCGGCAATCCTGCCACTGCTGATCGTCGGTATTGTGGCTGGCCCGGTCACCGGCTGGCTCAATCCGGATGCGCTGCTCGGAGAGCTACTGTTCCCGCTGATCTCGCTGGCGGTCGCTGTCATCCTGTTCGAGGGCAGTCTGACGCTGAATATCCGTGATCTGCGTGGCCATGGGCGCACCGTCAGTCGTCTGATCACCTGGGGTGTGGCGATTACCGGCATCATCGCCACCCTGGCCGCTCACTGGTTGCTGGGTATTTCCTGGGAAATCTCTGCCGTACTCGGTGGGCTGCTGGTCGTCACCGGCCCGACTGTGGTAACCCCGCTCCTGCAAACGCTGCGCGCTCAGGGCAATCTGACTCAGATTCTGCGCTGGGAGGGCATCCTGGTCGATCCCGTTGGCGCACTGCTGGCAGTACTGATCTATGAGTTCGTTGCCATTGGTCAGGAAAACGGCGCAGCCTCGCACACTCTGCTGCTGTTCGCTCAGACCATCGGCCTGGGACTGGGAGTCGGTGCTGCCGGCGGGTGGTTATGGGGGCTGGTACTGCGCTATCACTGGCTACCTCAGCGATTGCACAGCTTCGGCACGCTGATGTGCATGCTGACCCTGTTTGCCATCTCCAATGCCCTGTTCGAAGAGTCCGGATTATTGACTGTCACGATCATGGGCATCTGGATGGCCAACATGCGGGGGATTCCCACCGAGCCGATTATCGAGTTCAAGGAAACCCTGACTGTTCTTCTGGTCTCGGGCCTGTTCATTCTGCTGGCTGCACGCATTACTTCCGACCAGCTGGCAATGCTTTCATGGCCTTCCTGGATCTATCTGGCGATCCTGATGTTTGTGGCACGTCCGCTCTCGGTCTGGATATGTACCCTGGGCAGCGGGCTGAGCTGGCGTGAAAAGGCACTGCTGGCCTGGCTGTCTCCCCGTGGGATCGTGGCTGCAGCGGTCGCGTCCCTCTTCGCCATCAAGCTCGAGCAGGCCGGTGTCGAGGGGGCAGAGATGATGGTGCCAGTCACCTTTCTGGTCATCATTGGCACTGTCGTCATTCAGAGCCTGTTGTCACGACCGATCGTTAATCTGCTGGGTGTCAGTGAACCGGAGCCCACCGGCTTCCTGATTCTCGGTGCCAATGCCCTGGCACGCACCGTGGCGCGCGAACTGGTAGAACTCGGCTTTACCGTGCGGCTCACCGATACCAGCTGGGACGCCGTACAGGAAGCGCGCATGGCCGGGCTCCCTGTCTATTACGGCAACCCGCTTTCCGAACACGCAGTGCAGCATCTCGAGCTGACCGGAATCGGGCGACTGCTTCCTCTGTCCCCCTATCGCGAACTCAATAATCTGGCGGCCCTGCATTTCGAACATGTGCTCGGTCACGGCAATGTTTTCAGGTTGGCGGAAGACCCTGGAAAGCATGCCAAGCGTCGTCAGGACAAGGCCCTGGGCCACCTGCCATTACTGTTTGACGAAAAGGCCACCTATGCGTATTTGGCCAGTATCATCGGCCGCGGCGGAGAGATAAAAGTAACCCGCATGACCGAGAACTTCGGGCTCGAGGATTATCGCCGGATTCACAACAACCGACTGCTGCCCATGTTTACGCTCTCGCCCCAGGGCCGGTTGCGCGTCATCCGTTCTGATGGACCGTCACTCACATTGCGAGCCGGTGAGCGCCTGATCAGCCTGATTCACGCTGACTCACCCGAACTGCAGCAGACGACATCCCCCGAGCATTCACAGCCATCACATACCGGGACAGCCTGATCAGACCAGGTCCAGCCATCATCGCTGACGTCATGTTTCAACGCTGGCAGGATGACCATTGCCCTGCCTCACGGCCAAGAGTTCCGAACACTCAACAACAAGTAGCGGACATGGAGTTTTCATGCAGATATTGATGGGTCTGGTTGGCCCGCTATTCCTGATGGGGATCGCCTGGGCCCTGTCGGAAAATCGCCGGGCCATCCGCTGGCGTACCATTCTGCCGGTCTTTGCCCTTCAGGCCGGGCTGGGCGCACTGGTGCTCTATGTACCCTTTGGGCATACCCTGTTGTTGACGATAAGCCATGGCGTACAGGCCGTCATCGACAGCGCCAATGCCGGTATCTCATTTCTGTTCGGGGGGCTGGCCGGCGACCGCATGCATGAATTGTTCGGCAATGGAGGCTTCGTATTCGCGATTCAGGTACTGCCGGTGATCGTGTTCTTTTCGTCGTTGATCTCGGTCCTCTACTACCTCGGCATCATGCGCTGGGTCATTCAACTGATCGGTGGCGCCATCCATCGCCTGGCGGGAACCAGTTACAGTGAATCGATGTCCGCCAGCGCCAACATCTTTGTCGGTCAGACCGAAGCCCCCCTGGTAGTACGCCCCTTCATCGAGCGCATGACCCGCTCGGAACTGTTTGCCGTGATGGTTGGGGGCCTCGCCAGTGTAGCCGGCTCTACCCTGGCCGGTTATGCAGCACTCGGTGTTGAGCTCAAATACCTCATTGCTGCTTCATTCATGGCGGCCCCGGGCGGCCTGTTGATGGCCAAACTGATGGTGCCGGAGACCGATACTCCCGAGCATCACGACCGCATCCTGAAATCCGATCCTGATGAGCCGGTAGCCAATGTCATTGATGCCGCGGCCACCGGCGCCAGTGCTGGTGTTCGCCTGGCGCTCAATGTGGGCGGCATGCTGCTGGCCTTCATCAGCCTGATTGCCGTGATCAACATGCTGTTTGGCGTGGTAGGCGGCTGGTTCGGTTACGACGGCCTGACCCTGCAGACACTGCTGGGCTATCTGTTCGCCCCGCTCGCCTTTCTGATCGGCGTGCCCTGGCAGGATGCCATTGCCGCGGGCAGCTTCATCGGCCAGAAGATCGTGCTCAACGAATTCGTGGCCTATGTTCAGTTCGCCGAACACAGCGCAGGGCTGAGCGAACATACCCGGGCCATTGTTACCTTTGCCCTGTGCGGTTTCGCCAACCTGTCCTCGATTGCCATCCTGATGGGCGGCCTGGGCGGTATGGCCCCATCAAGGCGCCATGAGATTGCACGTCTCGGCATGCGGGCCATTGTGGCCGGCACACTTTCCAACCTGATGAGTGCCACCCTGGCAGGGCTTTTTATCGCTCTCTAAGCTGTGCTGGCATACGCGTCATCAAAACCGCCCCGACACTGCCATCAGTGCCGGGGCGGTTACGTTACAACAGACGCTCCAACGATTCGCGATCAGTTTTAAGACTGATCGTCCGCTTCACGCCGGGCTGGTGCGTACAAAAGCCCCTGATCCAGCGCCATGCGATGCGCCATCTGCGGCCCCCACCAGAGCAATGGCAACAGCAGCAACGAAACCGGGACCGCAGTAATCACGATAAAGGATTGCAGCGCATCGATACCGCCCTCGCCCATCCACAGCAGAACAGCTGCCACCAGACCGAAGGCCAACGCCCAGAAGATGCGAATGCCGGTGGCCGGAGAAGCCTGGCCGGTGACCGACATGGCAATGGCATAGGACATCGAATCGCCGGTCGTCGCCACAAAGATGGTGGTCAGCAGCAGAAACAGGGGCACGACAATCTGTGAAAGTGGCAACTGGGTGGTTACCGCCAGCAGTGCGGCCGGCAATCCGCCCTCCTGGAGAGGATTGGAAACGCTCCCGGGATTGAGCAGTTCATAGTGCAGACCGGAACCGCCCAAAGTGGCAAACCAGAGATTGGTCGCGATGGGCGCGGTGATGGCGACCGCTATTACCAGCTCCCTCAGGGTACGCCCACGGGAAATACGCGCCACAAACATGGCCATCGAGGGCACAAAGCCGATGAACCACCCCCAGAAGAACAGCGTCCACCAATCCAGCCAGCCGGTATCACTGCGCACCAGCGATAGGCTGACATAGTGCTGTAGATAGCTGCTGAAACCATCAAAGAACTGACGCACCACGAAACCGCCCGGGCCGACAATCAGAATGAAGGCGAACAAGCCCAGTACCAGCCAGACATTGAACTTTGACAGCCACTGAATACCGCGGGAGAGTCCAGTGGCAGCCGAGAGCGTATAAATGAGCACCAGCATCGCCAGCACACCCAGCTGGGTGGCATAGGTATCCGGCCACCCCATCAGGGCATGAAAGGAATAGGACAGTTGAGTGGCAAGGAACCCGATGGGACCAATGGTGCCGGCGGCCACCGCCAGAATGCACACCACATCGGCAAGACTGCCCAGCCAGTGAGTTTCCACCCGTTCCCTGAGCAGGGGATACAGCAGCGCTCGCGGGCGCAATCGGATACCGGCATGATAGTGCGCATACATCATGACAATGGCCGAGAGCGTGCCCAGGCAGGCCCAGGCACTGAATCCCCAGTCGAAAAAGCTTTGCGCCAGTGCCGGTGCTACCGCTGCCGAGGTAGCCGCCTCGACACCATCAAAGGCCGGTGGCGTGGTAATGTAGTGATAAATCGGTTCGGCCGTGGACCAGAACACGCCGCCGCCACCCAGCAGTGAACAGAGGATGACGGCGTGCCAGTTAAAGGTCGACATGCTCTTTTCGCTACTGACACCACCCAGCCGGACATCACCATAGCGAGAGAGGCCGAGGATCAATGCGATGACCAGATCGGCCAGCATCCATAGCTGCCAGTAGGCCCCGAACCAGCGGGTCGACCAGCCAAAGGCCGTGTCGACCCACTGACTGACCTGCTGCAGGTCAATCAGCGCAGCGGCGGCAAACAGCACCAGGCAACCGCCGCTCGCAAGAAAGACAACGCGCTGCCCCAGCAGGCGTCTGGAAGTATCGGACATGAATTCGGTTTCTGTAGTGAAATGAATCCGCCAGC
This sequence comes from Kushneria phosphatilytica, assembly GCF_008247605.1. Lineage (NCBI taxonomy): Bacteria > Pseudomonadati > Pseudomonadota > Gammaproteobacteria > Oceanospirillales > Halomonadaceae > Kushneria > Kushneria phosphatilytica. Next base: position 1,471,480 of record NZ_CP043420.1, on the reverse strand, counting down.
CTAGCACGACTGGCACAGCAGCGTCGCAAACAATACTCGACAAACGCGGGGCGCCAGGCCTGATAGTCGCTCAGGTTTACACCACAAGAGATTGCCAATACCGGTTCGGGTCAACCTCACATTTTTTCGCCATCCAGATTTCGGAGTCGCCTCATGAGCGAGGATCAGCGTCAGCAACGTCACAAGCGCGCCATGGAACGCCTCAAAAGCCATGTCGATGAGCGTGTAGCACGTGCCGAAGAGGAGCGCGGCCAGCTGCTGATCTTTACCGGTAACGGCAAGGGGAAAACCACTGCCGCCTGGGGTACAGTGACCCGAGCGCTGGGCTATGGCTACCGGGTCGGTGTAGTGCAGTTCATCAAGGGACAATGGGAGTGCGGCGAGCGCGAAAGACTGGCGGATGATCCCAATCTTGAAGTAGCGATCATGGCCACCGGGTTCACCTGGGAGACACAGAACCGGGAGAGCGATACCGCCGCCTGTGCCGAAGTATGGCAGGAGGCCTGTCGCATGCTGGCCAATCCCGATGTCTATCTGGTCGTACTTGATGAGATCACCTACATGCTCAAGTTTGGTTATCTTGCCATCGAGGAAGTCGAGCAGGCACTGAGCAACCGCCCGAGCGAACAAACGGTCATCATTACCGGGCGCAATGCACACCGCCAGCTTCTGGAAATGGCCGATACCATTACCGAAATGCAGGAGACCCGACACGCTTTCAACCAGGGGCTGAAGGCACGCCGCGGTATCGATTACTGAGCTCCGGGCATAACCGCTGAGACAACGCCTTTCCGGTCGGCCAGGCGGAGGGTGTGCGCTGACAGCGGGAGTATCGTATGCTGCGCCTGCTGCGCCGACGACCATTTGTGTCATGACTTACAAGGAGTGTGTATGCGCGTTCTGCCCCTCGCTTTGGTAGCCGCTCTGGGTCTCTCGACTGCCCCGCTGGCACTGGCAGCGCCTGACAAGGAACCTGACAGGGCTCATCTTGAAGTGCAGGCTCATGCCAGCGTGGATGTCACTCCCGATCGCGCGACCCTGACCGCCACGCTTTGGGAAAAGACGCCGCCCCGGACGGCCGATGACAACGAGCAGGGCGATGCCCTGCAGCAGGCACGTCAGCGTCTCGAACAGCGCACTTCACAACTGCTGAAATCACTCGATCAGACCGGGCTGAAGCGTGATCGACTTCAGGCAGGCAGCGTCTCGGTGCAGACCGAATGGCTCGGCAAGCGCAGCAGCAGTGGCGAAGATAATGACGAACGCCGCATGCGGCTATCGGTCGAACGCCCGATTACCATTGATGTGCAGGACCTCAGCCGCATTCCGGGGATAGTGGATGCCCTGTTTGCCGCTCACGTCGATCGTCTCGATGGGATTCGCTACGATGTCGCCGATCGCAACAGCGTCGAGGACCGCGCATTGCAACAGGCGCTCGAGCGCGCGCATGAAAAGGCGCAATTGATGGCCAAAACACTCGGTACGCACACCGGCCGGGTATTGAGCATTCAGGAAACCAATTCGCCGATGTTCAAGCCGATGATGGCGCGCGTCGCTGCCGAAAGCGACAGCAGCAATGCCAGTTACAATCCAGGCACCATCAGTGTGGACGCAGGCGTCATTGTTGACTGGGCACTGGCCAACAACCCTCGCTGATTCTTTGCTGCCCGGCGCCCACTATCGTCCTGCGGCGATATCGACCGGGCGGCTTCACTTACAGGATCGGCATGGCAAACGGCAATTACGACCCGTGCTACGCCGGTCAGACAGGATGATGGTAGATGCGTCAGTTTGCCGTGATCGGGCTGGGCTACCTTGGCAGCACGGTCGCTCTGGAACTTTACGAACGAGATCATGAAGTTCTGGGAGTCGACAGCGACGAAACCCGGGTCAACAGTTTTGCCGAACGTCTCACCCATGCCGTGATCGCCGATCCGGTCGATCGCACCGCACTCGAGGAGCTATCGCTGGAGAATTTCGATGCCGTGCTGATCGATCTCGATAGCCTCGAAGCCAGCATGATGTGCACACTCCATGTGCAGGAACTCAAGGCGCGTGAGATCTGGGTTCGAGCACTTTCCGATGAGCATTACAAGCTGCTTGACCGGCTCGGTGTCACCCATATCGTCCATCCCGAACACGATACCGGCATGCGGATTGCCCAGAGTCTGAATTACCGTTTCGTGATCGACTTCATTCATCTTGGCGACGAACACTATGTCATCGAGATGGCCGCGACCGAGTCGATGATCGAACATTACACCAATATCGCCAGTCTGACAGATCAGGAAGGGACTACCATCCTGGCCATCAGGCGGGATAACGAGACGATCACCCATCCTGAAGACAACACCGCTCTCAAAGAGGGTGACCACCTGATCATGCTGGGCAAGATCGAGTCACTGAGACGTCTGAGTGGCCAGGCCTGAGGCGACCGACTGCGATGAAGAACTATAGTCGGCTGCTCAACCCGACCCGACGCACCTCACGTGGCCTGATCATTCGCCTGCGGCCACCGGAAATCCTGCTGATCGGTTTCACCCTGCTGGCACTGTTGGGCATGCTGCTGCTCAAGCTGCCCGCCATGACCACGGCGCCGATCAGTTGGCTGGAAGCGTTGTTTACTGCAGCTTCTGCGATCACGGTCACTGGTCTGAGTGTCATCAGCGTGGCGCACGAGCTGAGCTTTTATGGTCAACTGGTCGTGATTGTGCTGATACAGATCGGCGGTCTGGGGTTCATGACCCTGGCAGCTCTGACGGTGTTGTTGCTGGGAAGGCGCATGCCCCTCAACCAGCAGAATCTGGTACGTGAGTCACTCAACCAGAGTTCACTGGGCCAGATCGGTCGACTGGTACGAATCATTGCCCTGTTTGCCATTATTGTCGAACTGATCGGTACCGCCCTGCTGGCCCTCGACTGGGTGCCCACCCTGGGCTGGCGACATGGCCTGTGGGCCAGCCTCTTTCTATCAATCTCGGCATTCAACAATGCCGGCTTTTCGATCTTCGATAACAGCCTGAGCGGTGATGTCGGCGATCCGCTGGTCAACCTGGTCATTACCGGTCAGTTCATCATCGGCGGGCTGGGATTTGCCGTTATCGGCGAACTGAGACAGCGTCACAAGCACCGCATGTCAGCGCAGACCCGACTGATTCTCAGCGCCACTCTTATTATCAACCTGGTCAGCATGCTGTTGCTGCTGTTACTGGAGTGGAACAATCCAGCTACTCTCGGCGGCCTGCCCCACTGGGACGATCGTTTATGGGCCGCCTGGTTTCAGGCGGTGACCCCCCGTACCGCCGGCTTTCATACCCTGGATACCGGGGCGCTGACCATGCCCAGCACTCTGCTCACAATGCTGTTGATGTTTATCGGTGGTGGTCCAAGTTCAACCGCCAGTGGTATCAAGATCACCACCTTTGTGGTGCTTCTGCTGACCGCTCGAGCCTTTCTGCAGGGACGTAACGAACCAGTAGCCTTCCAGCGCCGCATGAGCCCGGAGACCGTGACCAAGGCGGTCGCGGTCGCCATGGCCTCGATGCTGCTGATTTTTCTCGTTCTGTTTCTTCTTACCGTGACGCAACAGCATCTCGATTTCATGGACCTTGCCTTTGAAACAGTCTCTGCCTTCGGCACGGTCGGCCTGAGCCGAGGCATTACCGATCAGTTGACCCCGGACGGACAGCTGCTGCTGATCGTGACCATGCTGCTGGGACGAGTCGGGCCCCTTTCGCTGGGCTATCTGGTTGCCTCCCGAAGAGTCCCTGGTACGCGCTTTGCCACTGAACACGTTCAGATCGGCTAACCCCTCCGGATAGCTTTCTCCGATGTTGATGCCGCTACCCAGCCGCAGGGTTATGTTCTATGCTTATCTTTATCGATATTACTTATCCATATGGTATTTTTTAAAGATCGCTTATGCTGGATTACAAATTGCTTGAGGCTCTGGGCGCAGTAGTGGATCAGGCCGGATTCGAGCGCGGCGCCCAGGCACTGGGGCTCACCCAATCCGCTGTATCCCAGCGCATCAAACTGCTCGAATCCCGTCTCGGTCAGCCCGTACTGGTGCGTGCGCCACGCATCTCTCCTACCGAACTGGGTCGAAAATTGCTCAATCATGTTCAGCAGGTCAGATTGCTGGAACATGATCTGCTTGATCATGTGCCAGCGCTGGGCGAACGAGAACATCGGCTGCGTATTGCCCTCAATGCCGACAGCCTCGACACCTGGTGGTGCGAGGCCATTGCCAATTTCAATACCGGCCAGCCCCTGCTGTTCGATTTAGTGGTCGAGGACCAGGATACGGCGCTCGGTCGTATGCGTGATGGCGAGGTGGCTGCCTGTCTGTGTGCTACGCCCCGCTCGGTTCAGGGTGCTCGAGCCCGTCCTCTGGGGGGCATGCGCTATCTGCCGGTGGCCACGCCGGCATTCATCGAGCAACACTTTCCGGAGGGCCTGACCCCTCAGGCACTGACCGAAGCGCCAGGAGTCGTCTTCGGCACCGATGATCGACTACACCAGCGTTATATTGCTCATCACGGCATCGCTGCCCCTTTTCCGCATCATCTTTGCCCTTCATCGGAAGGCTTCTTTCGCATGATACGCGCCGGCCTCGGTTACGGATTGGTACCGGAGCTACAGTGTCGAGAGGCGCTGAATGGTGGTGAACTTTCACTGCTTGAGCACGATTCCAATATCGTTGTGCCGTTATACTGGCATTATTGGCGCCAGGGCGGGCAGATACTGGAAGCACTCAACGAGCATCTGACCCGGGTCGCTCGTCACTGGCTGACCGATCTCTCCGAATCGGAGCGTCACGAACCTGTGCCTCCGATCTGATGGATCAGAGTCAACGCGCCCTTTCGTCGACGATGCTTGCAGGAGACGGCTGATGACGATACTTCCTTGCCATCACGTCCTTCACTCAATCGGCTGGGCGAGCTGTATGATTGCCGGGATGCTGGCCATTTCCGGATGCGTAGGCACGGGCACTGCCGATGATGCTGCAATTCGCAAGCTCATGGCCTACGGGGAGGACCGCGCTAACGCTCTGGCTATTGCAACGGATCGGGCAGGCCAGCAATGCGTAAAATCCGGTCACCGGCTGCAGATCCTCTCAACCCGGGTTACGCCGCCAGACCCGCAGGCCGAGAAGGATTTGCATGCTCCCGAAACCCTGCCCCCGGCTCTGGGCGAGATAGCGGCCGGCAGTCAGGAGGGCGAGTTCTGGCGCGTCGAACTGGGGTATCGCTGCCAGTGAGAGCAGGGACTATTGCCGCAACCGATGAACACTTTCAATCTTGTCCTCCAATCCCTGCTCGCGATCCGTCCGGGTGCCGACACGCATTGAAGTCGTTACTCTTGGAGCACCCATTTCATGCACCCGTTCATGACAACGCCTGACCACCGCAAAAACAGCCTCCCACTCACCTTCAATATTGGTGCCATAAGCATGCATGTGGTGCGAAAGGCCCGCGCTTTCAATCTCCTCCTGGCAGGCCGCCACATAGCGTGAAACCGAGACGCCAACGCCCATCGGGACAACGCATAGATCGATCATTACCTGCATCTGAATTCCTCTCCTTCATGACCTCTCGCGCTTCGGTATGGCGCCCTGCCCCAGCCCTTGCGATCAGCCATATCGTTTTATTCAATGGGTTAAGACTCGCTTAATCACCATGTTGGGTTTACGATCAATAAAGCGCAGGGACATGCTGCCGCAGTATGCAGTTGACTATAATAGTCCAGAGGACACGCCGGACGGGTGTCGGTGCCTATCGACATTCAGGGACTTACACAGGGAGGCAGAATGACGAGTCCAACCGTCAACGAATCCACCACGCTACCAGATACCAGATCGCGACACGTCATCGAGCGTATGCTCGAAGGCACCGGCATCGTCCTCAATGGAAACAATCCATGGGACATCCGGGTGCGCAACCCACGCTTCTTTTCACGAGTTATCAGAAACGGGTCACTGGGACTGGGCGAATCCTACATGGAAGGCTGGTGGGATTGTGATCGCATTGACCAGATGATGACCCGGCTGCTTCAGGCCGGCCTCGGTGAGCAGGCCCATACCCCTGCCGAACGCGTGATGTACCATTTGCAGTCGACCTTTACCAACCTGCAAAGCAAAACCCGCGCCTACATGGTGGGTGAGCAGCATTACGATTTCGGTAATGACCTCTTCGAGCGCATGCTTGATGAGACCATGTGCTACTCCTGTGGGTATTGGAAGGAAGCCTCCAACCTGCATGAAGCACAGGTAGCCAAACTCGATCTGGCCGCACGCAAGCTCGACCTGAAACCCGGTATGAAGGTGCTGGATATCGGTTGCGGCTGGGGCAGTTTTGCTGAACATGCCGCCCGCCACTATGGCGTCGAAGTCACCGGAATCACTATCTCGAAGGAGCAGGCTGAACTGGCACGCGAGCGCTGCGAGGGGCTGCCCGTAGAAATCCTGCTGGAAGATTATCGTGATCTCACCGGACAGTTCGATCGTATCGTCTCGATCGGCATGTTCGAGCATGTTGGCCAGAAGAACTATCGAACCTATTTCGATACGGTAAAACGGCTACTGGCTCCCGAAGGGTTGTTCGTGCTGCATACCATTGGCTCCAACGATTCGAAAGTCAGCGCCGACCCCTGGATCAACAAGTACATCTTCCCCAATGGTGTTCTTCCCTCGGTCGCACAGATTATCGCTCCCACCGAAAACAGCCTGGTCATGGAGGATTGGCAGAACTTCGGAGCTGACTACGATCGTACCCTGATGGCCTGGCATGAAAACTTCGAGAAGGCGTGGCCGGAACTTTCGCAACACTACAGCGAAAACGTGCATCGCATGTTTCAGTATTATCTGGGCGCCTGTGCAGCAGCTTTCAGGGCACGCGATATCCAGCTATGGCAGGTGGTGTTCTCACACGGGAGACCCGGTCGCTACGATGCCCCACGCTGATCCTCTTGTGACTGTGGCATGTCATCAAGTGTAGCCATCACCTGATGCGCATGTTCCGCCAGACGGTTGAGCATATCCTCGAAAGATGCCCGTTCTTCTTCGCTCAGCGCAGCCAGCAGGCTGCGCTCGAGTTCCGTAGCGCGGGACCGCACGGTTTCGAGCATTTCTCTTCCGGCTTCGGTAAAAATCACCAGTCGCGCCCGTCGATCTTCACTGCAGCGCACTCGCTGCACCAACCCCTCCTGTTCCAGCAACTCCAGTGTTCTCATCAGTGAAGGCAGTTCGATCCCCAGCGCTCTGGCAAGCGTCGATTGCCGCGCCCCTTCGCCCAGCCGATCAAGATGAATCAGCACTGCCCAGCGGGACTGAGTCAGGCCCAGTGGCGCCATACTGGTATCAATGCAGCAACGCCAGCGTCGCTGGAGAAGCGACAGGCGCATACCCAGAGAGAGCTGCTCAAAGGGCTTTTCGGAGTGTGTGGTCATGACGGTATCCTACAAATCTCCACGAATAGCGGCAATCATGTCCTGCTGTTGGCATGCGGTGGAAGTGCTGCAGCGGCAGTGGCATCATGAGAATAATGAATACCGTGCCCGCCCCCGGCGGGAAAAGCGAGACACTTCCACGGTGCACAAGCGTCCGTTTACTGCTGATAGAGGTAGCCCCGATGTTCGAGCGAATCGAGCGTGTTCCAGGCGACGCCATTCTGGGACTGATCGAAGCCTTCAAACAGGACCCCAATCCAGAGAAGGTCGATCTGGGCGTTGGCGTTTATCGCGATGCGCATGGGAATACGCCGGTACTGGCTTCCGTCAAGAAGGCAGAAAAACGACTGCTCGATAACGAGCGAACCAAGAGCTATATCGGCTCGCATGGCGATCCCGAATACGGCCGCGCCATCCTGTCACTGGTGCTGGGAGCCCACTCCCCGGTGCTGGCAGCCGATCGAGCCAGTGCTACCCAGTCTCCGGGCGGCACCGGCGCGCTACGCCTGGCCGCCGACTTCATTCGCAGCCAACTCCCGGGCAAATCGGTCTGGCTGAGCGATCCGACCTGGCCCAACCATCTTGGCATCTTCGAAGCCGCCGGCATCAACATCGAACGCTACCCCTACGTCAGCGACGATAACCGGCTCGACTTCAAGGGGATGCGCGATTGTCTGGCCAGTATCCCTGAAGGAGACGTGGTAGTACTGCACGCCTGCTGCCATAATCCCTCCGGGTTCGATCTGAATGCCGAGCAGTGGCAGGAAGTACTGGAAATCGTAAAGCGCCGGAAGCTCCTGCCGCTGATCGATTTCGCCTATCAGGGCTTCGGTGACGGACTGGAAGACGATGCCTATGGTGCAAGACTACTGGCCGAGAATCTCGGCGAGGCCATCATCACCAGTTCCTGCTCGAAGAACTTCGGCCTCTATCGTGAGCGCACCGGCTGTCTGATCATGGTCGCTCAGGACAGCGAGCAGATGCAGAATGTCCGCTCCCAGATCGCCATCACCGCTCGGGAAAACTACTCCAATCCTCCTGCCCATGGTGCTGCCATAGTCAGCGAAATTCTCGGGGATGAGGCCTTGCGTGCCGAGTGGGAAGAAGAAGTCACCGGTATGCGTGATCGCATCAACAGCCTGCGCCACGATTTCGTTGAAGCACTAAGGCCGCATGGGTTGAGCGAGCGTTTTGCCTTTATCCGCGACCAGCGCGGCATGTTCTCCTATACCGGACTATCGCCGGAACAGGTCGACAGGCTGCGCGATGAATTTGCCATTTATATGGTGCGTTCAGGGCGAGCCAATGTCGCCGGTCTTGCTGCCGATAAGCTGGACTACGTGGCCCGCGCCATTGCAAGCGTTGTTGACTGAACCGCTTCGGCCGCCGGTAGCACGGCGGCCGAAATACTACTGCCGGGGCAATAAAAGTACAGATGGCGCTGGCTGTTACAGGGCAAAAACAAGCCTGCCCCCAGAGTGCAGGCACGGGCGCTTTAAAGGCCAACTCCGGGCTTTGTCCGAAAGGTCGGCGAGCGAACCGGCGAAAGAGCGGAACTTACAGAGTGTAAATGAACCCTCTGAGTCGTCTTTTAACGCCGGATGAGCGAACGCAGTACTTTTCAGGCATTGCCTAGTCATGGTGAAGGTCGAGTGCACTGGGCCCATACACCCGTCGATATTCGTCCTGATCAACATATCCATTGCTGTCCAGATCGACCTGGCGCCAGCTCTGGGGTAGCCCGGATGCATCGAATTCTTCCTGCGAGATCAACCCATTTCCATTGAGATCGACCTGACCAAAGGTTGCTCCGGGATCTCCGACACGCGCCCTTGCGGAGGGTGAACTGCCCGCACAGCCTTCAAGCACCAGCAGACCGAACAGCATAAGAAACACCGACATTACTTTCATGGCATGTACGCTCCGTAGGTACCGACTCTTTTCAGAATCGTTCCTTTCGGCGCATGTTGCCATGCCGGAACGTTGATAAAACTTATGACCTGCGGACTTTCGCACGCCGAGGGAAAAACACGGAATGAAAAGAGAGAAGACAGGTAAAGCTGTTCTTCAATCTCCTTGTGCCGGGTACCGCCAGCCAGGGTCAGAATGACCCCAGCCGACGAAACAGGATGGACTACAGGCGATCAAGTCCGGCAGCAAGATCATGCTGCAAATCCTGCTGATGCTCCAGCCCTACAGCGATGCGGATCAACCCCTCGCTGATACCGGCGGCGGTCTTCTGCTCATCGCTGAGCCGACCATGAGTAGTCGTCGCCGGGTGGGTAATGGTGGTTTTGGTATCTCCGAGATTGCCGGTAATCGACAACAGCTGGCAGGCATCGATCACTGACCAGGCAGCTTTGCGGCCACCAGCCACCTCGAAGCCCAGTACCGCCCCGAATCCCTGCTGCTGACGCTGAGCCAACGCATGCTGGGGATGACTCGGCAGCCCACTGTAATAGACTTGCGCCACCTTTGGATGCGCCTCGAGCCATTGCGCCAGTGCCAGCGCATTATCGCAGTGTGCCCGCATACGCAAACCGAGTGTTTCCAACCCCTTGGTGAAAATCCATGCATTGAAGGGGCTCATACAGGGACCACAGGTGCGCACTACACCATGAATCTCCTTGAGCAGCGCCTCAGGGCCGACGACCGCACCGCCAATGGCGCGTCCCTGACCATCAAGATACTTGGTGGCCGAATGGATCACCAGGTCAGCACCCAGCTCGAAAGGACGCTGCAACGCCGGCGTACAGAAACAGTTATCGATCGCCAGCCATGCATCGGCCTGATGAGCAATGTCTGCCAGCGCTGCGATATCCACCAGTTCGGAAAGCGGATTGGAAGGCGTTTCCGCAAACAGCAGTTTTGTACGCGGCGTAATGGCATTGCGCCAGGCTTCCAGATCGGAAAGCTCGACAAAGCGAGTAACGACACCAAACTTGCCGAAATACTTGTCAAACAGACTGACTGTCGAGCCAAACAGCGATCTTGAAGCAACAATTTCGTCGCCCGCTTCCAGAAGCCCGAGTACCAGCGACATGATGGCCGCCATGCCTGAGGCCGTGGCCACACAGCGTTCTCCACCTTCCATTGCCGCCAGACGTGCTTCGAAGGTTTGCACGGTGGGGTTGGTAAAGCGCGAATAGACATTGCCTGCCTCTTCACCGGTAAATTTCCGCGCGGCTTCAGCTGCGCTGGAATAAACGAAGCTTGAAGTGGGAAAAATCGGCTCGGAGTGTTCCTGCTCGGCAGTGCGCTGATGTCCGGCACGAATGGCCAGAGTGTCGGGATGCCAGCGTGGCTCATCGTCTTGCATGAACGGCCTCTTTCAATAGCAGAACCGGACCGGCGAGGCCGATCCGGCAGATATCATTCGATCTCTTCGGTATCGTTGTGCAGATCAACCAGCGCATGATCACTGGCTTCCTGCTGGCGAGCGGCGTCGTTGCGAGCCATTTCGAGTCGAGCCAGATACTCGGGATCGATATCCCCGGTCACATAGCGACCATCAAACACGGAGCAGTCGAATTCGGTCAGCTCCGGATTGATCTCGCTCACGGCGGCCTTGAGATCATCAAGATCCTGATAGATGAGCCGATCAGCCCCGATCAGATGGCCTACTTCTTCCTCGCTGCGGTCATGTGCAATCAGCTCCATGGCTACCGGCATATCGATACCGTAGACATTGGGATAGCGCACTGCCGGTGCCGCAGAGGCAAAGTAGACATTGCGCGCCCCGGCTTCACGCGCCATCTGGATAATTTCGTTGCAGGTCGTACCACGCACGATCGAATCATCAACCAGCAGCACGTTCTTGTCCTGAAACTCGATATCGATGGCGTTGAGCTTCTGGCGTACCGATTTCTTGCGCAGGGTCTGACCCGGCATGATGAAGGTTCGACCAATATAGCGATTCTTCATGAAGCCTTCACGGTAGGTCACCCCCAGATGCTGAGCCAGTTCCAGCGCTGCAGTACGGCTGGTATCGGGTATCGGGATGACTACATCGATATCGTGATCAACCCATTCGCGCTCGATCTTGGCCGCAAGCTTCTGCCCCATCCGCATTCGGGTCCAGTAAACGTTGGCACCATCGAGGATGGAGTCAGGGCGGGCCAGATAGACGTATTCGAAGATACAGGGCGTCAATCGGGTATTTTCAGCGCAGCGCTGGGTATGTACCTGACGCTGCAGATCGATGAAGATGGCCTCGCCCGGAGCCAGATCGCGAATCATCTCGAAACCGGCCACATCCAGTGCCACCGATTCGGAAGCAATCATGTACTCTGGTCCGTCCGGTGTTTCCCGCTTGCCAAACACGACTGGCCGAATCCCGTGAGGATCGCGAAAGGCGACTAGCCCCTGGCCATTGACGATAGCCACCGCAGCGTATCCACCCCGGCAACGACGATGCACGCGCCGAATGGCATCAAAGATATCCTCGGCGTCCAGCTGATGGCCCTGCTTGCCAAGCTCATGCGCGAACACATTAAGCAAAACTTCGGAATCCGAACTGGTATTGATATGACGCAGGTCGGTTTTGAACAGCTCCTGGACCAGCTGGTCTGAATTGGTCAGGTTACCGTTGTGAACCAGTGCCATGCCGTAGGGAGAATTGACATAAAAGGGCTGCGACTCGGCCTCACTGGACGAGCCAGCTGTCGGATAACGTACATGACCGATGCCGACATTACCCCTGAGCCGCTTCATGTGTCGGGTATGAAAAACATCGCGTACCAGCCCGTTGCTCTTGCGCAGCAGGAAGCGTCCCTCATCCCAGGTCATCATGCCGGCGGCATCCTGACCACGGTGCTGCATGACGGTCAGCGCATCATAGACCGCCTGATTCACCATTGTGTTGGCCATCAGGCCCACGATTCCGCACATTCGGTCTTCTCACCTCGCTAGTGCCGCGACACCGGGAGCAGGTATCGCGCAGGTCGTTTACTGCAGTCGTGTTCCCTGACTCTCGGCAGAAGGCGGCAATGCACGCTCCGGCATCGGCCGGGTTAACGGCGCCCCTCCCTGCTCCAGCAGATCGAGTGCGCGCTGACGATACCGATCTCCGGTATCGGGTGCAAAGCGTGCCAGTGCTGCATCGCGCAGATCCAGTACAACCGGCAAGAGCACGGACTGCTGCCAGGCAGCGGTCAATTGCACCGGCGAAAGCGCTGCCACAGCCATCAGCAGTATTACAATGGCGCCACCACGCAACAAACCGAACAATGCGCCCAACAGTCTATTGAAGGCGCCCATGCCGACCCATTCAATCAGGGCATGCAGCAGTCGAATGACGATGCCGGCCGTGACGACCACCACCAATACTACCAGCACGAAGCCGATCGCCAACCGAATATCACTATTGGTCACATAGTCACGCAGCAACTCTCCGGCGCGACCCGCGTAGCGAGTCGCTGCGATCAGTGCCGCGACCCATGCGGCCATACCCAGCGCCGCACGGATGAACCCCCGCATGACGCCGGACAGGGTAGACATCAAAAGGATCGCAGCAATAACGCCATCGACCCAGGTCCAGATCATTACTGTTCGTCTCTCCGCACGACCAGTCCCTTGATATTGGCACGCTGCTGCAGCTGGGTACGCGCCTGTTCTCCGGCCTCGGAGGAGTCATAGGGACCCACATAAACCGTTTGCAGATCCTTGCGCGATTTCTGGTAGGCATGAAACCCCAGATCCTTGAGTCTGGCGACCAGTCGGTCTGCATTGTCTGCCTTGCCAAAACTGCCTGCCTGTACAGCCCAGTCACCGCTGCCACTACTGCCTCGGTTGGCCGCATTCATGATGGGATCGTTATCCCTGGCATTCTGCTGCTGACCGGATGATGCCGATCGAGCGGCATCGGAAGCAGTATCAGTAGCCGACTCATTCCGATTCGACGAGCCTGTATCCGCAGTAGCCGGACGTGAGCTCGAGTCCGATTGTTTGCTCTCCCCACGATTGTCGGATGAGGCTGCAGGCCGATCGTTACGGGAAGAATCAGGTAATAGCTGCGATGTCTGGGAGGCCTGAGGATTGCCTGTGTTCTGCCCCTGACCCGACGACACTTCATCAGGCGACGGGCGCTCGATGGACTGGCCACGATCGGCAGTACTGTCTTCATCGATGGGTGACGTGGGTGGCGGCACATCCTCGCGCTGAACATCGATCGGCTGTTCAATGGTCATGGTTGGTGTCGGCCCCTGATCGCGTGGCTCGGGCTTGCCGAACAGCATCGGCAGTACGATCACGGCAATCGCGATGATGATGATGGCTCCGACAATACGTTCGCGCTTGCCATATTTCATGCAGGTTTCTCCCCGTCCTTGCCAATATCGGCCAGCGCTGCACCCACGGTCAGAAATGAACCACAGATCAACGCTTCATCAAATTCGTCTGCATGCTGTCGCAGCCATTGCAGTCCGTCTGCGGCAGCATCGAACCGTTTTCGAACCGGTACACCGATTGGCTCGATCCGCTCGGCCAACTGGTCAGCAGTCATGCCTCGCGGCCCCTCCAGGCTGATCAGCAACCACTCATCGATGACGGGCATCAAAGCCGCCACCACGCCTTCGATATCCTTGTCGGAGAGCATCCCCAGCAGCGCCACACGCCGCCCTCGCGGCCGAAGCGACAACCGCTTCTTCACATGAGTCGCGGCATGCGGATTATGGGCAACATCCAGACACCAGCATCCATGCCACTGCATGCGCCCGGGTAACCTGACACTGGTCAGCCCGGTACATACGGCATCCAATGAGAGTTCCACGCCGGCATCACATAACGCCTGCAGTGCGGTAGCGGCATTATCCAGCGGCAGACCGGGATCTGGCAGCTTCGCCAGTGGAGTGACATTGTCACTGCCCAGCCACTGCCATTCGCCGCTCGCCCCGGCTGCCTTATGGTCAAAGTCATGACCCAGTTGCCGACACTCGGCTACCGGCAATGCATTGGCATGCTCGATCACCGACGCCACCATGTCACGGCTGCCCAGCACTACCGGGCGACACGCACGCATGATCCCTGCCTTCTCACGACCGATCTGCGCCAGATCATCGCCCAGGAAAGCAGCATGGTCATGAGCAATGGTGGTAATCACTGCGACATCGGCATCGAGCACATTGACGGCATCAAGCCGCCCTCCCAGACCAACTTCCAGTATGGCCAGCTGCGGCCGGCGTTCAGCAATCAGCCAAAACGCCGCCAGCGTGGTCATTTCGAAATAGGTCAGTCGGATATTGCCGCGCTGCTGCTCAATGTGTTCCAGCGCCTCGACCCAGCTTGCATCTGCCAGTTCCTGACCCGACAGGGTCAGGCGTTCATTGAAGCGCTGCAGGTGGGGGGAGGTATAAGCTGCCGTGGTCATACCATGCGCCCGGGCCACGCTTTCGATCATGGCGACCGTGGAGCCCTTGCCATTGGTACCGGCAACAGTTATTACCCGATTGGCAATCGAGAAGCGATCAAGGCCCAATTGCCTGAATACAGCGCCCACCCGATCCAGCCCCAGTTCGATGCCAACCGGATGACGCCGTTCAAGCTCACTTAGCCACTGCGCCAGGGTTCGGTGGGTCATTCGCTCGTTTCTGCCTCACCGTTACCGAATGTCGAAGCGGTAACACCATCATCTTCGGCTTCATCGATCTCGGCCTCTGGCTGATGGGTCAGCTTGCGCATCAGGCTACCCAGCCGTTCACGCATTTCACGCCGATGAACGATCATATCCACCGTGCCGTGCTCAAGCAGGAATTCACTGCGCTGAAACCCTTCCGGCAGTTTTTCCCGAACTGTCTGCTCGATGACTCGAGGTCCGGCAAAACCAATCAGTGCATCAGGTTCGGCAACATTGAGATCACCCAGCATGGCCAGCGATGCCGAAACACCACCGAAGACCGGATCAGTCAGTACCGATACATAGGGCACGCCACTCTGACGCAGTCGCTCCAGGGCCGCCGAGGTTTTGGCCATTTGCATCAGCGAGAACAGGGCTTCCTGCATGCGAGCGCCACCACTGGCAGCGAAACAGACCAGCGGACGGCGCTGTTCACGCGCCATGGTAGCGGCACGGGCAAATTTTTCACCGACCACGCTGCCCATCGAGCCACCCATGAAGGAAAACTCGAAGGCAACGGCCACAACCGGTAGACCATTAACGGTGCCGCTCATGGCGATCAGGGCATCATTCTCTTCGGTGCTCTTCTGGGCACTGGCCAGACGATCCTTGTACTTCTTGGAATCGCGAAAGCGCAATCGATCGACCGGCTGAAGACTCGGTGCGATTTCCTCACGCCCCTCTTCATCAAGGAACCAGCCCAGGCGCTTGCGGGCCCCCAGGCGCAGGTGATGATCACACTTGGGACAAACGTTGTGATGGCGCTCCAGCTCGGGACGATAGAGTAC
This sequence comes from Kushneria phosphatilytica, assembly GCF_008247605.1. NCBI lineage: Bacteria > Pseudomonadati > Pseudomonadota > Gammaproteobacteria > Oceanospirillales > Halomonadaceae > Kushneria > Kushneria phosphatilytica. Next base: position 1,455,631 of record NZ_CP043420.1, on the reverse strand, counting down.
TGCTTCACAACTCGGGCACTTGCGCCAGAGGCCATCGGGAATGCTGTTGCGACGATCGGTGCGCTGAGTGCGCCCCATCGAGGGAACAATCTTGTCGAGCCAACTCATGGCAAAGGTTTCCGGATTTGCGGGTAGAACAAATGCGTTGTCGTGACCGGAGTCACACGCTAACGGCGACGACCATCCCAGGATGGTCGTCGATGAAATCAGTGACGATCCATGGCCTCGCGCATACCGGCCAGGGTATTCGCCAGTTTGGTAGCGATCACCTCGGGTGTATCGGCATTATCAGCGATGAGCCGAACCAGTGCGCTGCCAACGATAACCCCATCAGCCACCCGGGCTACGGCCGCCGCCGACTGCGCATCGCGAATGCCAAAACCGACACACAATGGCAGATCGCTGAACTGGCGCAAGTGTTCAAGCTGACGGGATACCGCCTCGACATCGATCGTAGCGGAGCCGGTCACGCCCTTGAGCGATACATAATAAAGATAACCGGAGCCATGGCGTCCGATCACCGCTGCCCGCTCATCGGAAGTAGTCGGAGCGATCAGATAGACAGCGTGCAACTGATGTGCCCGGAGATACTCGCTCAGTTGATCGGCTTCTTCCGGTGGCATGTCGACGATCAGCACGCCATCCACCCCGGCTGCCTGACATTCGCGAGCGAAGGTCTCATAGCCCATTCGCTCGATGGGGTTGAGATACCCCATCAATACGATCGGTGTCCGCGCATCCTCGCGTCGGAATTCACGCACGATCTCGAACACATGGGTCAAGCGCGTCCCCTGCTTCAGGGCCCGCTCGCAAGCCTTCTGGATCACCGGCCCATCGGCCATGGGATCGGAAAAGGGCACGCCGATTTCCAGCAGGTCGGCGCCGGCATCCACCAGCGCATGCAGAAAGTCAGACGTATATTGAGGTGCCGGATCGCCGGCGGTGATATAAGGGATCAACGCCTTGCGGGACTCTTCGCGCAGGCGGGCGAAGCACTGGTCGATGCGGTTCATGCCGCGATCCTCAGAATTCGATACCATCAATTTTGGCCACTGTCAGAATATCCTTGTCGCCGCGCCCGGAGAGATTGACGACGATGTGCTGATCGGGACTCATTTCCCTTGCCAGCACTTTCGCGTGTGCCAACGCGTGCGCCGATTCCAAAGCCGGCATGATACCTTCGACGCGTGTCAGCTCGCGAAAGGCTTCCAGTACCTTGTCATCATTGGCCACGACATAGTTGACTCGGCCGGTATCCTTCCAGTGTGCATGCTCGGGACCAACGCCCGGATAGTCCAGTCCGGCCGAAATGGAGTGAGTATCGAGCACCTGGCCACCCTCGTCGGACATGATATAGGTGCGATTGCCATGCAGCACACCACGCGGCGCATTGGCGGTCAACGGCGCAGCATGACGGCCGCTTTCGATGCCCTCGCCGCCGGCTTCCACGCCATACATGGCGACGCCTTCATCCTCGATGAAGGGATAGAACAGACCAATGGCGTTCGATCCACCGCCGACACAGGCCACCAGCGCATCAGGCAAACGACCGATCTGCTCCAGCGATTGACGCCGGGCCTCGCGACCGATGATTGCAGTAAAGTCACGCACCATGGCCGGATAGGGGTGCGGCCCGGCGACTGTTCCAATGATGTAGAAGGTATCATCGACGTTGGTGACCCAGTCGCGTAGCGCTTCATTCATGGCGTCCTTGAGGGTACGCGAACCGGATTCGACAGCATGCACCTCGGCGCCAAGCAGACGCATGCGATAGACATTGAGCTTCTGCCGCTCAACATCCTCGGCCCCCATGTAAATTTCGCACTTCAACCCCAGCCGGGCACAGACCGTCGCCGTAGCCACCCCGTGCTGACCGGCGCCTGTCTCGGCAATCACCCGCGGCTTGCCGGACTTCTTCGCCAGCAGCGCCTGACCGATGGTGTTGTTGATCTTGTGAGCGCCGGTGTGATTGAGATCCTCGCGCTTGAGCCAGATCTGCGCCCCGCCCAGCTCGTTCGACCAGCGCGAAGCATGATAGAGCGGCGAAGGTCGGCCGACGTAGTGAGTCAGATCGTCATCGAAGGCAGCCTGAAATTCGGCATCATCCTTCAAACCTGCGTAGATACGCTCAAGCTCCTCAAGCGCAAAGCTGAGGGTCTCCGACACGAACCGGCCCCCGTGAACGCCATAGCGCCCCCGAGTATCAGGCAGCTGGGTTAGATCACTGTATCGGCTCACCGGTGACACCTCTGTTTGATACGTTCCGAATGAAGGCCTGCAACCGGACAGGGTCCTTGATACCGCGTTCAAGCTCTACACCCCCCGAAACATCCACGCCCCAGGGGTGAACGGCTGTAATGGCAGCCGCAATATTGTCCGGGGTCAGACCACCGGCGAGAATAACAGGTTTTGCAAGCGTTCGCGGAATCCGTGACCAGTCGAAGGTCTCTCCGGTACCACCGGGAATGCCGGGTCGGAAGGCATCCAGCAATAACCCCTGAGCAGCGCTATAGCGCTGCTCGATGGCAGCAAGATCAACATCGTCGCGCATGCGCACAGCCTTGATCCAGGCCTTGCCGTAACCTTCGCACGCCTCGGGCGGCTCATCGCCGTGAAACTGCAACAGATCCAGCCAGGGGGCACAGCGGGCGATCAGTTCAGCGTCCTGATCAACAAACAATCCGACCCGGGTCACGAAAGGTGGAACGCGGGCAGAGAGGGTGACAAGACGCTCCACATCGATCGCCCGGGCGCTGTTTGGCCACATTACAAAGCCAATGGCATCGGCCCCTTCGTTGACCGCTGCGTCGAGATCCTCCTCGCGCGTAATGCCACAGATCTTGACTCGCACTCGACTCATCCGGACTCCCGTCATGGCTGGTGCGTGCTAATCGATATTCAGTGTTTCGGCTGACTCGGGCGGTGGCGTACTGCGCCGATGTCGAGCATCCGCCGGCAGCGGCCGATCGCCGGTCCATTCACCGGTATGATACAACAGCATCGGTCCCAGTGGCTCCTCGGGCAAGACGTAATCGGGATAGCGCACGTCCACGAAATGAAGGCCATGAGGCGGTGCCGTTGGCGACGATCGTGTCCGGTCCCCCTGTTCCAGTACCTGCTGTGACCAGGTCACCGGCTGACGCCCATCACCGATATTCAACAGCACACCGACAATGTTGCGCACCATATGCAGTAGAAAGGCATTGGCCTGAATATCGACCACGACCATCGGGCCCCAGCGCTTCACCTCCACAAAATGGACATAGCGCCAAGGCGTGCTCGATTGACAACCCGCGGCACGATAGCCGGAAAAATCATGCTCGCCGACCAGCACCTGAGCGGCCTGGTGCATCGCCGCCACATCGAGCGGCCAGCGGTGCCAATAGACCTGAGCGCTTTCCAGCGCGGGCGGTATGGCCTGGTTGGCGATCAGATAACGATAGCGTCTTGCCCGGGCGGAAAAGCGAGCATGAAAATCATCCGGCATTCGTCGCGCCCAATGCACACTGATATCACCAGGCAGATTGGCATTGGTCCCCATGACCCAGGCTTTTTCGCTCCGGGCAACAGGTGCCTCGAAGTGCACGATCTGACGAGTGGCATGAACACCGCTATCGGTACGACCGCTGCAAAGCACGCGCACCGGCTGAGCAGCCACTCGCGACAGCGCCTGCTCCAGTCGTCCCTGGACCGAGGGACCGTGGCTCAGTCGCTGCCAACCGAAATAGTCACCGCCATGGTATTCCACGCCCAGGGCAATGCGCCCATCGGCGGTAGAGGTCTCATCAAGGGTATGAAAAAGGGTCATGAACTCTCGTGTAGATCGAAACGAGCCATCAGCGTGCGCGTCGCCACTCTGATGTCATCCGGCCCCTCGGCCAGCAAACGCTCAAGCATCGGTTTCGCGGTGTCATGGTTGCCGGACTCAAGCAGAAGATGAGCCCGTATCAGCCTACCATTGCTGTCAGCCTGAATATCAGGTGTCTCATTATCCTGTTCATGGGCCTCGAACGCTACCTCTTCAAGTGCCCAGTCAGCAGGAAAGGCCATGGTTTCCTGTCCCTCTGAATCCTGTGCATCACACGACGTATTGAGCGCATCGGAATCGTGCAATGATGCAAGCGTGGGCTGCACTGTTCCAGTCTCTTCGTTTTCGGGCGCGATGGAAAAGTCAGTCAGCGAAGAAGCAGAAGCGAAAGAAATCGACGTCTCCAGAGGCGTTGATCGATGGCCATGAGAAGAAGGATCTTCCATAAGCGGCAGCGTGTCACAAGGGTCTTCCATCGTCTTTAAACCAGCGTGTTCAGCTCGGGCTCCCGCGGTTCGTGTCATGCGGGGTTGTGTCGACGGTTGGTCACCTTTTTTTACCTGCGTATCCAGTAAACGGGTGACTCGTCTGACCACTGCAGGATCGGGATGATCATCAAAATAACGCGCCTGTTCACTCAGTAGCGCATATTCTTCGAGTGTTGCGAGGACCTCCATCAACTGCAATCGAGTGTCGAGATGGTGTGGATAGCGAGTCAGTGACGCTTCGAGCATCTCGCGTGCCTGCTGCGGGCGACCATGTTCGGCAAATACCCGGGCATCCTCGAGCACGCGGTCATCGCCGGGCGCCGCCCTCTTCTCGTAACCCGGGTGAGTCTCATGGTTTTCCGGATGGTGTTCGCCAACCGGAAGCTGCTCCTTCTCATCTTCATACCGTGTAGCGGCGCCTTCATTCTGCATGGAAAAGGTGGCAGGCGCTTTGTCCGCAGTCGATTCATTCGTGGTCATCATGACAGATTGCTCTTCGAAAGCAGTGTCATGCCCATCGAGAGAGGCGTCTTCCCGGGGCCATAACGAGCGCGCACGCCAGCGGCGACCGAGTATCAGAACAGCCAGTATCACGAGGCCACCTGCAGGTATCAGCCAGATCAACCAATCTCTTTCATCGATTGATTGCGGGGTCTCCGGCGCAGGCGTCACCGATTCGGCATCGTCTTTTACATGCTGCTCCGGCCCTGAAGAGACACTCAATGCGTTCAATCGCTCGGCCAATTGTTGCTGCCGGCTTTGTAGCGTTTCAAATGCCGAATGCCACGCGGGTGTTGCAGAACCGGTCGCTGAATCAGGCTGCGCCAACTGCTGTTCAAGCGATGTAATACGATCCGACAGGCGTGCAACACGTTGTGTGAGTGCCTCGATTTGATGCGCTGTTACCGTGATTTCACTACCGGAACTGACAGGCGGCCGATCGATGACAGGTGCCGTGTCGGCATTATTCGCTGCTGTCTCCTGTTGGATAGCGGGCTTATGTACACTCGGCGTCTTGTTCCCGGAAAGCTTCGCCGTGGGCAGCCACTCAGCCCGTTGACCTGACCGGTTACTGCCAGGCGCTTCAGGGGTAATGTTACCCGGCGGGGCAGGCAACAATGTCACCACCGGCGTCAGCTCTCCCCCCGGCCAGGCAATATCAAGTACCAGCGCCAGCCAGGCCTCGCTCAATGCTCGGCGGCCTTCCAGCGACACATAAAGATTGCCCGGTGATCCCTCGACCGCCAGCTGCAGGGTATCGGTGGCAGCACTACGCACAAACCCGGCCCGCTCGAAGGCGCCTTCACTGGCCAGCGAAACCTGAATGGCATGGGCATCCAGCTTATCGGTATCCAGCAGTGGCACACGTGCCTGAAGAGGCTCCCCAAGGTGGGAATGCAAGACCGGAGTACCAACCCCCAACGCCTGGGCATCGGCAGCGGCCGTACCGGCCAGGAGTGTCAGCACGGCCGCCAGAGTACGCGGATGACGCATATCGATCGGATCCTCGCCGGGCCGATCGGGGACCGGCCATCATCAAAGAGTCAGAATCCCCATCGAGTTGCAGACTCGGGTCACAAGGCAGCCATGGATGAACAGCGTCAGGCACCTGCAAGCGATGGGTTTCTCCACATCATCCATCGGCACCTCGTCTTTCAACTTGAATTACAACAGTTGTCGATGCCTTCCGCTCAAGGCACTGCCGTTTTCAATACGTCACGTCACAGGCTGCAGAATGGCGTATAACCGGCCTGGCGCTCACAAAAAAGGCGCCTCGCTGAGGCGCCTGTCATACTGTATTCGACAGAAAGGATCAGTGTCTTTCAATCAATAGCGCAAGCATACGCTTGAGTGGCTCGGCCGCACCCCACAACAGCTGATCACCGACCGAGAATGCCGACAGATACTCATTACCCATCGCCATCTTGCGCAGGCGCCCCACTGGCACATCAAGCGTACCGGTCACGGCGGCCGGTGTCAGACGCTCCAGAGTAGCGGCCTTGTCATTGGCGACCACGCTGACCCACTCGTTATGCCGGGCAATGCGATCCTCGATCTCATCCATCGGGACATCACGCTTGAGCTTGATGGTGAATGCCTGAGCGTGAGAGCGCATCGAACCGACACGCACGCAGATACCGTCGACCGGCACCGTATTCGGCGCCAGGCCGAGTATCTTGTTGCTCTCGGCGCCACCCTTCCACTCTTCCTTGCTCTGACCGTTATCCAGCTTCTTGTCAATCCACGGCAGCAGACTGCCGCCAAGAGGCGCACCGAACTGCTCGATCGGGAAATTCGGATCACGCATGGCATCGATGACCTTGCGATCGATGTCCAGAATCGCTGAGGCGGGATCATCCAGTTCGGCGCGTGCCGCGTTCCCGATGGCACTCATCTGCGAAAGCAACTCACGCATGTTCTGCGCGCCAGCCCCGGAAGCGGCCTGATAGGTCATGGAGGTCATCCACTCGACCAGATCGGCCTCGAACAGCCCACCCAGGCCCATCAGCATCAGACTGACCGTACAGTTGCCCCCGGCGAAGGTACGCGTACCGGCATCGAGCTGACGATCAATCAGCGCCCGGTTGACGGGATCAAGCACAATGGTGCTGTCATCGGCCATGCGCAGGCTGCTGGCCGCATCAATCCAGTATCCCTGCCAGCCGGCCTCACGCAGCGGTGTGTAGACCTCGCTGGTGTAGTCACCGCCCTGACAGGTCACGATGACATCGAGCTTTTTCAGCTCGTCGAGATCGAAGGCATTTTTCAGTGCTGGTGCTTCAACGCCAACCTCGGGTGCCGGCTGACCGACCTGAGAGGTCGTGAAGAAGACCGGTTCGATCTTCCCGAACAGATGATCGTCCTGCATGCGTTGCATCAGCACGGAACCGACCATGCCGCGCCAGCCGACAAATCCGGTTCTCAACATGTCACATCCCCTGAAGTCGATAAAGTTTATTCATTCGGCGCGCTGCTCGGCGAGGGTGCGCTCCAGTCGCGGATGCAATCGCGCCATTTCAATACTGTCCAGATAACGACCATGACCGAAGGCCAGACCACGAGAAAGCCCTTCCCGCACAAAACCGTGACGCTCATAGAGTGCAATGGCACGCTGATTATGACTATAGACGCCCAGACTCAGGCGAGTCACGTTGAGCCAGTTGTCTGCCAGATCAATGGCCGAGCGCAGCAGGGCACTGCCAATGCCACGGCCGGCGTAGTTCGGATGCACACCTATTCCCAGCGTGCGTACATGAGCCACTCTGGGCGAATCCGCAACCTGATGAACGCCGATCAGCCCCAGCACGTCCCCGGTTTGCCCGGGCGCACAGGCTGCCAGAAAGCAGTCTCCTCGCTGATCGGCCCTGGCCAGGCGCTGTTGCCAGCGTGACAGCGATGTATAGGGCAACTGCAGTGTGCAGGCATGGACCTCGGGGTGGCTGACAATCTGCCATACCGCTTCGGCGTCCTCGGCATCGGCACGGCGAATGGTCCATTCAGTATCAGGCTGGGGCATGTTCGACTCCGGCTCATCAGCAAGCATCCATCGCGGAACAACATGCGGGATGCCCTGCACGACCCACCCCGCACGCCAGATTTACGTGTCCACGAATTTTCGAGTCTACCGACTACGCTGGAAGGCTGCCACGACAGCCTCACCCATGGCCTCGGTCGATACCTGTTCAGTGCCGGGATAGGCGATATCCGCGGTACGCAGATTGCGGTCCAGCACCTCGCCTACCGCGCGCTCGATGCGATCGGCATGGGCCGGGGCGTTCAATGAATAGCGCAACATCATCGCTATCGAAAGAATGGTGGCCAGCGGATTGGCCAGCCCCTGCCCGGCAATATCCGGCGCACTGCCATGACAGGGCTCATACATGCCCTGCCCCGATTCGTTTAGCGAGGCCGACGGCAGCATGCCGATCGAACCGGTCAGCATCGCGGCAGCATCGGAAAGAATGTCGCCGAACATGTTGCCGGTGACGATCACATCGAACTGCTTCGGCGCGCGCACCAGCTGCATGGCGGCGTTATCGACATACATGTGCGAGAGTTCAACATCAGGATACTCTGGCGCCAGCTCATTCATGATGTCGCGCCAGAGCATGGTAACTTCCAGCACATTGGCCTTGTCGACGCTGCACAATCGCTTTTTGCGCTTCTGCGCCATTTCGAAGGCGACCCGGCCGATACGGCGAATCTCGTGCTCATCGTAGACATAAGTGTTATAGCCGTAGCGGGTACCATCTTCATGGGTATCACGACCGCGCGGCTGACCGAAGTAAATGCCACCAGTCAGCTCACGCACAATCATGATATCCAGCCCCGAGACCACATCGGGCTTGAGGCTGGAAGCCTCTACCAGCTGCGGATAAAGCAGTGCCGGGCGCAGATTGCCAAACAGACCCAGCTCCTTGCGCAGGGCCAGCAACCCTTTCTCGGGTCGCTTGCTGATATCCTCCATGGCATCCCATTTGGGACCGCCCACAGCACCCAGCAGAATGGCATCAGCCGCTTTCGCCTTCTCCAGCGTCTCGGGTGCCAGCGGCACACCCGATTCATCGATCGCAGCCCCGCCAACCGGCGCCTCATCAAGTGCGATGTCCAGCCCTTCATCACGACAGGCTTCGAGCACCCGGCGTGCTTCACGGGTAATTTCAGGTCCAATGCCGTCACCCGGCAGTATCAGAATCTTGCGGCTCATGGCGTTGCCCTGTGTGGATGCCGTCATGAAAACGCTCGCCGATGTGCCCCGGCGAGCGCTGGATTTCAAACCGGCCAATCAGGCCTGATTGGCTGCTGCGTCGCGGAACAGCCATGGATTGGCCGCTCGATGACGCGCCTCGAACCGGCGGATCGCTTCGCTATTCTCATCAAGCGTGATGCCGATATCGTCCAGCCCGTTCTCCAGACAGTACTTGCGAAACGGATCGACTTCGAAGTCAATGCTCTCGCCTGCAGGACGATGAATCTGCTGAGCGGTCAGATCGATATCGAGCTGATAGCCGGGTGTCGCCTCGACTTCCTGAAACAGCTGATCGACGGTCGCTTCGTCCAGCGTGATCAGCAGCAACCCATTCTTGAAAGCGTTGTTGAAGAAGATATCGGCAAAGCTGGGAGCAATGACGGCCCGGAAACCGAAATCGGTCAGCGCCCATGGGGCATGCTCGCGCGAGCTACCGCAGCCAAAATTGCGACGCGCCAACAGAATGCTGGCATTTTCATAGCGCGGCTGGTTGAGCACGAAGTCTGGATTGAGTGGTCGCTTCGAATTGTCCCGCCCCGGATAGCCCTCATCCTGATAGCGCAACTCATCGAAGAGATTGGGGCCGAACCCGGTACGCTTGATCGACTTGAGAAACTGCTTGGGAATGATCAGATCGGTATCGACGTTGGCCCGATCGAGCGGCGCTGCCACACCCTGATGCCGAATGAATCGCTGCATGTTGCTCTCCTCAGGCCTGCGCCCGTACCGGCGTATTGACGAATTCGCGCACATCTACAAAGTGCCCCGCCACGGCAGCCGCAGCCGCCATCGCTGGACTCACCAGATGCGTCCGGCCACCGTAACCCTGCCGCCCTTCAAAGTTGCGATTGGAGGTCGAGGCACAGTGCTCGCCGGCACCCAGCTTGTCCGCGTTCATCGCCAGGCACATCGAGCAGCCGGCTTCGCGCCACTCGAACCCGGCACGCCTGAAGATCATATCCAGACCTTCCTCCTCGGCCTGACGCTTCACCAACCCGGAGCCCGGCACCACCATCGCCTGCTTGATGGTTGACGCCACGCGTCGGCCATCGACGATCTTCGCTGCAGCACGAAGATCCTCGATGCGGGCGTTGGTGCATGAACCAATGAAGATCCGATCGAGTCGAATGTCGGTCATCTTCTGACCTGCCGTCAGCCCCATGTATTCGAGTGCCCGGATAGCCCCGCGCTGTGCGGTCTCGTCAGTGAACGATTGCGGATCGGGCACCCGGTCATTCACTCCGGCCACCATCTCGGGACTGGTCCCCCAGCTCACCTGGGGCTCGATCTCGGCCGCATCCAGCGTCACCACACGATCGAAATGCGCATCCTCGTCGGAAACCAGCTGGCGCCAGCTCTCGACGGCGGCTTCCCACTGTTCGCCGGAGGGCGCAAAGGGGCGGTTGCCAATGTAATCGATGGTGGTCTGATCAACCGCCACCAGACCGACTCGGGCACCTCCCTCGATCGCCATGTTGCAGATGGTCATGCGGCCTTCCATCGACAGCGATTCGATCGCGCTGCCGGCGAACTCCACTGCATAACCGGTGCCTCCGGCAGTGCCGATGCGACCGATGACCGCCAGAATGATGTCCTTGGCAGTCACATGCGGCCCGAGTTCACCTTCCACCCGGATCTGCATGTTCTTCATCTTGCGCTGAATCAGGCATTGAGTAGCCAGCACATGCTCGACCTCGGAGGTGCCAATACCGTGTGCGAGTGCACCAAAGGCACCATGGGTCGCGGTATGGGAGTCGCCACAGACCACGGTCATGCCAGGCAGGGTTGCGCCCTGCTCCGGCCCGATGACATGGACAATGCCCTGACGGATGTCATTGATACCGAAGGTCTCGATGCCCAGCCCGCGAGTATTGTCATCGAGCGCCTGGACCTGAATGCGCGAGACATCGTCGGCGATGCCTGAAATACCGGCGTTACGTTCTTCGGTGAGCGTCGAGACATTATGGTCGACGGTCGCAATGTTGGTATCGATGCGCCACGGTTGACGCCCCGCCAGACGCAGCCCCTCGAATGCCTGCGGTGACGTCACCTCATGCAACAGATGGCGATCGATGTAGATCAGCGCTGTGCCGTCGTCACGTGTCGACACGAGATGCGAGTTCCAGAGTTTGTCATAGAGGGTCTGGGCTGCCATGGAATCTCTCCTGAGCATTACGCCGGCCAGAGCCGGCGAAGGCATGCATGAGTCAGGGTCCACCGGGTATCGGGTCAGGCCCCGGCTTTCTCATGCTTGCACCCTACGGCGCAAACTGACATAAAAGCAATTCATGTTTTTTATTCAAATCATTCCCTGAAGGAATACATGGATACTCAGAGTCTGCGCGCCTTTCTGGCCGTTGCCGAACAGGAGTCCTTTTCACTGGCCGCCGAGCAGCTTCATCTTACTCAACCGGCTGTCAGCAAGCGGGTGGCCACGCTCGAGGGTCAGATTGGCGCACGCCTGTTCGATCGCATCGGTCGTCATATCGGTCTTACCGAGGCGGGCCATACCCTGTTACCCCGCGCACGGCAGATTCTGGTGATGTTCGATGATACCCAACGGGCCTTGACCAATCTCAATGGCAGCATTGGTGGCAGCCTGTCACTCGCCACCAGCCATCATGTTGGTCTGCACCGACTGCCGCCCCTGCTCAAGCATTTTACCCGTCAGCATCCGGCGGTCAGGCTGGATCTACGGTTTCTGGACTCGGAACAGGCCTACCAACAGGTGCTCGATGGCGCTCTGGAGCTGGCCGTGGTGACGTTGGCCCCTTCCCCCAGCAAGGAACTGGTGACGGTGCCGATCTGGGTCGATCAGCTCCATTTCGTTTGCGGCAATGAACATCCGCTGGCAAGCGCCCGGGAGCTGCCGCTGTCAGCATTGTCCGATTTCGATGCGGTGCTGCCGGGCGATCTGACCTTCACCCGTGGCATCGTCACCGAAACCTTTGCCCAGGAGGGATTGCGCGTCCGCGTTTCCATGTCGACCAACTATCTCGAGACGCTGAAGATGATGGTCAGCATCGGGCTGGGCTGGAGCGTGCTGCCGGAAACCATGATCGACGATGAGCTGCATCGTCTGCCAATACACCATCGACCCATCGAGCGGCCGCTGGGCTATCTTTTTCATCGTGGCCGCACACTCTCCAATGCGGCGAGCTCGATGCTCCGGCTACTGGACGCCGAACGCACTGCCGAGCAGGACATGGCCCACGAGTAACCCGCTTTCAGTCGCCGGTACGATGCGCCGGTGCACTCAAGGGTTTGCGCCCATACTGTTCACGATCAAAAGCCCCGTGCTCCATGGTCACTGAAGGACTTGGACAGCAGGGGCGTCCCACCGGCCGGGCGGGTACGCCTACCACAGTGGTATGTGGCTCGACCGCATCCAGTACCACACTGCCTGCCCCGATCTGTGCGCCCCAGCCGATCTCGATGTTGCCCAGTACAATGGCACCGGCACCGATCAATACACCACTACGCACCTGGGGATGGCGCTGTCCACCGACCTTGCCTGTACCGCCCAGTGTAACGCCCTGCAGGATGGATACATTGTCACCAATGCTGGCCGTTTCCCCGATGACGATACCGGTAGCGTGATCGAACATGACGCTTTCCCCGATCGGGCAGCGCGGATGAATATCGACACCGAACACCTCGGCACTGCGGCTTTGCAGCATCATGGCCATTTCGGTACGCCCAAGACCATGCAGATGATGTGCCAGCCGATGACTCTGCAGTGCCTGAAATCCCTTCTGATAAAGCACCACGCTTAACGCGTCTTCGGCTGCTGCGTCCCGCTCAAGCACCGAGAGGATGTCACTCGCCGCCATATCGGCTAGTGTTTCATCCTGTGCATGGCACTGGGCAAAGAGACTCTCCAGCGCCTCCCTGGGCAGATCGTCATCAGCCAGGCGTCGCGACAGAATGGCGGTCAGACAACCGGCCAGATCATCATGCGCTGTAATCCGCGCAGTGATGAAAGCTCGCAGCAGCGGCTCTCGATTCATGGTGGCACGAGCTTCTTCGCGCAACCGCGCGAAGACATGATCCATGCGTTGCGTCATCCCTGCTCTCCCGGTGAAGAGTGCACCATTCCGACAGGCCTTGTCTGGCCCGCAACAATTCCCGATAGTCTGGCCGATCCTGTCATTCCATGCACGTCTGCATCGACTCTGCTGCTGCTATTGGTGTGGCACGTTATGCTTGGCAAGCCAAACACAATCAACAGGAGCACATTCATGATGCGCAGCGATGCCCCCACCACGGACTCTTCGGAAGGCGTCGAGGCCGAGGCTGCGGACTCGATGGATTCGAGTACCTGCCGGGTTGGTCTGGTACCCGCCCCCGAGTTGCCCCGGGACATCGCCGAAGAGCTCTGTGATGAGTTACCCGACCTGCTGGTCCGTCACCTTGATGATCGCTATCAGTGGCAGGTGCAGATGAAGACTGATCCCCTGATCGGCGCCGAGGAAGAAACCCGGGAAATGCTTCACCAGGCACAAGCACTGAGCCGTGAGCAGGGATGGGATTATGTGGTCTGCCTGACCGACCTGCCACTGTATCGCAACGGCCGGCTGGTGATCGCCGAAGGCAGTGGAGCCAGCGGGGTTATCCTGATTTCCCAGCCGGCACTGGGGGCCTCGCCCATGCGCAAGCGTATCCGGGAAGCCATCATTCAGATGCTCAGCGAACTGCATCATGGCAGTTCCAGTCAGGCCCGTGACCGCCAACAGCAGCATAACGATTGTCAGAGCGAAGCCCGTCGCGAGAGTGGGCTTTACAACAACAATGCAAGAGAACTGGTGGGGTGGCGACTTTCCGAACGTATTGCGCCAATTCGGCGGATAACGCCATCGGATGACGCCGACATCAGTGTACGATTCATCGCCGATTCTCGCCTCCGGGGGCACTGCAAGCTGCTGGCCGGCATGGTAAGAGCCAATCGCCCATGGACCATCTTTCCGGCCTTCCGCAAGATTATCGCCGTTGCCTTTGCGACCGGCGCCTATGGGCTGCTTTTTCCGACACTCTGGCGCCTGAGCGATGCGTACAGCATCTGGCGTTTTGTCCTGCTGATGCTGGCCGCGATGGTCGCCATGGTGACCTGGATCATCATCGACCACGGTCTATGGGAACCACAGCGTCGCTCGGATGCTTTCCCGATGGCAGCGCTTTATAATCTCACGACCCTGATCACGCTCGGCGTCGGTGTACTGTTCTACTACGCCATACTGTTGATAATGTTTCTGGCCGCAGTATTCATTTTTGTTCCGGATGGTCTGCTGCAATCCACGCTGGGTCATGAAGTTTCGCCATGGCACTACCCGGCTCTGGCATGGCTGACCAGCTCGGTGGCAACCATAGCCGGCGCGCTGGGCGCCGGCCTGGAAAGTGATGAGACAGTGCGCAGCGCCACGTACGGTTATCGGCAGAAAAGTCGTCAGCAGCGCGTTCAACAGCTCAAGGGCCAACAGAAGGAATCGGCGTCCTCACCCCGCGAATAACCGGTCAGAGATCGCCCCGTGAGCATGCACGTTCAGCACTGTCTCAATCGGGGCGTCTCCACCTGCACATCGCCATTCTGTGCACGCTGGCGCAACCAGTGATCCATCAGCGTCAGTGCCATCATCGCCTCGGCAATCGGCGTAGCCCGGATACCGACACAGGGATCATGTCGGCCTTTGGTTACCACCTCCACCGGATCACCATGGATGTCGATGGACTGGCCCGGCGTGGTAATGCTCGAAGTCGGCTTGAGTGCCAGGTGAGCGACCAGCGGCTGACCGGTAGAGATTCCACCCAGCACCCCGCCAGCGTTGTTGGAGAGAAAACCTTCCGGGGTCATTTCGTCGCGATGCTCACTACCTCGCTGAGCAACACTTTTGAATCCGGCCCCCACCTCCACGCCCTTGACGGCATTGATGCCCATCAGAGCGCTTGCCAGTTCGGCATCAAGGCGATCGAATACCGGCTCTCCAAGCCCTGGCGGCAACCCTTCGGCGACCACACTGATTCGAGCACCGACACTGTCCTGATCGCGTCGCAGCTGATCCATGAAGGCCTCGAGCTCCGGAACGCGTTCCGGATCGGCACAGAAGAAAGGGTTTTGCTCTACGGCATCCCAACTGCGAAAAGCCAGTTCGATCGGCCCCAGCTGGCTCATGTAACCACGAATCGTCACTCCGCGCGCCGCCAGCCACTTGCGGGCAATGGCCCCCGCCGCCACCCGCATGGCGGTTTCCCGGGCACTCGAGCGACCGCCGCCACGGTAGTCCCGACGACCATATTTGTGATGATAGGTATAATCGGCATGAGCTGGCCGAAACTGATCCTTGATCTTCGAATAGTCCTTCGAACGCTGATCGGTATTCTCGATCATCAGGCCAATCGGCGTGCCAGTGGTCACGCCTTCAAAGACACCAGAGAGAATACGGACCTCATCGGCTTCACGCCGCTGGGTGGTATAGCGTGAGCTACCGGGTCGCCGACGGTCCAGATCATGCTGCAGATCTGCCTCACTGATCTCGAGCCCCGGGGGACAACCATCAACGACGGCCCCCAGTGCAGGACCATGACTCTCCCCGAAGGTCGTCACCGTAAACAGCTTGCCGAAGGTATTTCCGGACATGATGGGTCTTCCTGCAAACAGCGTCCGGGCCATCCAGGAACCCGGCGCAGTGAATCATGTTATCGATAACCGAACGTGGTCACTCGGCAAATCGATCAGCAAAGGCATCCAGTTCAGCGGCTGTCAGGGCAAAGACACCATGGCCACCGCGTTCGAACTCAAGCCAGAGGAACGGCACGTCCGGCCAGGCATCGATGACATGGCGCTCGGAATTGCCCACTTCGACGATCAGCACGCCATCATCGGTCAGGCAGCTGCGTGCCTCGCGCAGCACCCGACGCACGATTTCCAGACCATCATCGCCCGCCTCCAGCGCCATGCGCGGCTCATGCTGAAACTCAGCCGGCATCGCGGCCATATCATGCCGGTCAACATAGGGCGGGTTGGAAACAATCAGATCAAAACGCTGACCCTGCACACCTTCAAACAGGTCCGAAAGCACTGCACGGACCCGTGCTCCAACGTCATAACGCGCAATATTGCGTCTGGCGACATTCAGTGCCTCGGGGCTCAGCTCACCCAGCATGACCTCACTGGTCGGCATCATCAGCGCCGTCGCAATGCCGATACAGCCCGAGCCGGCACAAAGATCCAGCACGTGGGCCGGATCACGATCGGGAAACCACTGGGCAAAACCATTCTCGACCAGCTCAGCCAACGGCGAGCGAGGGATCAGCACACTATCATCGACATCAAAAGGCAGACCCGCGAAAAACGCCTCTCCCAGCAGATAAGGCAGCGGTCGGCGCGAGGTAATGCGTTCGCGCGTAAGCTCAATGATCCGCTGGCGTTCAACACCAAGCAATCGCGCATCCAGCACTGCCGGATCGACATCACGGGGTAGACGCAATGCACCGAGCACCAGCGCTACGGCTTCATCCCAGGCACTGTCGGTACCATGACCGAAATGCAGTCGATGCGCGAGAAAGGCACTCTGGCACCAGCGTAGCCAGTCACGCAGTGTTACCAGTTCCTCGACCAGAGTGGTATCGGGTAGCTCAAGGATATCCAGCGGTGAGCGGGCAGATTCAGGCACGACAGCTCCGAGCAGGCAATGACAGGTCAGGATGGGTGGCAGCAGTGTACCCGCCCACAAGCGCTGATGACAGCCGCCCGGGCCTGCAGGATGCCACCGGTACCATTATACTGCCCGAGCAGTCAGCGCGTGTACCGGGCCACCCTGACGCCCTGCTGCACTCACCCGACACTCGCTCCCCGGCCTCGGATATTGGAGAGCATGCCATGACACGTCGCTCGATCGACCAGGAGGAACTTGCCCGGTTCCGCGAAGCACTGCGTGACAGTCAGATTCAGCGCACGCACCATGATCGCGCCGATACCGGTAAAAGCAGTGGTCCGGACCAGAATACGCTCAGAGCCCGACGCGAGGCGGCCACTCAGCCTGACAGCACTACGTTGACCAGCCGCACCTCGGATGGACGGGTAGAGCCGGTCGCGCCCTCCCAGTTTCTAAGCTTTGCGCTGGCCGATCTTCCCGAGCGAACCCTTGCCCGCCTCAGGCGCGGCGACATTGCCTGGCAGGCCGGACTGGACCTGCATGGCTATGATCTCGATCAGGCGCGTCTGGAGTTCGAGCATTTCATGCAGGATATGCGCCATGAACAGGCTCGATGTGTGCTGATCGTGCATGGCAAGGCGTGGTCAGGCGTATCGCGCTACCCCGTGATCAAGAGCCATCTCAATGCCTGGCTGCGGGAATTGCCCGAGGTGCTGGCCTTCTGTTCGGCGCAGGACGCCGATGGGGGCACCGGCGCGGTGTATGTCCTGCTCAAGCGACAGCGTGATCACGCCTGAAAATCACTCATCCGGACACTTTAACTGACTGTCGGCGGCCTCGATGATGGCCTGTGCCAAACCATCCACGGCATCCTGTTCAAGATGGAGATGGTGGCCCCCCGGGACATGATGCGTTCTCAGCGTACCCATGCGAGCACGCACATTTTCAGCATCGAGCTGCCCCCCGATAATGCCCTCTTCGGCCTGAAACAGCTCCAGCGGCGTCTCGATCGACTCCAGCATGGCGGCTGCCTGCTCGGGGGTCAGTCTGACCTGTGAGGGTCGCAGCAGTCGGGGATCGGTGCGAAAACTGTAGCGCCCTCCTGCTTCATGCAGATTGCGGCGTACCAGTACTTCGGCCCCTTCAAGCGACAATGGCGTTACTGCTCCGGCCACCCGTGCCCGAGCCGCAGCCTCGAGGCTTTCATAGCTCGGCGGTGTCGAACGCGGGCGCCGTACGCCCAGAAGCCCGTGCCGCAACTGACGCGTCGTATCTGCCACCCGGGTCGTCAGCATGCCTATGCCATCGATCAGATAGCCACGCGTCAGTCGTTCAGGCATGGCGGCAGCCAGCAGACAGGTGACACAGGCGCCCAGCGAATGGGCCAACAGTGTTGCTCGCTCGATCGACAGACTGTCCATGGCATCGAGTACATCATGGATGTAACCCCACAATGGATAATCATGCCCCGTTGGTAGCCAATCGGAATGGCCGTGTCCGGCAAAATCGATGGCGACGATCCTGATATCCAGCGCCTCTACCAGTCGGGGTGCCAGCCAGCTGAAGGTGGCAGCGTTATCCAGCCAGCCATGCAGGGCCAGCCAGGTTTCCGAGGCGTCCTCACGCCCCCAGATCAGCGCACCGAGCCGGCCATCTGCCAACCGGGTCTCGAACGGCGAATGCGCCATGATACCTCTCCGAACATGAAGGAAATCCGATAAGCATACGCCGCGCAATGGCTACATGCATGGTCGATCTCATGCCAAACGCTGGGCGCATCACGGCATCACGGTTATCATTTCCAACACCATGGTCGACCGGAATCTCCTGATGCCACGCCAGCGCGCACGCAACAACAGGATACGCAATCTCGTATTCTTTCTCACGGTAGCCATCGCCCTGCTGTATGCCTTTACAACTCTGCCCGGATAACAGGCTTGCATGAATCCCCTCGCTCTCTTCGCTGAAACCTTCAACGTCACTGCGCCCGTCTTTGCCATGGTGCTGCTGGGTATCGCATTAAAGCAGCTGAAATGGATCGATCACGCCTTTATCGACACTGCTTCCAGGCTGGTCTTCCGCGGCGCCATGCCGACACTGATCTTTCTGTCGCTGATCGATGCCGACATGTCTCAGGCGGTCATGCCGAAGCTATTGCTCTACATGGCGGTCATGACGGTCATCAGTTTCGTGGTGATCTGGTCATGGGCCAGACAGCGCATCCCCGTGGGCGATCGTGGCGCCTATGTGCAGGCCGCTTTTCGAGGTAATGGCGGCATTGTGGGTCTGGCACTGGCAGCCAGTCTCTACGGGGATTTCGGACTTTCGGCGGGCAGCCTGATGATTGCCGTGATCATTCCACTCTACAACGTGCTGTCGGTCATCGTTCTGGCGACCTATCAGCCCGGCGGGCGCACCGACTGGGCTTCCATTGCGCTCAAGATCGTGAAGAATCCGTTGATTCTGGGTGTCGTTGCAGGGCTACTGTTTGCTGTAAGTGGATTGCACCTGCCGGAGTGGCTGCACACCTCGGGCCAGTATTTCGCCAATCTGACCCTGCCGCTGGCACTGATCAGCATTGGCGGCACCATGTCTGTCACCGCCATTCGCAACGCCAGTCGTACCGCCATGGGAGCCAGCCTGATCAAGATGGTCTGGCTGCCGCTGGCCGGTGTGCTGCTGGCACTCCCCTTCGACTTCGACGGACGTCAGCTGGCACTGATCATGCTTTATCTGGGCAGTCCTTCGGCGGCTACCAGTTTCGTGATGGCCAGGGCGATGGGCGGCAATGCCGAACTGGCCGCCAATATCATCGCCATTACCACGCTGGGGACCGGTCTGACCATTACGCTGGGGATTTTTGCAATGCAACTGAGTGGCCTGATCTGATTTCGACCTGTCGGGTATACCCGACAGGTCAACTCAGCGCACCAGCGCCGGACGCTTGGGATCAAACTGCCAGTTGTCGACCAGATACTGCATCGCCATGGCATCATTTCGCTGTCGCACATCGAGCGAAAGATAGAGCTGGTGCGCCTGCTCAAGCATGGCATCATCAAGTTCAATGCCCAGACCCGGAGCGTCCGGCACCCGAATCCTGCCCTCGCGAATCTGCAGGGGTGCCCGAGTGATGCGCTGACCATCCTGCCAGATCCAATGGGTATCAATAGCGGTGATATCGCCCGGACAGGCCGCTGCCACGTGAGTCATCATCGCCAGCGAAACATCAAAGTGATTGTTGCTGTGCGAGCCCCATGTCAGCCCCCATTCGTCACACAATTCCCCTACGGCCACTGCACCCTGCATGGTCCAGAAGTGACAGTCCGCCAGAGGAATATCTACTGCCCCGACCTGCAGGGCGTACTGCAGCTGTTTGAAATCGGTAGCAATCATGTTGGTCGCCGTCGGCAGACCGGTACGACGACGGAACTCGGCCATCGTTTCACGGCCCGACCAGCTCTGCTCCTGACCGCATGGATCTTCGGCATAGCTGAGCATATGTCGGATCGGAGTCAGTACTCGTATCGCCTCTTCGAGTGACCAGGCCCCATTGGGATCCAGCGTCAGACGCGCTTCGGGGAAGGCCTCGTGGAGCGCACGAATGCAATCGGCTTCCCGCTCGGGAAGCAACACCCCACCCTTGAGCTTGAAGTCGCGAAAGCCGTAACGCTCATGCGCCGCCCGCGCCAGCTCGACCACCGCTTCAGGCGTCAGCGCCTCACGACAACGCACTTCATCCCAGCGATCAATGGGACGACTTGGCCGTGGAT
Organism: Kushneria phosphatilytica; assembly: GCF_008247605.1. Classification (NCBI taxonomy): domain Bacteria; kingdom Pseudomonadati; phylum Pseudomonadota; class Gammaproteobacteria; order Oceanospirillales; family Halomonadaceae; genus Kushneria; species Kushneria phosphatilytica. The sequence continues at coordinate 1,435,166 of NZ_CP043420.1, read as the reverse complement.
AGGGCAAGTCGGTACATTCCGGATCACCCAGCAAAAAGAGATACCCCAGCGCCTCGACTTCGTCACGCTGGCGTCCGTAGCGTCCCAGCAGATCAGCTACCGGCAGTTCCACGGCCTGGCCCATCAGATCAAACAGCGCCGACTCGATCGCGGTAATGACATGTACCGCCACACGCAGATCGAACGTCTGACGCCCCCGCTCCTCTCTGCCATTGGTCGCCAGCCGCTGATGCACACGACCAAGCGTACCCTTCAGAGCGGCTACCGAGGTGCCCACAACCAGTGATTTGCACTGCTCGAGTCCCTTGAGGATGCCTTCACTACAGGGAATTTCTCCTGCCCCACGGTGTCCGGCGTTATCTTCGAGAATCACCACACAGCGAATGAACCAGGGCGCGTGGCCACCACTGAGATTGAGCAGAAAACTGTCGTAACCGGCAACCGGGATAACGGTCATGCGGGTAACGGTCGGAAGCATGGCAAATTCCTGCAGAATGGATGTCACACATCATACATCCAGAATTCTGCTGGCTCTTTCAGCCATGGACAAGCTCGACCTTGGTGGCACACCAGGCACGTCAGGAGACTTTAAAGAAAGCGCGACCAGCGTTCGCGCTTTGCGTTAATCAGAGCGTCACGGATTCGCTCATCAACGATGAGCTTCGATAATGACCTCGAACTGCTCCAGACCACCACCTTCCAGAAAGGCCTCCTTCGGCATCGGGTTGGCATGGGCGCGCTGGAAATCCTCACTGCCAACCCAGTCACGAAAGGCCTGCTGGCTTTCCCACTCGGTCTCGACCACGTAGGGCGCCTGATTGCCCTGCGGTCGCAGGATACGCATGGCAATGAAACCGGGCTGGTGTTCGATTTCACCGGCACGCTGGCGAAACCTTTCCTCGAAACTGTTGCGGTAGTCATCAGTCACGAAAACCCGGTTATTCACGATATAACTCATCACATCAATCCGGATCAGCTGATTGTGGCACTATCAGGCGTGACATGGCGCACCAGCGTAGCGCAGCCATCGGCCCAGACTTCGGCGTCAAGCTCGACAATATCCGCCGTCCCCATCGGCAACCGGGCCTGTGGCCCACCATTGACAAGACGACCGGTCAGCTCGGCAACCAGCGGCATGTGACTGACCAGCATCCAGGGCGCATCATCGGCGCCAACGCCGACATTTTCCGAGAGCCACTCGATGACCGATTCCACCGGTGCATCGGGAGTGATCAGCGGCAATGCCATGACATCGTCAACCTGCAGTTGGCTCGCCACAATACGTGCCGTCTGCTGGGCACGATCGTAAGGACTGGCCACGATGCGCAACCGCGGCTGCATTTCGCGATCCATGGCTGAAATAAGCCATTCGGACATGCGCGCCACTTCCTGCTGACCGGTAACATCGAGTGCCCGGCTGACATCCGGGGTGCCGGAAACAGCCTCGCCATGACGCATGATATAGAGTTTCATGTCAGCGTATCCCGTGAGTCCTGTGGGTTGGTGCGGGCTGCGCGACGCTGGGCATCGAGCACGGCTTCCCGCGGAAGAGTGAATTCAACGTCGCTTCCCTGCTCGCTGCGCATGAGCGACAGCGCCATCTCGTGGGGGTCAACGCCTTCGAAGAGTACCTGGTGCAACGCTACGGCCAGTGGCATGTAAACACCATCGCGCCGCGCCCGCTCGACGATCAGATGCACTGTATTGACGCCTTCTGCAACCTGACCCAGCGCTTCAACTGCCTCGTCGAGTGACCGCCCTTCACCGATCGCATAACCGACCCGGTAGTTGCGAGACAGCGACGAAGAGCAGGTCACGATCAGATCACCGATCCCGGCCAGGCCGAGAAAGGTCATCGGGCTCGCCCCACGCGCCACGGCGAAACGGCTCATCTCCGCCAGCGCACGGGTCATCAGCATGCTGCGGGTGTTCTCCCCCATCCCCAGAGCGGCCGCCATCCCCACGGCGATGGCATAGATGTTCTTGAGTGCGCCACCGAGCTCCACACCAAAGCGATCGTTGCTGGCATAGACACGGAAATGATCACAGCTCAGCACCTGCTGGATGCGGGCACGTGTCATTTCGTCATCGCTGGCAATCACACTGGCACTGAGATGACCGGCAGCGATTTCCGCTGCCAGATTGGGGCCGGACAATACTCCGATATGTCGACTGACGGTTTCCTCTTCCAGTATCTGACTCATCAGATGGAATTCGTCGCCCGCCTCGATGCCCTTGGTCGTACTGACCAGTAACGTGTCCCGAGTGATCTGCGGCGCCGCCTGGCGCACCACCGCTCTGAAAGCCCCCGAAGGGATGGCCACCAACACCAGTTCAGCGCCATCGAGTACAAGGTCCATATCGGCTGAGGCTTCAACCGAGGGATTCATCAGAAAATCGGGCAGATAACGATCGTTGACATGTCGCTCATTGATACGCGAGGCAAGATCCGCATCGCGCATCCACTGACGCACTCGCGCCCCCCTGGTAGCCGCGATGCTGGCCAATGCCGTCCCGAAACTGCCACCTCCCAGCACGGCCACCCGCATCGAATGTTCGTCAGGCTGAGGGGAAGCGGAAGAGTAATCGGCGGCGGCCGAATGCACAGTCATGAAATCATCCTGTAGAAGTCGCGCAGCAAAGGAACGATAACCTGGCCAATGGCGGGCAACAGGTCAATGCCGAAATCACGATGAACATGACAGACACACGGCCGCTTCGTCCGGAGGCGGCGCCTGTTCATAGGCTTCGCATCCCGCACGTGGCGTAAAGGGTCGACACATGCACTCACGAATCAGAGCCAGCTCCTCCAGATCGCCTTGCTCGGCTGCCTCGATCGCCCGCTGAGCAATATGCGTGCGCAACACATAAACCGGGTTGATCGCCTGCATGGACTCAAGGCGCTCTTCAACCGGGCAATGCTCTTCAGCCAAACGAGCGTCATAGCGCTCAAGCCATTGCGCCAGTGCCGCAGGATCAGGGATTTCACGCGCCAGCCGGGCGCGCTGCATCTCGCTGCCATCATAATACGATAGCACCCTGAAGCTGCGATGATAGTCCGCCCCACTCTGATACAGCAGGGTCAGCCATTCCCGGCAAAGCTCGGCGTCCCCCTCCTGCTCGAGGTACAACCCGAGCCGTTGCCGCATTACTGCACCAAATGCCTGCTGCAACCGGCTACTGAATCCCTCCAGTGCAGTCACCAGCGCTTCACGTTCCACCAGTGGCATCAGTGCGTTACCCAGTCGATTGAGGTTCCACAGGGCGACACCGGCCTGTTGGTCGAAGGCATAACGCCCCCCGGTATCGGTATGATTGGGCACCCGGTCCGGCACATAGGCATCGAGAAAGGCATAGGGGCCATAATCGATGGTCAGCCCCAGAATCGACATATTATCGGTATTCATCACGGCGTGGACGAACCCATAGGCCTGCCACCGGGCGATCAGCTCCGCGGTACGCGTGACCACATCATCAAAAAGCGCTGCATAAGGCGTCTCATGCTGACGCAACCAGGGGCGATGGCGATCAATCACGTGATCGGCCAGCTGCTTTAATCCTGTTTCATCTCCCTTGTATGCCAGCCACTCGAAATGGCCAAAGCGAACGTGACTTTCGGCTACACGCAGTAGCGTTGCCCCGGGTTCGACGGTTTCACGCTGTACTCGCTCGTCATTGACAGCTACCGCCAGGGCCCGCGTTGTGGGAATACCCAGCGCCGCCAGATGTTCACTGACAAGATATTCCCGTACCGAACTCCGCAATACTGCCTGTCCATCGGCGAAACGCGAATAAGGTGTACGTCCGGCGCCCTTGAGGTGCAGGTCCATCGGCCCATGAGGTGTACGTACCTCTCCCAGCAGTAGCCCACGACCATCCCCCAGGGCGGGGTTATAGACGCCGAACTGGTGACCGGTATACTTTTGCGCCAGTGGTTCCATGCCCGGCAGTAGCTGTTCGCCGGCCATCAGCGCCCGCAAGGGCTCATCATCGAGCCGGAGCGTATCGAGACCCAGCAGCTCGGCGCAGTCCGGACTGATATCCAGCAGACGTGTCCCACGCCGTGCGGTCGGCTGGATACGTGTGAAAAAGTACTCTGGCAAGCGCGCATAGGCGTTGTCGAATTGAAGCCGTTCCAGCGTCATGAGCGATCCATACCGGTCAGTGTTGACATGTCTCATACTCTAGCAACGGCAGGGAACCCACGCCTAACATTGCCATCCCACAACGGACAGATCCTTGCTCACTACCCGAGTGGAGTCACATCATGCGAGTGCTATTCATTGAAGACGACCCATTGCTCGGCGATGGTGTGGAAACGGCGCTCCGGCGTGAAGGCTATACCGTGGAGTGGCTGACCGATGGCCAGCAGGCCATGACGGCGCTGGAAACGGATGACTTTTCCGTCGTCATTCTGGATCTTGGCCTGCCGGGCATGGATGGTATGGAAGTGCTCCGTCGACTGCGCCGCCAGCGCAGTGTGCCGGTACTGATTCTGACGGCTCGTGACAGTGTCGAGGACAGGGTCGCCGGGCTCGATGCCGGTGCTGATGATTATGTCCTCAAGCCTTTTGAGCTTGATGAACTGATCGCCCGGATGCGCGCTATCTGTCGACGCGCGGCGGGTCGCGCCAATCAGCTCATCGAGGTGGGTGAACTGACCATCGACGACTCGCGCCGGGAAGTAACCTGGCGGGGAAAACCGGTATCACTCAGCCGTCGCGAGTATGCCCTGCTACTGGAAATGGCCAGTCATCCCGGTCAGGTGATGACCCGCCCCCATCTCGAGCAACTACTCTACGGCTGGCAGGATGAAGTTGAATCCAACGCCCTTGAAGTCCATATCCACCACCTGCGTCGAAAGCTCGATAATCGTCTGATCATTACCCTGCGCGGCATCGGTTATCGTCTCGATGACAGGCTGTCATGAAATCGATTCGCCGTTACCTGACCCGTACCCTGCTTGGCGTGGTCGTCGTGGGCGCCACTCTTTCGGCACTGTCGGCCTGGTTCATCACCGACCATGAAATGGACGAAATCTTCGATGCCCAGCTTGCTCAAATGGCGCGTGTTGTCGCCGGTATGCTGGGAGGCGACATGGATACGCGTGACTACCAGGACCTGCTCGAACATCTGAATCAACCCGGCCATCTGGCAAGACTCTATGACAGACAGGGCAGGCAGCGCCCTGTCAGTCCGCAGGCGGATCAAGCGCCACCACGACGTTTCATGCATGAGGAGCGATTACTATCGATGGGGTTCTGGCGCGCCGATGGGTCTCCCCTGCTGCTCAGCGCCTACTGGAACGAAGAAGGACTTTTCCCGGCACCCCGTGAGGTCGGTTATCGCTGGGTCAGCTACGATGGGGCACAATGGCGAGTTTTCAGTTTCAACGATCGCGATAGCGATATCTGGATATCGATCGGATTGCGCGAGGACTTTCAGGAAGAGCTGGCCCGCAAGATTGTCTACGGCAATACCCTGCCCTATCTGTTGATTCTGCCCGTGATCGGACTGGCCATCTGGTGGATCATCCGCCGAGGTCTGAAACCGATCGATGCGCTTACGCGTCAGGTGGCCCGGCGCCATCATCAGGATCTGACGGTCATCGACCATGCCACGCCTCGGGAACTCGAGGGACTACTCGAAGCCATTAACGCCTTCATTGATCGATTGCGACTGGCGCTGGACAGGGAGCGGCGCTTCACTGCCGACGCCGCACACGAATTGCGCACGCCGCTGGCCGGTGTTCGCATTCATCTGGACAATGCCCACGCTGACGAGGAAGCCGCGCGTACGCTCCACCCTGCCCATACCGACCAGAAAACATCCGCCGGTAGTCCGACGCTGCAGCTGAGCTCGCTCAACAAGGCTCGATGTGGCATCGAACGATTACAGCGGGTCGTCGATCAACTGCTGACCCTGGCGCGACTTGAACGCGCCCCCCAGCGTCCGCCGGAAATCATCGATCTTTATCCCATTGCCGCCCAGCTCTCAAGTGAGCTATGGCCCCTGGCCAATGAGCGAGGACAACAGCTGGCCATCGATGGTCTGGACACCCTTCCGGTCAGGGCCGACCCCACCGAACTTGGCGTCCTGTTGCGTAATCTGATCGACAATGCCCTGCGCTATACCCCCGAAGGAGGTAGCGTTGTCCTCAGGCTTGAACATCAGAATCGCCAACCGGTTATACGAGTCATGGATGATGGACCGGGTATTGCTCCCGAAGCCCTGGAGAAGGTTACCGAGCGCTTTCATCGTGCCAACGACCAGCGTACTTCGGGTAGCGGGCTGGGGCTGTCAATCGTCAAGGAACTCGCTCAGCGGCAACATGCCCGCCTGCAACTAGCCAATCGCAAGCCACACGGACTCGAAGTCAGCGTCATCTGGCCAGTACCAGAGTGATCGATATCGGCATACACCGGCTCAGGAAAGCGAGTCCGTCGAATCATTGCGCAGCCGCTCGATCAGTGGAGCATTGGTCTGCAGTAGTGATTGCAAGGCAGCAAGATACGCCTCACCGCGAATCGAATAGTTATTCAGCTCAGGGATCAGCGCCAGTGCTGTGACACTGCGGTGTGTTCGACGCAATTCCGCGCGCTTCTGACGAAACTGCTCATAGCCGCGATGGGTATTGAGATTATCCAGATAAGCACGTACAGCCTCACCCACCGATTCGAATGCCTGATAACGTCGCCCCGAACCGCGCTGAGCCATACCGCAAGCATTCGCAAAGCAGCGAATGCCGAAGAGATTGTTTCCCTCGCGGGCAAAACGCGATGTACCCCAGCCTGACTCTTCAACCGCCTGAATCAGCACCAGCTGCATGGGCACTGTATCCACATGGGCCAGCAACTGCGACCAGTTAACGGCAGCGGGTGCCGGACAAGACAGCCCATAGCGTTCACAGATAGTCGAAAGCCGGTGACGTTCGCGGACACTCCAGCGCCGCTGATGGCGCACGTTCTGCAACCACTGACGCTCCTGAGCGATCTCGGCGTTCTGCTGCTCGATCAAAGGAATCATCAGACTGAAAAACGCGATCTTGCGTTCTGGCCCCGCTTGATGTTCACGCAGGTCGGGCATCTGCATACCGGCTTCGCTCGCTCGGCTCTGCTCGACTCCGGCGAACAGGCAAAGGGCAGCGGCGAACAGCATGGCAGCAAAGACCCGAGCACTCGACGATTGGCTCATCGGGTCGGACTCATGTCAACTGGACCGGACAAGGCTACCAGTAAAATGAAGGGAAAGCAGCGCAATTTTCACGAGAAGCGCCGAATTGCACCGAATATCCACAATTGTTCAAATCAGCGAAAACCTTTCCGATCATAAAAAAGCGGCCCGCCTGAGCGGGCCGCTGTGGCAGGAACAGCAGATAGCGGACTCAGCCTGCCAGCATGGTATTGAGCCGTTTGATATAAGCGGCCGGGTCATCCAGCTGACCACCTTCGGCAATGATGGCCTGATCCAGCAGCACCCGCGCCAGATCATTGAAGCTATCGCCTTCGGTTGTCTCCAGACGTGTGACCAGTGCATGCTCCGGATTGAGTTCAAGTATCGGCTTGACCTCGGGCAGGGGCTGGCCTGCCGCCTCCATCAGACGGCGCATCTGATAGCCCATTTCATGCTCGGGCAACACCACACAGGCTGGAGAATCAGTCAGCCGGTGCGTTACGCGCACTTCCTGAACATCCTCACCCAGCACTTCCCTGATACGGGCTACCAGAGATTCCTTGGCCTTCGCTGTCTCTTCCTGGGCCTTTTTCTCTTCTTCGCTGTCAATCTCACCCAGATCAAGATCGCCCTTCGCCACATCCACGAAGGATTTGCCATCGAATTCGGTCAGATGCGTCATCAGCCACTCATCAATACGATCGGAGAGCAGCAGTACCTCGATGCCCTTCTTGCGGAAGATCTCCAGATGCGGGCTGTGACGCGCGGCGTTGAAGCTGTCAGCAACGATGTAGTAGATCGACTGCTGCTGCGCCTGCATGCGTTCGATATAGTCCTGCAGTGACTGATCCTGAGTAGTACTGTCGGTATGCGTGGTGGAGAAACGCAGCAGGCCGGCAATTTTCTCGCGATTGGCGTGGTCCTCGGCCGGGCCCTCCTTGAGTACCGTGCCAAACTGATTCCAGAAGGTCTGATAGGCTTCCGGATCCTTCGCCAGCTTGCCCAGCATATCGAGCGAGCGCTTGGTCAGCGCACTCTTCATCTTTTCGACTTGCGGGTCCTGCTGCAGTAACTCTCGCGAAACGTTCAGCGACAGATCATTGGAATCGAGTACACCCTTGACGAAGCGCAGGTAGAGAGGCAGGAACTGCTCGGCGTCATCAAGGATGAATACGCGTTGTACATAGAGCTTGAGTCCACGTGCCCCCTCACGCTGGTAAAGATCGAAAGGTGCACGTTCAGGTACATAGAGCAGGCTGGTGTATTCAAGCTTGCCCTCGACCTTGTTATGGCTCCAGGTCAGCGGATCACTGAAGTCATGAGCAATATGCTTGTAGAACGCCTTGTACTCATCGTCACTGATCTCCGACTTGGGTCGGGTCCACAGCGCCTGAGCTTCATTGACCGTCTCCCAGGTGATCGTGGTATCGGTCTCGTCTTCACCCTCCTGCACCGTCGGCATGCGTACCGGTACTTCAATGTGATCGGAGTACTTGCGCACCAGATGCTTCAGACGATGCTCATCAGCAAACTCGACCGCGTCTTCCTTCAGATGCAGGACAATCTCGGTACCGTGCTCGGCACGCTCGATCTCGGCAATGGTGAACTCACCTTCGCCGCGCGAACGCCACTCGACACCGGCATTGTGTTCGGTGCCTGCCAGACGGGTACGTACCACGACTTCGTCCGCTACCATGAAGCCGGAATAGAAACCAACACCGAACTGACCGATCAGTCTGGCATCCTTCTTCTGCTCACCTGATAACTGCTGCAGGAATTCGGCGGTACCGGAACGAGCGATGGTGCCAAGATTGGAAATGACATCCTCACGGCTCATACCAATGCCGTTGTCACGCACCGTAACCGTTTTGGCATCCTGGTCGTATTCGATTTCGACGCGCAGTTCGGGGTCACCCTCGTAAAGGGCATCGTTGTTCAGTGCCTGATAACGCAGCTTGTCACAGGCATCGGCACCGTTGGAGATCAGCTCGCGCAGGAAGATTTCCCGATTGGAATAGAGCGAGTGGATCATCAGGTTCAGAAGCTGCTTGACCTCGGTCTGAAAGCCCAGTGTCTGCTCTTGAGCGGTCGTCATCGGTGTTCTTCCCTTATGGCGTTCACGGATGAAAGTTTGTCGCCGGTCGGCACGAGGCGCTTTCGCGCCTCACCTGATGGCGATGTGTCATCGGTTATGGGGGAAAGAACGCGAATTTCAAGGGCAGGACGGCTGGTGCCGGCCACCCATGCTCACTGATATGAAAAAGCGTTCAACCGGGAGTGCCGGTGCCATCGCGGGCCTGACGCCAGCGCCGATAATCATCCAGCTCTTCATCCAGCTTTGCCAGTAACCAGCCCCCAATGACAATGTCGTCGATCCAGCCCCAACCCAGCAGAAAATCGGGAATCAGATCCAGCGGCGAAACGATATACAGCAACGCCACCGACATCAGCACCACGGCTCGTTTCGGCAATGGCCGATAATCGCCTCGTTGCCAGTCGCGCATCATCGGAAAAAAGGTTGTCAGCGCCCTGATGATCCGCCAGTAAACACGCCCTCGCCCTTTCACCAGTCCGATCGGATCAAGTTTCCTCATCCGTGACCTCCACAATAAGCATGCCTATCGACAGGATTTTTCCGTCGCATTTCTTCAAGTCTAGACACTATAAAGCCGATTGTTTCTCATGCGAGGATAAGCAGCGCTCATATATCAGCGAGCGCACCGGCATACGCGAAAGCATCCGTTGCACCGTTGCCACGTACTGCAGCGCTACAAGCTGCATGATTATGCTGTTGGCTGTCAGGAGATCCCGGGTGAGGCTGAATACGACCTTATGCATTGGCTGGCTGATGGGGGTCATGACATTACTGACTGCCTTGCCCGGCCAGGCGGATGATACCGAACTGCGTCAGGCGTTGAACGCCGCACGTCATCAGCAGTGGAATCGCATCAATCACGCAGAAATTGCTGATCATGTGCTGGAAGGCTACGTGGAATATCATGAATTGAAGTCACGGCTACCCGGGGTCGACCCGGCTGCCGTCAATGAATATCTCCATCGTTTCAACGACTCACCCCTGTCAGCATGGATGCGTGGCGTAGCCCAATCGGCCTACGGTCGCGCAGGCCGGTTCGACGCCCTGCTGGCCGTCAGTGATGGCCCACCGGACAGCACCGAGCGGCAATGCTGGTTCTATCGCGCGCTGCTTGATCGCGACCCTGAACGTGCTGCCATGGGCGGGCGTCGCCTGTGGCTCAATGGCCACTCTCGGCCGGATGTGTGTAATCCGCTGTTCGATCGCCTTCGCGCCAACGGAGGCATCGATGCCGATGATATCTGGGCACGTATGCTGATGGCCTGGAAGGCCGAGAATGATTCGCTGGTCAGTTATCTAGAAAAAATGCTGCCGGATAGCTGGCAGACGGCAAGCAATCTCCTTGACCGGATTCGTCAGAACCCGGAAGCGCTGCTCTCGGCTACCCATCAGCTTGAACACAATGACAGCGCCGCCAGCACCCTCTACACCGCGACCTTCTATCGTCTGACCCGCGACGACCCGGCTCAGGCGCTCGAACTCTGGCAGCGGGTCGATTCCACAGCGCCTCTGAGTGGCGAACAACGCCATGAAATCGAACATGATCTGGCTTTCTACTCGATGGTGCGTCATGTCAACGAAAACGCCAACTGGACCGATACTGCCATCACCCGTCTTGGGGATCAGGACCTGCTGGAACTGCGTACCCGTCATGCACTGGTCGAGCAACACTGGGGCAGCGTCGTCAAATGGATCGAGCAGATGGCCCCCGATGAGCGTCGGGATGCCCAGTGGCAATACTGGCTGGGGCGTGCCCGTCAGCAACTCGGCGATACCGCATCGTCCCAACAGGCCTGGCAGGTCGCTGCCTCCCAGCGCAGCTTCTTTGGCTTTCTTGCGGCCGACAGGCTCTCGCAACCCTATGAGCTGCATGGTCAAAAGCTCACGATCGCGCCATCCGATCTGCAGGATGCTGCGCAGTTGGGACCGATACGACGAGTACGCGCGCTTTATCGGATCGACGAACCCGGTCTGGCCCGGGCCGAATGGTATTACCTGATTCGTCATGCTGCGGATGCCCAGATCCCCACGCTGGCACAATATGCGCTCAACCAGCACTGGTACGATCTGGCCATCTATGCCGCCATTCATGGCGATCAGTGGAATTCGCTGAACTGGCGTTTCCCTGTCGCTTTCGAGCAACAGTTCGAGCACTGGGGCAACCAGCGTGATATTGATCCCTGGCTTTTGATGGGCGTCGCTCGCCGGGAAAGCTCATTCAACCCGCAGGCCCAGTCGCCGGTAGGGGCTCGAGGATTGATGCAACTGATGCCGGGTACTGCAGCGCATGTGAGCCGTCAACTCGGTATCGACTATACCGGTGTCGACAGTCTTGAACAGGTCGACCACAACATTCGTCTGGGCAGTGCTTATCTCAAGCAACTGATCAAGCGCTATCAGGGCAACCGGGTCGCCGCCATTGCCGCCTATAATGCCGGGCCCGGTAATGCGGATCGCTGGTTGGCAAGAGGCCCCCTGCCGCTCGATCTGTTCGTGGAAAGCATCACCTATTCGGAAACCCGCGCCTATGTCAAAGCCGTATTGAGCTATCGGGTCATTTTTGCTGCCGAACACAAGGGCACTACAAAAGGTATTTCAATGTTGACCCCGAATGAACGCGATGCGCGCTATGGGGTCACCATGACGCCCTGACTGGAATGACACCATTGCAGCATGCCAGGCCGGGAACAGCGCATCCAACGCGACCCGGCCCCTGCTCCAATACCCTCGACAGGATATTTCCAATGCTGCAAGAGTTGTCAGCGCGCTTTGCGACATGCAAAAAAGGACAGGGGATTCGCCTCGGCCCGCCGCAGTGACACCCGAGACGAGAACTCGTCAAATGATCAGTGCAATCCAGGCAAGCCCTATAAAGGCAATGCCCAATGCAATGATCATCACCAGACCATCACGCGCCACCATGCCCAGCGCAATCAGTAACAGCGTGGCACTGGGCAGTGCAGCAGCGAAGGGCACCAGCTCCAGAGGTGCCATCGAGAGCCCCAGCAGAACCACCAGAATGGCGATGATGCGTTCGACCGCAGGCTGATCGATGAAAGAGAGCCGTGGCTTGAGCAGGCGATCCAGGCGAGTGGTGAACGGACGCGCCTTCTCGATGGCTCGATGAAATCGTTGCTGTCCGATCGATACTTCCCGCAATCGGCGTGGCAACCAGGGTGAGCGCCTGCCGAAGACCTGCTGGATCGCCACCAGCGCCACGAACAGCCCGCAGGCCGTGGGCACACCCGGTAGTGGACAGATCATGGCCAGCATGGCCGGCACCACCAACAGGGGCGCAAAACCACGCGAAGCAAAGTTTTCCACGATATCGCCGATGCTGACGGTGTCACCACTGTGATTACGGTCCAGCGATTCCAGCAGCTCGGTCAGTTTTTCCGTTTCACTCAATGTCAGGCTCCATTCGAACTGCAGGAAAGCGGATGGTATCCATTACGTTGAGGCATGGGTTGCTCCGTCACCGGATTGATCGCCGACCGGTTCTTCGCGCTCATCAACGCCCGCACGCTCTTCAGCTTCGATGAAAACCCGCTTGACGTCAGGATGTGCTTCCTTGATCGCCCGGTCCACCTGCATGATCGCCTTTTCCAGCGACTCGGCCGTCAGATCCCGGCGAAAGCGCACGCTCAAATTGACGAGAATGAAGTTGGGGCCCATATGCATGGTCAGTACTTCATTGACCGCCTCAACGACCCGACTCTCACCGGCGGCACGACGGATATCCTCGACCACATGCTGATTGGCACTCTCACCAATCAACAACCCCTTGGTCTCAATGGCCAGCCATACCGCGGTACCGCCAAGAATCAGCCCGATCAATAGTGATGCGATGCCATCAAACATGTGAACGCCGGTCAGCTGCGACAGAAAGACGCCGAGCAGCGCGATAAACAGGCCAAGCAGCGCAGCGGAATCCTCGAACAGCACTACAAAGCGCGAAGGATCCTTGCCCCGTCGCACCGTCTCGACATAACTCCATTTGCCTTTGGTCTTGCGCACACTGTTCAGTGCAAAAAGCCAGGAAGCGCCTTCGAACAGAATGCCAAGTCCCAGTACGACGTAATTCACCATGGGGGAACTGATCGGCTCCGGCGCCATGATGTGCAACACGCCCTCGTAAAGAGAAACGCCGGAACCAATGGCAAAGATCAGAATGGCAACGACAAAGCTCCAGAAATACACCTCCTTGCCGTGTCCAAACGGAAATTGCGGACTCGGAGGTTTTTTGGCGCGATGCATCCCCAGTAGCAACAGCACCTGATTGCCGGTATCAACCACCGAGTGGATACCCTCGGAAAGCATGGCGGCGCTACCGGTAATCGCGGCAGCAATAAACTTTGTCAGGGCAATCAGCAAATTGCCCCCCATGGCGGCGTATACGACCGCCTTCGATTCCGATGCCATGTCAGACGTCCTGTGTCTTGTTGGTAAAATTGGTACAAGCGCCCATGAGTCGGGCGCTGCATTCCCTGCTAGTAACCCTGTTCACGTAGATGCTGCATGGACAGCTGATCGTTGAGCGTCCAGAAATCATAGAGCACACCAATCAGAAACAGGCCGCCCGTGAGCAGATAAAGAATGCCCGTGATCCATTTCCCCATGTACATGCGATGCACACCCAGCGTGCCAAGGAAGGTCAGCAAGACCCAACTGATGGTGTAACTGCTGCGACCAGCCACGAAGCGTGTATCCGCTTCACGATCCATCGACGGAATCAGAAATAGATCAATCAGCCAGCCGATGAAGAACAGCCCCAGGGTAAAAAACCAGATGGTGCCGGTAATCGGCTTGCCATAATAGAAGCGATGCGCCCCTAGAAAACCGAACAGCCAGAGCAGATAGCCCAGCAACACATTGTGGGTATCCGAAGTCTTGGTCACGGTTGTATTCAAATCCCGGCCCTCGGTCATGCCTGTGTGGATCATGGCGCTGAGTGGCAGCCTCCACGACGTATGCCCCGTCAATGGGGATGATAGTGCTCGGGTTCAATTCATTCAGGGCAGCGCATCAACGGAAAGTGACATTCCCATCAGCCCGGAAATATCACTGGATTGATAGGCAGGACGGAAACCAACCCGCTCATAGAGTCGTCTGGCAGGATTATCGGCAAAAACCTTGAGACGGAATGTCCGGGCGCCCAAAGAGCGCTGGCGAACAATCCAGTCTTCCAGTGTGCGCTTGCCAAGGCCGCGTCCACGCCAGCATTCGATCAGATGAAGCTCTCGCAAGTGATGAATGTCTTCATGAGCATCCCAGGCGATCAGACCAACAGCCTCACCCTGCTGCACCAGAATCGCTTTTTCGATTCGGCGCCACTGCTGACGGAACAGCTGCTTGCTGAAGACCATCTGACGTGCCCGCCAGTAAGGCGCCATGGTGCTTTCCACCAGCCGCTGGGCAAATCGGGCGTCAGCCTCGGAGGTGGCCGGACGCCAGTAGTCCGGCCAGAATGGCATTTGAGGAAGTTCGCTCACAGCACGCCCAGCTCCCGTAATCTTTCCTCAAGATATTGCCCTGCCGTATACCGGGATGAAAGAGCAACCTGGGGGCGAGGATGCAAAAACAGCGGAAGTGACAATCGTGGATGTTGCCGAGCTTCTCCAGTCGGATTGACGACCCGATGAGTAGTGGAAGGATAGTAGCCACCCGAGGCTTCCTGCAGCATATCACCGACATTGATGATCAGCTGACCGGGATCGCAGGGAACCTCGAGCCACTCGCCTGAACGGTCCTGAACTTCAAGCCCGGCCTGATTGGAAGCCGGCAGCACAGTGATCAGGTTGATATCCTCATGGGCAGCTGCACGTACCGCACCCGCTTCTTCGCTGCCACTGAGTGCAGGATAATAAAGAATCCGCAGCAGCGTCTGCTGACTGTCATGGATCATGGAGGAAAGCGGTTCACTGAACTCCCCTGCTACCGATTCAGGCGTACAGGCCTCGATCCAGCCAAGCAGCTGCGCAGCCAGTTGCTGTACCTGCTGATAGTAGGTCTCGATATCCGGGCGCAATTCAGGCGGCACCTTGCCCCAGGGGAAGACATGATAATAGGCCTTCAGATCACGTACCTGCTGCCCTTTGGCCTTTTCCGAGACATCGGGGGGGAAATAACCATCCTGGGTTACCGGGTCGAAACGCCAGTCAAGACACGCGTCACTTTCAAAAAAGTGTTGCCAATCCCGATAGATACGATTAACCAGAGTCTGCGATACAGGGTGGTTGCGAATGACACCGAACCCGGTTTCACGCAATGAGCGGGTGAATTGTTGTGCAGCTTCAGCGCTTTCATAATCGACGTTCTGGACCTGCATGGACTTTGCCTCTAATGTATTCTCGTAGGCATATTAGCCGGTGTACGCGGGATGCAAAATTAGCTTGACGCTCCCCGGGCACTGGCGCATGCTCCTTCGCGTAGGTTTGCAGGCAGGATGTCGTCAGCTACGGTCGATTTTTCGATTTCCGAGCGTCAGTCCCCTGAAAGCCCAACGCATTTTTCGGGCCACGGCTCGGCTTTATCGTCAAGACAGCAAGGAAATCGACAATGGCAACCGGTACCGTCAAGTGGTTTAATGACACCAAGGGATACGGCTTCATTTCCCCGGATGATGGTGGCGACGACCTCTTCGCGCACTTTTCCGAAATTCAGGCTGAAGGCTTCAAGTCACTCCAGGACGGCCAGAAGGTCTCCTTCGAGGTGACTCAGGGCAAGAAAGGCCTTCAAGCTGCCAACATCAAGGTTATCGACTGAACAATTGTCAGTCTGAATGACCGATCCAAAGCCCGCCCTTCAGGCGGGCTTTTTAATGTCCGATATTCCAGCCAACGGCTATCGGATATCAAAAGACCGCCCCGGACAATACGAGGCGGCCAATGGTCCATTCAATCAACACGATCACTGGCTGCTGGTAGAACCAGTACCCTGTTGCTGATCATCTTCATTACCCTGATTCATTCCATCCGAAGTGGATGCACCATTATCGTTGGAACCTTCGGCATTCATGCTGTCCTCATTCATGCCGTTCATGCTGGAGCTGGTGTCATCCGACATCTGACCGGAGGTACCACCTGAACCCATCGATTCCGGCTGATTGGAGGCAGAGTCACTGTTGTCCATGGAGTCGGAAGTGCTACCGCCCTGTTCACTACCGGTACCCTGAGAGCTCTGCTGCTGAGACTGGCTGGTCTCGTTGCCGCCGGACTGCTGCTGGTCGTCGCTCTGATCATCTCCACCGCCGCAACCGGCCAGGCCCAGCGCCATGAAAAAGGTAGTACCGACAATCGCCAATGTTTTCCTGCTCATTACATATCTCCATGATAGCGGATCGACATTTGACCCATTGACTCCCTGTGCTGATTCATTCCAGCAAAGCCATCCGAGACATGCAAGCTGAAGCTTATCAGTAACCTGGCTACTTTCCGATGTCTTCATGCCAAAGCTCGGGACGCTCACGAATGAAGCGCTGCATCAGCTCGATACAGGTTTCGTCCTGCAGTACATCCACGGTAATCCCAAGCGAACGCAATCGCTCCTCGGCACCAATGAAGTTGACGTTCTCCCCCACAATGACGTGCCGAAAGCCATAAAGTTCAATCGCCCCGGAACACATCACACAGGGCGAAAGCGTCGTATAAAGACGACTCTCCCGATAAACGGTTGCCGGCTGTCTTCCGCACTGCTCCAGTGCATCGATTTCACCATGACGCGTCGCACTGCCCTGCTGTACTCGCCGATTATGTCCGCGCCCGATAATCTGTTCGTCATGAACGATGACACAACCAATGGGGATGCCCCCCTCTTCATAACCTCGACGCGCCTCATCGATGGCCGCCTGCATGAATCTATCCATTTATGGCTCCTGATCTCTCCTGCAATCACACCGCACGGTTTCGATGACCGAGTAGCGGGCACTCTTCGGGAAGGATAACGGCAATCGCCCCGGGACGAATGCTGATACTCATCTGAGTGAACTCATGCGCCTCGCCATCCAGGTTAACCGGCAATGCTCGGCGGCTATCGAACTGCATTGAGGTCAGCTGGTAATAACGCACCACGCTGCCCTGGTCGGAAAGATGGTTCAGTTCCCGAATGGCCTGACCGATCCGCGACAACGGAAAGGACTCTACAGCCAGTACATCCAGCAGGCCATCATCGAGCAATGCCCTGGGCGCCAGTTCCTGGCCCCCACCGGCCTGTCGTCCGTTGCCGATTGAAAGCACAATCAGTGACGCCTCTACATTCCGATCGGACAGGATCAATCGACCTTCAAACGGCTGAAAACGCCAGGCACGCATGGCCCCCACCAGTGAATAGGCACCCCCGCCCAGCATCTTCTTGAGTTTCGGCGGGGTAGTGCTGGTCACCCTGGCACCAAAGCCTCCTGAAGCCAGATTGATGAAATAAAGGTCATTGATACACCCCACATCAATATTGAAGGCCTCGCCATCGGTGGCCAGCGACAAGGCATCCATGGGGGACAGCGGGATACCGGTACTGGTGGCAAAATCATTGGCCGTACCCATGGGGATGATCCCCATTTCCGGGCGTTTTTCCACGGGATGCCGCATCAGGGCATTGACGGCTTCATGGAGTGTCCCGTCCCCTCCACCGATCGCGATACGCCTGATGCCCTGCTCCACCGCCATGCCGATAAACTGAACGACATCATCACCGGATTGCGTTACACGAAGTTCGATTGCAACGCCCGATTCCCGGGTTCTTCTGATGGCATCCTGGAGGCCGGGGTCATCAGCCGCCTTGCCATTGATGATCAACCAGATGCTCACGCGTATTCTTCTCCCTGACCGGCCTTGCTATTGGTATATCCGTTACCATGGCGCCAGTACCACGCCCTCTTTCATTCGGATGTGGTGCCATAACGACATGTACCATGTCGATATGCAGCTGAACTTGCCATACCGACATT
This sequence comes from Kushneria phosphatilytica, assembly GCF_008247605.1. Taxonomy (NCBI): domain Bacteria; kingdom Pseudomonadati; phylum Pseudomonadota; class Gammaproteobacteria; order Oceanospirillales; family Halomonadaceae; genus Kushneria; species Kushneria phosphatilytica. Next base: position 1,416,957 of record NZ_CP043420.1, on the reverse strand, counting down.
ATCATGGCATTCATGGCGACTGATGCCACCGATGGATTGCTTCAGATGATGGAACCCGATTTCGACGATGTCTGCCGTGCAGCCCAACGCCTGCAAGGGCAGGCCCATCATACGCCGATATTGACCAGTCGAACCGTCAATGAGCGCGTCAGTGCTGAAGTTCTTTTCAAGGCCGAGCATCTCCAGCGTATCGGAGCCTTCAAGTTCCGCGGCGCCTGGAATGCCATTGCCAGACTGGATGAGCAGCAGCGTCGCCGGGGCGTGCTGGCCTACTCGTCAGGCAATCATGCGCAGGCAGTGGCGCTTGCCGCCCGGGAGCAGCAGACCACCGCCACCATCGTCATGCCGGAAGATGCACCGCCCGCCAAACTGGCAGCGACCCGTGCTTATGGCGCTCGGGTAGTGCTCTACGATCGTTACAACGAGGATCGCGAAGCGATTGCCAGTGATCTGGCAGAGCGTGAAGCACTCAGCCTGATTCCTCCCTATGACCATCCCGATGTCATAGCCGGCCAGGGGACGGCCGCAATGGAACTCTTTAAGGAGGCCGGCGAGATTGACACTCTGCTGGTTTGCCTGGGGGGAGGCGGCCTGCTGGCGGGCAGCGCACTTGTCGCCAGGCAGTTATCACCGCATTGTCGACTCATCGGCGTCGAACCGGAAGCCGGCAACGACGGCCAGCAGTCCCTGGCGCGCGGGGAAATCGTGACCATTCCAGCACCCCGCACCCTGGCAGACGGGGCTGCCACCACGCATCTCGGTCACCTGACCTTTCCCATTATTCGTCGTGAGGTCAGCGACATTTTAACGGTCAGTGATACTGCCCTGACACGCACCATGCGCTTTTTTGCCGAACGCATGAAGCAGTTCGTCGAACCGACCGGTTGCCTGGCGGCGGCGGCTCTGCTTGAGGGTCTGATCGACGTATCCAACCAGCGAGTCGGCGTGTTGATCAGCGGTGGCAACATCGATCCCGATCGCTACGCTCGACTGCTGACAGAACAGGCATAAGAGTTACCCTTGAAGTACTCGCTCGTCTGCTGTCAGATGCCGCAAACGCTTACTCACTGCGCTCCCCGAGGCATAGCACCATCAGTGGACTGACCGTGTCATCAAATGCCTGACGAAACTCCGGTGCATGTTCCTCAATACCCGCAACACAGACAGCAGCCAGGGCCATCGTCTCTGCCATCAGCAGCACATTCTGCATCGCGGCACCGGCCTCCAGGTGAGCAAAGCGTGCCCCGCGTTCTGCACCCTGATCAGCGAAATGCAGATTCATCCTGCCAGTATCAGCGCCAATCAACATCAACGCTGGAGCCTCATTCAGCCAGGGCTGCGCACCAACCCCCAAACGCTCGACATGAAAATCAGCGCCCAACGGCAGCGCTTCCAGCCTGTTCTGATCGGTATGGTAGCGATAGAGTCCATGCGACATCCCCTCGACATGCGTACAATAAGTCGCCACGCTCAGTGGATAGCAAGCATGCGCCGAAGGGGTGGTGCGCCCTCCTTTACTGGTAGCGCCCTGCGCTGACCAGAGCAGACGTATCAGATGACTGGCAGCAAGCGGGGAGGCACCAAATGTGCGCCGACTGCATCGCTGATCCAGCATCGATACCAGCGAGTCAGCCGCCCATGAATCAGGCGAGGTGGTGCACGTCATCTGGCTTCTCCCTGTGGCGTTTTTAATTCATTTTCGAATAACAGCATTATCATTTATACCTTTTAATTCGAGGGGCCAATCGCTAGCATGCATTTTCCCGCCCCGGGGACGAGATGAGGAATAACCCGATGTCGCAAGGCCCCCTACTCGATACCAACAGTCCCCTGAGCGCCGACCAGGCGCAACGCCTCAATGAGGTGCTGCAAGGTCTGGATGGCCATCAGATGACCTGGCTGAGTGGGTATCTCGCCGGACTCGGCGCTTCAGGAGCGCACACCCCGGTGGAGGCGTCAACTCAGGCCAATACCGCCAGCTCAGCGCCGGAAGTCGTGGTGCTGTTCGGCAGTCAGACCGGTAATGCCGAGGGCGTTGCCGAGATGGCGCGCGATCGTGCCAAGGCTCGTGGTTTCGAAGTGCGCTTCGCCGATATGGCCGATTTCGGCAAGAAGGAACTCAAGGAGCCGCTCAACCTGATGGTCGTGGTCAGCACCCACGGCGAGGGTGAGCCACCGGACCCGGCGATCGGGTTTCATGAGCTGCTCAACGGCCGCAAGGCACCAAAACTGGAAGGCTCCCGGTTCACGGTACTCGGACTGGGTGACTCCAGCTATGATCAGTTCTGCCAGATGGGCAAGGATTTTGATGCCCGCTTTGCGGAGCTGGGCGCTGAGCGCTTCCTCGACCGAGTCGATTGTGATGTCGATTATGAAGATGCCGCCGAAGCCTGGATCGAAGACGCTCTATCGAAGCTGGGTGAACTGACTGGCGGCGCCAGCGCCGCTGCCGCGGGCACATCGCAAGCCCCGGCAAGTACCGGTGGAGAAAAATCACAATGGTCGAAGCGCAATCCCTTTCATGCGGAAGTGCTCGATGCCGTGTTGCTCAATGATGATGGTTCCAGCAAGGAAACACGTCATATCGAGCTGTCACTGGAAGACTCCGGACTGGTCTATGAGCCCGGCGATGCCGTCGGTATCGTACCGCAGAACGATCCCGATTATGTCGATGAACTGATCGCTGCGCTAAGTCTTGACGCCGAAAGCGAGCTCGGCGAAGGGCGGCAGTTGCGTGAGGCACTGCTCAGGGACTTCGAAGTCACTACACTGACTCGTCCCTTCGTCGAGAAATGGGCTGAACTCAGTGATAATGCCGAACTGAGGCGGTTACTGGGTGAGGATGCCCGTCAGGAATTTCGCGAATGGAGCTACGGCCGTCATATCATTGATGTGATCGAGCAGTTCCCGGTCGAACAACTCGATGCTGCCACCTTCATTCAGGCGCTACGCAAGCTGCCTCCGCGACTTTACTCGATCGCCTCAAGCCACAACGTCGATCCTGATGAAGTACATCTGACTGTCGGCGTGGTGCGCTATGAATCGCTGGGACGCTCCCGCAATGGCGTCACAACCGGCTATCTGGCCGATCATGTCGAGCCGGGGGATCGCATTCCGATCTACATCGATCACAACAAGAACTTCAAGCTGCCGCACGACGATAATACGCCGATCATCATGGTTGGTCCGGGCACCGGGGTGGCGCCTTTCAGGGCCTTCATGCAGGAGCGCGAAGAGCGTGGCGCCCAGGGCAAAAACTGGCTGTTCTTCGGCGACCAGCACTTCCGTACCGACTTTCTCTATCAGAGTGAATGGCTCGACTGGCGTGAAAAAGGCCTGTTAAGCCGCCTGGAAGTAGCCTTTTCACGTGATCAGGCAGAGAAGATCTACGTTCAGGATCGCATGCGTGAACATGGCGAAGAGATTCACGCCTGGCTTGAGGAAGGCGCACATTTTTATGTCTGTGGCGATGGCGAACGCATGGCGGCCGACGTTCATCAGGCCCTGCTGGATATCATGCAGCAGTATGGCGGCCTGGATGAAGAAAGCGCTGCCAATCATGTGCGCGAACTACAGCAGTCAAGGCGCTACCAGCGAGACGTATACTGACCATGACCGATATCATCACCAAACTCCGTGACATCTCGTTTGATGAGCTGCATCCCAACGAGCGCTTGAAGTTCGACAGCAGTTATCTGCGCGGCGGTCTGATGGCTGGAATGAATGACCGAGCGACCGGCGCTGTCTCCGAAGCCGATACCCAGCTCACCAAGTTCCACGGCTTTTATCAGCAGGACGATCGTGATGTCCGTAACGAACGCCGTCAGCGCAAGCTGGAGCCGCTCTATTCCTTCATGGTGCGCTTGCGCCTGCCCGGCGGCCGTATCAGTGCTGCCCAGTGGCAGACACTGGATGACGTTGCCACCCAATATGCCAACGACACATTGCGCATCACGACGCGTCAGACCTTTCAGTATCATGGCGTATTCAAGGAAAATCTGCGCGCGCATCTGAAAACGGTCAATGACGCCATGATCGATACCATCGCTGCATGCGGTGATGTCAATCGTAACGTAACCTCGACGGCCAACCCGCACCTCTCGGCCGTACACCACCAGGTATATGAACTGGCTGGTGAGATCAGTGCTCACCTGCTGCCTCGCACGCGTGCCTACCACGAGATTTTTCTCGGCGAGGAACTGGTGGCCGGTGGCCTTCAGGAGGCAGAAGAGCAGGAGCCGCTCTATACTCGCCACTACCTGCCTCGCAAGTTCAAGATCGGTCTGGCGATTCCACCCGATAATGAACTTGATGTCTTTACCAACGACATCGCCTTTGTGGCCGATGTTGATGCGCAGGGACAACTCAAGGGCTTCAATGTGGCCGTGGGGGGTGGCATGGGTACCACGCATGGAGAACCGGCCACCTACCCCCGCATGGCCACCGTTATCGGCTACTGCACTGTCGAGCAGACTGTGGATGTCGCTGAGAAAATCATGCTGGTACAGCGTGACAATGGCAATCGCCATGACCGCAAGAATGCGCGCCTGAAGTACACGGTCGATGCCATGGGTGTCGATCACTTCAAGGCCGAAGTCGAAAGCTACCTCGGCTACGAGCTGGACGCGGAGCGCCCATTCGAGTTCAACTCGACCGGGGATCGACTGGGCTGGCACCAGGGCGAGGACGACCAATGGCATTATGGTCTGTTCATCGAGAACGGTCGTATTCGCGACTATCCGGTGGACAATCCCATCCACGCCGGCATGAATATCAAATCCGGCCTGCGTGCCATTGCAGATATTCACGATGGTGACATCGTTCTGACCACCAATCAGAACGTGATCATCACCTGCGTGGCCGAGTCAAACCGGGAAAAGATTGACGCTATCATTGATCGCTATCACATGGAGCGGTCGGTGTCTCCCTTGCGTCAGCACTCGATCGCCTGTGTGGCCTTCCCTACCTGCGGGCTGGCGATGGCCGAGAGCGAGCGTTATCTCCCGACCCTGCTCGACAAGCTGGATGGCGTCATGAAGGATGCCGGGCTGGAAAATGATCCGATCGTTATCCGCATGACCGGCTGCCCCAATGGCTGTGGTCGCCCTTTCATGGCCGAGATCGGTTTTGTGGGCAAGGCCATCGGCCGTTACAACCTCTATCTGGGGGGCAATGACACCGGTACCCGACTCAACAAGATGTATCGGGAAAACATCGACGAAAAGACCATTCTTGAAGAGCTTACCCCCCTGCTGCACCGCTATGCCGGTGAACGCAAGAGTGGTGAATGTTTCGGTGATTTCGTGATTCGTGCCGGTGTGATCAAGGCAACCACTCAGGGGCTCGACTTCCACGACACCTGAAGCCACCTTTCCAGCGACCATTAAAAAACCCCGACCATCATGGTCGGGGTTTTTTATTACAACCCGCCGCTCATGGCTAGCTGAACCAGGGCTCCGGTTGATCGGCATAGGCCGCTTCCAGCCAGGCCGGATAGCGATCACTGCGCCCCCATACCTGATAATGCAGCCGCGACAGCATGACCGGATCATCCAGCAGGAGCAGACGATCCTTGTTGGAAAGCCCTTCGGGACCACCGACCAGGGCATGGCGAACCTGCGCCTGACGGCTGGACTCAATGGCTTCCGAATGTCCATGACGCGCTACCCCCATCGCACAGGCCAGTGCATTGTCGATGGGATTGACCACACTCTCGATAAAGCCTGGTGCCGGCGGACGGCGCTGCGCAAAACGAACGTTGTGTCGCGTCGAGCGAAGCTCACGTGGTGTCCGGGCCTCTTCGGGAATCAGAAACATCCGTATACGACGGGCGCCCAGTCCCAGTCCAACCTTGCTGGTCATTACCGAAACGGGAATCGACAGCATCAGCGCGCCAACGATTGGCCACAGCCAGAGCAGGAACAGTGGATCAAGCCAGAGAACGAACAACGTCCAGGCAATCCCCAGCAGGGTCTGACCACCATGGCGTCGGGCAGCTTCACGCCAGGGTGTATCGCTGCTCTCGCGATCGGGCGACTTCCACTTCACTTCGATACCCAGCAGCGCCATAAGCACAAAACGGGTATGAAACAGCATACGTACCGGCGCCAATAGCATGGATACCAGCGATTCGATAATCATCGAGAGCACGACTCGGGCACTACCGCCGTAATCGCGAGCTCCCTTGATACAAATCAGCAGCACACTGAGGATCTTGGGCAGAAACAGCAGCGTCATGGTGGTAGAAAACAGCGCTACAGCCCTGCCAGGATGCCACTCCGGCCAGCTCGGAAAGAGCTGCATGGGTTCAGTGAAATACTGTGGCGTCGTCATGGTATGCAACGCCAGCAGCGTGGTGGATAGTGCCAGAAACAGAAACCAGAGGGGCGCCGAGAGATAGGACATTACGCCGGTCAGGAACACGGCCCGGTGCACCGGGTGCATGCCGCGGACCAGAAACAGCCGGAAGTTCATGATATTGCCCTGACACCAACGCCGATCACGTTGCAACTCATCGAGCAGATTGGGCGGCATTTCCTCGTAACTGCCCGGCAGGTCATAGGCAATCCAGACGCCCCACCCGGCACGACGCATCAGTGCAGCTTCGACAAAGTCGTGCGAGAGAATCTCCCCGGAAAGCGACCCCTTGCCAGGCAGCGGCGCCAGCGAGCAGTAATACATGAAAGGTTCAACACGAATAATCGCGTTGTGTCCCCAGTAGTGCGACTCACCCAACTGCCAGAAGTGCAGCCCTGCAGTAAACAGCGGACCATAGACGCGAGTGGCAAATTGCTGCATGCGCGCATAAAGATTGGTCCCTCCGGCCGCCATCGGCGCCGACTGAATGATGCCGGCATCCGGATTGGCCTCCATCAGCTGAACCAGACGTTTGAGACAGGAACCGCTCATCACGCTATCGGCATCAAGTACCACCATATAGCGGTACCTGGCACCGAAGCGGCGACAGAAATCATCGATATTGCCGCTCTTGCGCTTCACTCGACGCTGACGGCGCCGGTAGAAGATGCGGCCGAATCCCCCTACCTCACGGCAAAGGCGCAACCACGCGTGATTTTCCTCAACGGCCAGATCGGGATCGTAGGTATCACTGAGTACGTGAAATTCGAACCGATCACCGTAACCGGTACGCTGCACCGATTCGTAGGTCGCCTTGAGACCGGCAAAGACTCGCTTGACGTCTTCATTGCAGATCGGCATCACAATGGCGGTACGCGCCTCTTCGCCGATCGGCTCATCCCCGGCAGCAGAAGCCGAGATACTGTATCGGTCACGCCCCTTGAGCAACTGAAAGAAGCCCATGAGCGCTGTCCAGAAACCGGACGAGACCCAGCAAAACAACAGTGCAAACAGCACCAGCTCGACCACTTCCAGCAGACGCGCCCCCTGATAAGGCAGCACCGTACTCATGTACCAGGCTGCCATGGCGCTCTGAGCCAGGGTCAATATGACCAGCGTCCAGCGACGTATCGAGCCCACCATCTGCCAGCGTGGCTGACTCGGGGCTTCAGGGCCGCTGCGCTTGCGCTGACGACGCTGACGGGTGCCACGACGCAGCTGAATCCCTTTCGCAATACGCTTGAACGGGCTGGTCGTCCAGGGTTGTGGGGCAAGCGGCGTACGACTGATGGGCGGCATGGTTTTCAGACATACCCGCCCACTGCGATCACTGGTGAGCACTTCCGGCGGGGCCAGGGGCTGGGAACCATAGGCCAGTTCCAGCCGGCGCAGCACCGAAGCACTGGCCGGATCATCCTGAACCACTCGGCCACCGCCGAGTTCAGCGTGCACCTGTTCAAACGACAGATCCTGCTCGGCCATGCCAAGCAATTGGCGTCTGTCACTCAGGCTGCGGGTCCCGAGCGCGAGGCGCTCGAGATAGGTCCGCGCCGGGCTGCGGTAAGAGTCCTGATCAACCATTGGCAGGCAGCGTGTAGCTCCATGTTTCAGTCAGCGGCTGATCCTGACCATTGCGTAACAACGCCCGGATATCGACCGGTTTGGAAGCGTCCTTCGCCTTGACGCTCAGTTTGAGTCGATACCCACCCATGGCAGGATTGGGCTCAACACTCGAACGCACCAGATTGCCATTATCACCGAGAGTGACATCGGCCTTGACCCCATCATTATCATCAAGTGATTTCATTTCAGGGCCAACAAAGTCCAGCACGAACATGGTGCTGTCGTCTGTCTTGCGGACCAGATTATCCTGTCGAGTCTCACCCTGCGAGCGACGTGCCTGAGCCACCCATCCCAGATCAGCGGTGTGATAGCGCGCTTCGTTTTTGGTCCAGTTGATGCGGTAATCGAATTCAAGGCCCTGATCGGTCGGCAGATCACCGGTCGGGCGCCAGTAGGAGACGATATTATCGTTGGTTTCATTGGGCGTGGGGATTTCGACCAGCTCTACCTGCCCCTTGCCCCAGCTCCCCTGTGGCTCAATCCAGGCACTGGGCCGCAGATCATATCGATCCTGCAGATCCTGATAACCATCAAACTCGTGATTGCGCTGCATCAGTCCGAAGCCACGCGGATTATCGGCCGGGTAGGTCGACACCATCAGTTTCTTCGGATTCATCAGGGTATGCCACAGCCAGTCACCCTGGGCGGCATTGACCAACAGCCCATTGGAGTCATGGATGGCAGGTCGGAAGTTGAGGCTTTCACTGGGCTGAGCCGGCCCATACAGGTACATGCTGGTCAGCGGTGCAATACCCAGCTTGGTTACCTGACGGCGCAGGAACAGCTTCGACTTCACGTCAACAACGCTATCCTGACCGGGACGCAATACAAAGCGATAGGCACCGGTTGCGCTCGGCGAATCCAGCAGCGCATAGATGGTCAGATACTTGTCGCCCTTGTCGGGTTTGACCACCCAGAAGGTTGTGAAACGCGGAAACTCCTCTCCCGAGGAGAGTGCCGTATCAATGGCCAGCCCGCGAGCGGAAACACCATAGCGTTGATGTGCACCGACAACCCGGAAATAGCTGGCGCCAAGAAACGCCATGACTTCCTGTTTGTTATCGGACTGCAACGCATAATTGACCTTGAAACCGGCATAGCCCAGGTCATCAGGCAGACTCGAAGGATCGATCCCGGAATTGCCAAAATCGAACTGCTGCGGTTCATAGTGCAGTTTGCTGACATTATCACCAACCACTTCGTTGATGGTCACCGGCAGATCGTAGTGCATGCCTTCATGAAAGAAGGCCAGATCGAAGGGCAGCTTGTCACCACGCCATAGCGAGTACTGAGACTTGAATTGAACCTGGGAATATTTCTGATACTGCAGGGTCTTCAATGAATCCGGCAGATTGCTCTGGGGAGCATTATAGCCCTGATCCGCCAGTGATTTGGCTTTCTCGGTGACATCGTCAAACCCGAAAGCGAATACGCTCTGGGCGGAAATCAGTGTCATGAAACCGAGTGCCAGCGCTGCGTAGCGTCGAAATGGCGAACCATCCCTGCGAACAAGTGTCGGGGTGGAAGTTACGATCACGGGCAGGTTCCTCATTAACATCCTTGAAGCAGCCATTTCAGGTCGGCAAAGATTCTCAGAATTTCATCATTTGAACAAGTCGGACCCGACCGCCAACGTTTTCATGATATCACGCCGGCGTACGAATCAAGTGACATCTCATGTTTTATATCGGCATGGAAGGACGCCAGGTAACTGTGCCGGCAAGCCCCGTTATCGCAGGAACAACGCCTGTACAAACGCTTTCTTACGGCCATTTCATGTACAACAGGATGTCGGCTGTGCCTGTCGACTCATTGACGTTTTGCAACATGAAAGGCATTAAACGTCACGTGATAATCAGGTCGATGCAGTGCTTATTGTCCTGGTCCTCGCCCCGACATCACTTATAGCACACCTCCCCGCTCCCGCTGGCGAAGTGTTTCTCCATTGCGCATTCCGGACATAATCTTCAGGTATCAGCTCGCTCAAGCTTCTATCATGTGATCTTTTACCCGACATGATCGATCATGCAACCGTGTGTGTTTGCCGGCAGGAAGCCGATCAGGTCGCCATGATAGATGGGAGAACGCATGGCAGAAGAGGAAAATCGTCACGCCGGGGAACATTTCGAGGCGGGTGTAGAGCACAGCGAAGAGCATAATAGCGACTCTCCTGCCCCACCCATGAATCCGGAATCGAATGATCCGGAAAAGAATCGTGAAGCTGAACAGGAAGCCGCTCAGGAACTGCCCTCCCAGGCTGCTGCAGTCCACCAGCGCTTGCGCATAGATGGTCAAAAGGAACTCTCCCGGGATTCCATGGCTCTGCTCTGGTCGGCCATTGCAGCAGGCATTTCGATGAGCTTTTCGATGGTTGCGCGAGGCCTGCTACACGCCCACCTGCCGCCGACAGACCTGGGTTTCCTGATTGAATGCCTGGGTTACACGGTCGGGTTTGTGGTCGTCATTCTGGCGCGTCAGCAACTGTTTACCGAAAACACGGTTACTGCCGTGCTACCGGTCATGAGCCATCCTACGCTGAGCAGTTGCTGGCATCTGGGCAGGCTGTGGGGGGTGGTACTGTTTGGCAATATTGTCGGCGCCGGGCTGGCGGCCTTTACCTTCAAGCATATGCCGATGTTCGACGCTACCACCCAGGCAGCCTTTGTCGAAATCGGCGAGCATGTCATGGCCAACACAACCGGTGAAATGTTCAGCAAGGGTATTCTGGCAGGCTGGATGATTGCCACCCTGGTCTGGGTCATACCATCAGCCGATCAGGCCAAGCTATGGGTCATCATCCTGATCACCTATGTCATGGCCCTGGGCAATTTCACCCATATTATCGTGGGCTCCAGCGAGGCGCTCTATCTGGCCCTGAGCGGAAACGCCAGCTGGGAAGATGTCGTTTTCCACTTTGGCTTGCCCACACTTGCCGGCAACATCATTGGCGGGACCTTTATTTTCGCGCTGATCAGTCATGCTCAGATCAGAGGCGATCTGGAAGCTCAGCGCGAACGCAAACAGGGGCTGATCCAGCGTCGACACCCCATCCGAGCCGGCCTGAAAAAGGGAGGACAGGCCGCACGCAATACAACGCAGAAAGATGCAGGGGAAGACCGTTCAGGCTAGATGTCGCCAGGCCTTCGGCAACCGGGCCGCCATATCGCTTGTCATCAGGGTGAAGTCATCGAACTCGAAGCCCGGCGCCACTGTGCAACCGCATAGTGTATAGGCGCCGGTGCTTTCAGCGCCCTGCCACTGGCCACCCTCAACCACGGCAAAATGATCGGGACAACCGGGACCGATCACAAGTGCCTCGAACTGCGTACCATCGCCGCGCACCAGTCGCAGGGGCGCGCCTTCGTAGACCTGCCACAATTCATCGTGCAATACCCTGTGAAAACGACTTTTCTCGTTACCGGGCAACAGAAAGTAAATGTGTGTCGCACTGGCACGGACTTCGCCATGTACTGGCGAAGTCACCTGCCCATGACCGCGATAGACCTGCGCGAAATAACCGCCTTCCGGGTGAGGCTCAAGTGCGTAATGCTCAATCAGTGCTTTGATGTGGTCCATGGTTTGCCTCTCAATCACCGGGCCCAGTCACCTGGCATCATGTGCTTGCTGTTACCCTGTCACTGTCACCCATATGAGCCGAATGCCATGTCCAGTCTGTCTATTCGAAACACGACAAATGTCTTTCCCGCCCTGCTGATGCTTGCCTTGCTGGGCGGCTGTGCTGGGCAGCAGCCACAGTCCCCTGCACACGACGCCTCCTTTTATCAGCACCGCCACCCTGATATCCGCCTTGATTACAAGGCATCACTCGAACGTGTTGCGCCTGATACCGGGAGCTATTTCGGCAGTCACGGCTGGAACAGCTTCGTTTCCTCCGACAGTCCGGGCAAGCGACTGCTGACCCTTCAGCTACCGGAGTCGGACGATATCAGTCGCGCTCAGTGGCGACTCGGCATCAGTCATGACAGCATGGCGGTATACCGATGCCTCGCGCCCGCCGAAAGCGCCACCTCAAACAGCGAAGGGACGGCCACCATTGATGGTCATCGATTCATTACCTTCAAGGCCAATGAGGCCGGCATGAACCACTACCGTACCATTCATGCCTATCGCAGCGTCATCGATGGCACCTGTTACGCTATCGACCTGGTAGTCGAAGGCGTCAATGGCAAGGTCTACGATCCTCCTCGCAAGCCTCCCTTCAGCCAGGCTCAGGCGTTAAAGCGTCTACAGCAGATCAATGACAAACTGCAACTCGAAGAGCACTGAACGCTCCCATATGCCAGCCATCAGGAAGTTGTCATGAAGTATATCGGAGCGCATGTCAGCGCTGCGGGCGGTCCCGACCGCGCCGTGGCACGAGCTCATGAAATCGATGCCACGGCTTTTGCCCTGTTTACCAAAAACCAGCGTCAATGGCGCGGCAAGCCATTGACCGAGGAGGTCATCGCCGCCTTTCGTCAGGCCATGACCACTTACGGCTACACGTCGGCGCAGGTGCTGCCTCACGATAGCTACCTGATCAATCTGGGCCACCCCGAGGCTGAGGGACTTGCCAAATCACGCGCGGCCTTTCTTGATGAGATGCAACGCTGCGAGCAGCTCGGACTGACCCTGTTGAATTTCCATCCCGGCAGTCACCTGAGACGTATCAGTGAACGCGAGTGCCTGAAAATCATTGCCGAATCGATCAATGACGCTCTTTCACGTACCCGGGGTATTACTGCAGTCATCGAGAATACGGCCGGTCAGGGCAGCAACCTGGGCTATCGCTTCGAGCAGCTTGCCGAAATCATCGAACAGGTCGAAGACCGTTCTCGGATAGGTGTCTGCATTGATACCTGCCATGCCTTTGCTGCCGGTTACGATCTGCGTACCTCTGAAACCACTCGCGCAACGCTGGATGAATTCGAACGTACAGTCGGCTTTGGCTATCTGCGCGGTATGCACCTCAACGATGCCAAAAGTACCCTGGGCAGTCGACTGGACCGACATCACAGTCTGGGCCAGGGCCATATCGGCAGCGATGGTTTCGCTACGCTCATGCAGGATGGGCGCATTCAGGGCATCCCCATGATTCTGGAAACCATTGATCCCGACCTCTGGCCCGAGGAAATCGCCTGGCTGAAGAGACAGGCCGGAATGCCATCAACAGTGAGTACCTCATGAGCACGGAAGGCTTTTTCAACTGGATCGGCGAAACCCTGGGCGCTGCCATCCGCGCCATCGTCGAAGCGCTGTCGGGAGTTTTCGGTAATATATTTGCTGCCTTCGATAGCTTCCTTCAGGGACTGACCACCTCGCTCGGTATCAGTCCATCGCTTTTCAGTATCGGCATACTGATTATCGGTCTGCTGCTGCTGTTCAATGGTATTCGCGCTTTTGTGCGGCGCTCGATTGTCGGTGGCGTGGTTCTAACCCTGCTGGGCCTGATCGTCCTGAGCTGGCTGATTCACTAGCCGCTTCTGAAAAGTGACCAGGCAACAGGCTCAGGCAAGACAAAAACAGGCTGGCGTACCCGTCAATAGACATATCCGGGCCGGTTTTCTCCCGGACTGAACCGGCATATATGCTGCCGGCAGAGGCTGACTGGTCTCACGGCAGGCCCGGAATTGCTTGCATTGCTAACGAATATTTTCCAGGGTCATGAGTGCTGGTCGATTATCCGGCCGGCTCCCGACGCAGACAAGGTTGTCGGGATGTCCATAACGGTCCGTTACGTGATCAGGGAGAGATCATGAAAGCACTGACATGGCATGGCACCCATGACGTACGCGTCGACAATGTACCCGATCCCGAACTTCAGGATGCCCGTGACGCCATCATTCGAGTCACGGCGACAGCCATCTGCGGTTCCGATCTGCACCTTTACAATGGCCTCATGGCCGGTATGCAATCCGGTGATGTACTGGGCCATGAATTCATGGGTGAGGTCGTCGAAACCGGCTCGGCAGTCAGTAATCTGAAAAAGGGTGATCGAGTCGTGGTTCCCTTCACCATCGCCTGCGGGGACTGTTTTTTCTGCAACAGCCGACTGTACTCGCTTTGCGACAACAGCAACCCCAATGCCGAGGATGCTGCAGCGGTCATGGGGCATTCACCCTCGGCGCTGTTCGGCTATTCCCACCTGCTCGGCGGCATCCCCGGCGGTCAGGCCGAATACGTACGCGTCCCCTACGCCGATGTCGGTCCATTGAAAGTTGAATCGGATTTCAGCGACGAACAATTGCTGTTTCTGTCCGACATCTACCCTACCGGTTATATGGCTGCCGATAATGCCGATATCTCGCCCGGTGACACGGTGGCCGTCTGGGGTTGCGGGCCTGTCGGACAGTTTTCCATTCGCAGTGCCTGGATGTTGGGAGCAGGTCGCGTGATCGCCATTGACCGCGTGCCCGAACGGCTGAAGATGGCCGAGGAAAAATCCGGTGCCGAGGTCATCAACTTCGAGCAGGAGAACGTTTACGAGCGGTTGCTGGAAATGACCAAAGGTTATGGCCCGGATGGCTGCATCGATGCCGTGGGCGCCGAAGCACACGGCCAGGGTGATCCCGAGGCCGAACGGCGCTCACCCGATTCCGGCGAGGCCAATCATCCGCTGGCACTCAACGAGATGATCATGAGTTGCCGCAAGGGCGGCCATCTATCCCTGCCGGGCGTCTATACCGACAAGGTCGATGGTTTCGCCATTCAGGCGCTGATGAACAAATCGTTGGCGGTCAAGAGTGGGCAGACTCATATGCACGCCTATATGCCGGCTCTGTTGCGCACCATTGAGCAGGATCTGATCGATCCTTCATACATCATCACGCATCGTCACAAGCTGAGTGATGCTGCCAAAGCCTATGAGCACTTCAATGCCAAGCAGGATGGCTGCATCAAGGTCGTCATGACACCCTGACGTGCAAGACAGCATCTCAGCGTTATACAAAAGCCCCGTCGGCTCGTACCGGCGGGGCTTTTTCATCCTGTCAGCCTACTTCGCCATGGCACTCAGGCTGTCATGAGATTCGGCCATTTCGCGCGCCAGATTAAGGCCGGAGATCATCGCCTTGAGCGAAGCACTCACCGTATCGCTGTCTTCGGCCACGGCGCTGACTCGTTGACCATCCACATTAAGCTGAACGAAAGCGATGGCATTGGCATCGCTGTCGCCACCCAATGAGTGCTCATTGTAATCAAGGATACCCACCTGCTGGCCGGTGTGCTGCTGCCAGGCATTCATGAACGCCGACATGGCGCCATTGCCCTTGCCTTCGAGTTCAATCCGGTCGCCCTCTTCATCCAGAGTAATGATCAGCCCCTCCTCGCTGGCCCGGGAGAGTCGATAGTCCACCAGCGACAGTGGCGCCTCACGCATGAAGGTGGCAAACAGCAGTCGTCGAATCGATTCGCTGGAAAGTTCACCGGCCAGGCGTTCGCTCTCCTGCTGCACAATCGGCGCCAGTGCCAGCATCATCCAGCGAGGCAGACTGATCCCGTAATCGCGTTCCAGCAGGAAGGTCATGCCACCCTTGCCGGACTGGCTGTTGACGCGAATTACGGCCTGATAATCACGCCCGATATCGCGCGGGTCGATAGGCAGATAGGCAACCTGCCAGGGTTCATCATCGCCCTGCTTGCGCAATGACTTGCGAATGGCGTCCTGATGACTGCCCGAAAAAGCGGTATAGACCATTTCGCCCACCCAGGGGTGGCGCGGATGCATGGGAATGCCGGTGCATTCGGTTACCACCTGAATGATCTCGTCCGGTCGGGAGAGATCAAGTCCGGGGTCGATGCCCTGACTGTAAAGATTCATGGCCAGGGTCACGATATCCATGTTGCCGGTGCGTTCACCGTTACCCAGCAGGGTCCCTTCGACCCGTTCGGCACCCGCCAGCAAAGCCAGTTCGGCCGCTGCTACGGCGCCGCCGCGATCATTATGGGTGTGAACCGAAACGATCACGCTGTCACGACGACTGATGTTCTGACAGAAATACTCGATCTGATCGGCATGATGATGTGGTCCGGCCATCTCAACCGTATTGGGCAGGTTGAGGATGCACTTGTTATCCGGCGTGGGCTGCCAGACATCCATGACCGCCTCGCAGATGGCCAGCGAGAAATCGATCTCGGTGCTGGAGAAGCTCTCGGGGGAATACTGGAAACGCCAGTCGACCTGCGGGTAGCGGCTGGCATGCTCCTTTACCCATTGCGCGCCGCTGACGGCAATATCGATGATCCCGTCGCGGTCCATTTCAAAAACACGCTCCCGCTGCGTGGTCGAGGTCGAATTGTAGAGGTGGATAATGGCTCGCTTGACGCCTACCAATGCCTCGAAGGTCTTTTCGATCAGATGCTCACGACACTGCACCAGCACGGCAATGGTGACATCCTCGGGGATCTGGTTTTCCTCGATCAGCCAGCGCACGAAGTCATAGTCGGGCTGACTGGCAGACGGAAATCCGACCATGACCTCCTTGATGCCGACGCGGATGATCTGTTTCCAGAAGCGCTTTTTCTGTTCGACACTCATCGGCTCCAGTAGCGCCTGGTTACCGTCGCGCAGGTCCTCGCTCACCCAGATCGGCGCAGCCTCGAGGTCACGGTCGGGCCATTGGCGATGGAAGGCGGGTACACGGTCTGCCGGGCGATACTTGCGATGGTCGAACCTGGTCATGACGATCCTCGAACGATAGTGAGGTAAATGAATTGCGGCTCAGTTCGCCTTGTGAGCGATACCGCCAGTCATACCACTCTAGCGTGGATCGAAGCGCAGGTGATTGCCAATTCGCTACCCATAACGGCCATTACAGCAATAAAATGCCATGATAAAGCCATTAACAGACAATGGATTGCCCTTTCATGACATCAGATGAACAACCCGTTGCGCTGGACCGCCTCGATCGTCGCATCCTCGAAGAGCTGCAGCTCGATGGCCGGCTCAGCAATCAGGCGCTCGCCGAACGAGTCGGTCTCTCCCCCTCTCCCTGTCTTCGACGAGTGCGCGCACTTGAGCAGGCAAACGTGATTACCGGTTA
Organism: Kushneria phosphatilytica; assembly: GCF_008247605.1. Lineage (NCBI taxonomy): Bacteria > Pseudomonadati > Pseudomonadota > Gammaproteobacteria > Oceanospirillales > Halomonadaceae > Kushneria > Kushneria phosphatilytica. The sequence continues at coordinate 1,399,936 of NZ_CP043420.1, read as the reverse complement.
TCGGGCGCTGGTGGATGCTCGCAAACTGGGCTATCGCCTGATGGCGCTACTGCATATCTCGATGGATCGTCATACACCAGAGCGTTTTGCCAACTTCGAAGCAAAGGTGGCGGCGCTTCCGGAGGTGCAGGAATGTCTGATGACGACCGGTCAGGAGGTCGATTATCAGCTCAAGATCACTGTCGAGGACATGGATGATTATCAGCGTCTGCTGCTTGAACACATCACCCCGATCAAAGGCGTTTCAGGCGTGCATTCCAATTTCGTCCTGCGTCAGGTATTTGGCGACCGTGGGGCGCCGGTCAGTCAGATTCATCGACTGCGCTCATCCGGTCCGGGACGGCGTAGCTGATCGGCCATACTGACGACGTAAAACCAGCGCATAGCCTGTACAGTCGAGTACATCTCTCACCACAAGTCACATGAGGGTGACCGCATGAGTAGCACCTTGCGGCCGAAGAAAGACGCTTTGCTGCAGTCTCGTAATAACGAAAAGGAGAGCCTCATCATGCTGAAAAGTTTTGGTCTGCAACGCAGACTCCTTGTACTGCTTATCGCACTGTGCCTGTCACCGACGGCACTGGCGGCGTCTCAGACAAGCGATGAAGCCAACATCCGACAGTTTCAGAACTGGGAAGTCCGCTGCCCGAATACCGGCGGCTCTGCGGATCGCTGCACCATGACCCAGGAGGTCAATAACCCTGACAACAACAAGCCATTGATGCGCGTGGTGGTGGCCTACCCGCCGCAGATCGACGGCCCGGTCATGGTTTTCCTGCTGCCTCTGGGCGTGCGTCTGGCACCCGGCCTGCAACTGAGCATCGATGACAGTCAGGGCCCCTCCTTCCCCTATCAGATCTGCAGACAACAGGGATGTCGTGCCGACCTGCCACTGCAGCCCGAGCTACTGCAGCAATTGCGCGCTGGCCACCGGGCCACGCTGAGTCTGATCGGCCCCGACGGCCAACGACGGGATCTGGCCATCTCCCTGATGGGCTTCACCAGTGCCAGTCAGGCCATCGCTCCCTGATTGCCCAACGCCTCCGGATGATCGCTGACCCGGAGGCGATACAGCAGGAACTGGCCGAACGGATCAGTCGGCCAGCGCTTTCGCCACCACTTCATAGAGATTGCGTGACAGAGGCTCCTGACGAATGCGCTCAAGCTCGGCGCGCATCAGCCGCTGACGCTGTTCGTCAAAGCGCCGGAACCGGGTCAGCGGCGTCACCATGCGCGCGGCAATTTCCGGGTTGAGCTGATTGAGCTCGATGACCACATCGGCCAGCAGCCGGTAGCCTTCGCCATCGATGCGATGGAAATTGACACGGTTGCTGTTGACGAATGTGCCGATCAGGGCACGGACCCGATTGGGATTTTTCAGCGAGAATGCCTGGTGTTCCATCAAAAACTTCAGCCGTTCCATGACATCCTGCTGTGGCCGCGTAACCTGAGTAGCGAACCATTGATCCATCACCAGTGGGTCATGCGCCCAGCGCTCACCAAAGGCTCGAATCGCCGGATCGCCCAGCTCACTGGCATCGGAGTGAGCCAGCAGAGTCAGTGCCGCCCGCACATCGGTCATGTTGTGATCGGCCTCGAACTGCGCCTGAGCCAGCATTAACGGCTCGCGCTCGCCGGTCGCCACCATATAACCCAGCGCTACATTTTTCAGACTGCGCGCCGCAATCTGCTCGGGCGTCGGTGCATAGGGCGCATCAAGCTGATTGGCGTGATAGGTACGCTCAAAGTCGACATAGAGGTTATCTGCCAGCTGGCTGATGGCCGCTTCTCGCGCCGCGTGAATGGCGTCGACATCCACGACCGATTGCTGCTCGGCAATCCACGCTTCGGTGGGCAGGCGCAGCATCTCCGCCAGCACTGCCCGATCATCGGTCGGTGAATTGAGCAAGCCACGCCAGGCCTCGATCAGCCGGCCATCGAGTTTCATGGATTCGTTGGCACGCCACGCCACCATCATGTCCTCGAGCGCCGCCAGTGCCAGCCGCTGGCCGCCATCCCAGCGGTTAAAGCCATCCTCATCGAAGCGCATCAGCAGCGCCAGATCGTCCCGCGACCAGTTGTAATCGAGCTGCACCGGCGCCGAGAAGCCGCGCAGCAGAGAGGGCACAGGCGCCACATCAAGCTGCTCGAAGGTCCAGCTCTGACGCTCCTGCTGCAGTGCCAACACGGTGTCCGTCCCATGCGACTCGCCATTCACAACCAGCTCGAGTGATGCCCCATCAGGTCCAAGCAGCCCCATCCTCACCGGAATATGGAGGGGTTGCTTGTCCGGCTGGCCGGGTGTGGCCGGCGTATGCTGTGCAATCGTCAGATGATACTGACGTGCTGTCGCATCATACTCGCCCTGCACGCTCAGTTGCGGCGTACCCGCCTGGCTGTACCAGCGCATGAACTGATCGAGATCGAGTCCGGAGACTTCGGCCATCGTGGCAACAAAATCCTCGACCCGGACTGCCTGGCCATCGAAGCGTTCGAAATAGCGATCGCTGCCACGCCGGAAGGTTTCCGGTCCGACCAGGTTACGCAGCATCCGCACCACTTCCGCACCCTTCTCGTAGATCGTGAGGGTGTAGAAGTTGGAAATCTCGATAAAATGATCCGGGCGCACCGGGTGTGCGGTGGGACCGGCGTCTTCGGCGAACTGGGCAGTTCGCAGCATCGCCACATTCTGAATACGGGCCACTGCCGCAGACTGGGTGTCCTCGGTATAACTCTGGTCACGGAAGACGGTGAACCCTTCCTTGAGCGCCAACTGAAACCAGTCGCGACAGGTCACCCGGTTGCCTGACCAGTTATGGAAGTATTCGTGTGCAACGATGGTATCGATACGCTGAAAGGCTGCATCGGTCGTGGTGGCAGGATTGGCGAGCACAGCGGCACTGTTGAAGATGTTCAGCCCCTTGTTCTCCATCGCCCCCATGTTGAAATCATCCACTGCCACGATCATGAAGCGGTCGAGATCATATTCGCGTCCATAAGCCTGCTCATCCCAGCGCATGGCACGCTTGAGCGACTCCATCGCCCACTCGGTCTTGTCAGTATTGCGCGCCTCTACCCAGAGTTGCAGAGTCACTTCACGACCGCTCATGGTGGTAAAGCGATCCTCGAGTTTCTCCAGTTCACCGGCGACCAGTGCAAAAAGATAGGAGGGCTTGGGATGCGGGTCCTGCCAGGTAACAAAGTGGCGTCCGTCCGGTAGCTCGCCCCACTCCACCGGATTACCGTTGGAAAGCATCACCGGCAACTGCTCGCGATCGCCGATGATGGTGGTCTCGAAGGTCGCCATCACATCCGGACGATCCGGATACCAGGTAATTCGACGAAAACCCTCCGGTTCGCACTGGGTACAAAACATCGAGCCCGAGACATAGAGCCCTTCCAGCGCAGTATTGGCCGCCGGATCGATTTCCACTTCGGTATCCAGTACGAAACGCTCGGGTACCCGAAAGATCGTCAACCGCTCGTTTTCGATACGATATTCATCATCCTTCAGGGTCTGACCATCAATGGCCAGCTCAAGTGTGGTGAGATGCTCACCGTTGAGCACCAGGGCCTCACCCTGTCCCTGATCTTCATGTCGCTCCAGATGCAGTCGCGCCCTGACCCGGGTGGCGTGAGGATCGAGCTCAAAGGTCAGCTCGGTGCGCGTCACCTGGTAGGCCGGTGGCTGGTAATCACTAAGGTAAATCGCCTGTGGCTCGGACATGGGTACTCCATGAGATGAAGAAAAAGCTTCCACGATGGTGTCACCGATACCGATGTCATGCCAGAACCGGCCTGACATGCTCACGACCATTCACTCGCGCGAGGGTTGTGAGGGGCTGGGTCGCGTCCCCAGCCAGAGCGCCAACAGGCTCAGACCGAACACGATAACCAGTGCCAGCCATAGCGTATCGAGCATAAACATCACGGCTACGGCACTACAGCCAATCAGCAACACGGCCAGACATCGGGCTTTTGCAGAAATTGCCCGCTCCTGCTCCCAGTTCGTGATCGCCGGCCCGGCGACAGGATGAGTGCGGATCCAGCGTGCAAAACGAGGTGAGCCTTTCGATGCCAGTCCCGCGGCCAGCAGCATGAAAGGTGTCGTCGGCAATAACGGCAGCACTACGCCTGCCAGTCCAAGAACGAAGCATAACGCCGCCAGCCCGATCCACAGACCCCGTAACAGCGCGCCATCGGCACGCCTGTCGCCTTTCCTGCCTTGTCGCTCACGCTGCGATGCACTCATCCCCGTTTCCTGATTCCTTCTGACCTGCGACATCGTGACAGACCGGCTTGTCATGACCGGTATCAACCACCACCTTTGAATATACCGCATCCATCCTGCCAGGGCAGTTGGATGATCTGCACCCGGAAAGGAGTCCGAAACATCATGGCAGAGCATATGATGAAAACCACTCGTGACGGAGTGGACGTTTATAACCAGTTCATTGGTGGACAGTGGGTTGAATGTGACGGTGAACTGCTGGATGTGACCAACCCTGCTACTGGCGAAGTCATCGGCCGGGTCGGCATGGCAACTGCCGAGGATGCCGACCGGGCCCTCAGGGCAGCAGATGGTGCCTTTCAGGAGTGGCGGCGCAAGACAGCAGTCGAACGCGCTGATCTGCTGTTCAATCTGGTCACATTGCTTCGTGACAACAGTGAACGCCTCGCCCGCCTGATCACCCGCGAACAGGGCAAACCACTGAGCGAAGCTCAGGGGGATGTCAGCATGTGCTGCGACCTGATTCGCTTTGCTGCCGAACATACTCGCCGACTGGAGGGGGATATCATCCCTGCCGACAGTGAGGATGAGCAGATCTGGATTCAGAAGGTGCCGCACGGTGTAGTCGTCGGCATTACGGCCTGGAACTTTCCGGCCGCACTGATCGGCCGCAAGCTCGGCCCGGCCCTGGCGGCAGGCAACACCATCGTTCTCAAGCCTTCCGAGGAAACACCGCTGACCGCACTGGAAATCGTCGAGCTTGCCCGCCAGGCCGGCATCCCGGAGGGCGTGGTCAATCTGGTTAACGGGCGTGGTCGGGATGTTGGCCATCATCTGGTGACCAGTCCGATTACTCAGTTGGTCAGCATGACTGGTAGCGTGCGTGGTGGTCGCGAAATCAACAAGGCAGCCGCCGAACATCTCAAGATCGTACGGCTCGAGCTGGGCGGCAAGGCGCCCTTCATCGTCATGGACGATGCCGATCTGGAGCCGGCCGTGGAGGCGGCGATCGTGTCACGCTTTACCAATAACGGTCAGGTCTGCACCTGTAATGAACGCATGTACGTTCATGAAGGTATCTACGACCGTTTTCTGGAACGCTTCAAAACTCGTGTCGAAGAACTCAAAGTGGGCGATCCGCTCAAACATGAGGATGTCGACATCGGTCCCAAGATCAACAGCGGCGAGCTCGACAAGGTCCACCAAATGGTCGAGCAGGCGGTCAGCCAGGGCGCACAGCTGGAAACCGGGGGCAAGCGTCTTTCCGGTGGGGAATATGACAGCGGCAACTACTATTCGCCGACCATCCTGACCGGGGTCAACAATGACATGGAGATCATGAAGGAGGAGATCTTCGGGCCAGTCGTGCCGATCATGAAGGTCGACAGCTTCGAGCAGGCATTGGATTACGCCAATGATTCCGAGTATGGCCTGTCAGCTTATGTCTTCACCCAGGACGTGCGACGGCTGATGACGACCACCCGGGAACTCGATTTCGGCGAAATCTATGTCAACCGTGGCGGTGGTGAATCGGTCCAGGGCTTCCACAAGGGCTATCGCAACAGCGGCCTCGGTGGAGAAGATGGCAAGTACGGGCTGGAAGCCTACGTCAAAAGCAAAACGCTTTACGTGCACTACTGAGGGGAACAACCATTATTCGGTCTCTCTCGGTGATAAAAACGCCGGCTCTGTGCGAGCCGGCGTTTTCATGTTCGTGTGCCTCAATAACGTTGCGATGGCCTCGGCCGGCTGGCTACATAGCTTCCAACTACCAACAGGATTGCCAGCACCAGCCAGAATGGCCAGGCAAGGCCAACATGCAACCAGACCACCCACAGACTGACCGCCATCATGGTAAGCGAGAGCATCTTGGCCGGTGTGGCAATCGCCCGCTCATTTTCCCATGCGGCAATCAGAGGGCCGGAAAGCCGATTGCGACGAATCCACTGCTCCACTCTGCGAGAGCCTCTTGAGGCGCAGATCGCAGCCAGCAGCATGAAGTCGGTCGCGGGTAGAAGAGGCAGAAAAATACCCAGCACTCCAATGGTAAAACAGAGCACCGCCAACCCGATCCAGATCATTCGCGCTCCTCGACTGGCGGCCCGACGATCCTTCCTTTCATCTTCAAGCGACTTTCTGGTCATCACTGCCATCGCATCACAAGGCTTGGTGAATCAATGATACCAAGGGCGCTGCATCATGCGCAGCGGGAATGATAATCATCACCGTTTTTCATTCGTACTTTAGTATCGGCGGGCGTATGCTCGGCTCAATCGACTGCCTGCGCTGCCACCCAATATCCTTCCGGGACGTTTCGCTTGTTTGATATCTGGATACCCCTGACGCTGCTGGCAGCCTGCATGCAGGCATGGCGCAATGCCTTTCAGAAACATCTGAGCCAGCATGTTTCAATCACTGGCGTGACCCTGGCCCGATTCTTCTGGGCCTGGCCCGTGTCGATTCTTTACGTCTTCATGCTGTATCGGCTCTGGCCAGCACCACTGCCCACTCTCTCGCCGCTATTCATGCTCACCGTGATAGCTGCTGCCCTCAGCCAGATTGCCGCCACGGCCCTGATGGTCAGTCTCTTTCAACAGCGTAATTATGCTGCCGGCGTGGGCCTGGCCAAAAGCGAAGCGCTGCTTGCCGCCATTCTCGGCGTACTCATTTTCGGAGCCACTATCCAGCCATTGGGCTGGTGCGGCGTTACCATTGGCGCCATTGCCCTGTGGCTGATGCGCGGTACGGTGCCGGGCGAAGCCTCATTACGGCCTCTGCTGACAGGCCTCGCCAGCGGCCTGTGCTTCGCGCTGACCTCGCTATGGGTGCGGGAGGCGAGCCAGCTACAGCCGGATCTCCCCTTCCTGCATGCCGCCGGATGGGTGCTCACCCTGACCATCGGCGTGCAATGGGTGACACTGGTTGGCTGGCTGATATGGCGCGACCGTCCCACGCTTGCCACGCTCTGGCGCCGGCCACTGGATAGCAGCCGCGTCAGTCTCACCAGTCTGGGGGCCTCGATCGGCTGGTTTACCGCAATGAGTCTGCAGGACGTGGCACTGGTCAAGACGCTCGGCCAGGTAGAGGTGCTGGTCACTTTATTGATTGCGCACTTCTGGTTCCGCGAACCGGTGACCCAACGCGATCAGCTCGGACTGGTACTGATCGTGCTCGGAGCGATCTGCGTCATGTGGCAGTGAGTCATCCTGTTGGGTACGGCCTCCTTCAGATGGAGGCCGAAGTCGGCTCGACTGACTCAACGCCCTCCGGCGTCTGCAGGCGCCGGCTCATCTTCCAGCCACCACACCCATCCTCGTAATAGCTGTCCAGCCACCCCAGAGCGCGGTAACCCATGCGACGATAAAGTGCGATGGCGGCACGATTGTCCGCACGCACCTCCAGCTGCAACTGCTCTCCGCCAGCTTCCTTCGCCAGCTCCTCAAGCGCTGTCAGCATGCGCCGACCATGACCACCTCCTCGTTGGGCGGGATGGATGCAGAAGGAATACAACCGCACAATACGACTGTTGCGGCGAAACAGCAGCGTACCGTACCCACAGGGCGTACCGGCTGGATCAAGCAATACCAGCGTGCGGGCATTGGCCCGCCTGAGCAGATGTGCCAATTGACGACGACTGAACCCATCATGTTCAAAACAGGCTCTTTCCAGACACCACAGAGCCTTTAGATCTCCGGCTTCTGCCGACCTGAGCAGGAGCGTCATGTCCCGCACTCCATTGCGTGATTGAATGGGCACTCACCAGCCTGGCTGATGAATGGATGACCAACGCTATCATGCGGGAAAACGGTGGCACAGAAGAGATGTACCGGTTGACGCCATCGTCGGGAGAGCCGATGTTAGTGAGGTCCAAGCTCACCTGTCAGAGAGGCCTCATGTCCCGTCTTCGCATCGTGGTCGATCGACTCGCCGATTGGCGACCCTATTACCCCAGTGACGATCTGATCACCGCCGACGACTACCTCGCGCTCGAAGCGGCTGCCCGACCCGATGATGCTACCCATGTCATCAACCTGTGCAATGGCCTCGACTATCTGGGCACCGGTTACTATGTCTCATTACTGGCTGAAGCCCGTGGTCAGCGGGTTCAGCCCGGCGTAGAAACACTCAATCAACTGTCACGCAAGGCCCTGATCGACCTTGAACTTGCCGGGCTCGACGAGCTGATGGCCGAACTGGCTCGCCGAGGCACACTGACCGGCGAGGCAATGCGACTACGCATTTTCTTCGGACGCACCGGCGATGAAGGACTCGACCGTCTGGGCCGACGACTGTTCGAGCGGTTGCCCTGTCCAATGATGGAGGCCCGCCTGAGCCGACGTGGTGATCGCTGGCAACTGTCGCGTTTGAAACCCCTGCCGTTGTCAGCACTGGAAGAGGGTGAGGAAGATCGCTTCGCCAGCGCGCTTAATCTGCATAGCCGCAAGGTATGGCGAACCCCCGCAGCTCGGCGCCGTTATCGCTTTGATCTGGCAATGCTGGTGGATCCGAAGGAGAGCCTGCCCCCCAGCAATCGCAGCGCCATCAAACAGTTCATTCGTGCCGGTCGTGAACGAGGCATCGATGTCAGTCTGATTACCCGTCGCGACGAGGGCCGCCTGGCGGCCTTTGATGGCCTTTTCATTCGCGAGACCACCCGGCTCGATCATCATACCTGGCGCATGGCACGACGTGCCGAGCATGAGGGGCTGGTAGTCATTGATGATCCCCAGTCGATTCTGCGCTGCACCAACAAGGTTTATCTGCATGCGCTGTTACACGCCAGGGGGATTCCCGCACCGCAGGGGCATCTGCTCTATCGCGGCGACCCGAAACGCCTGCGTGACCTGGCCGCGACACTAAGCTGGCCGCAGGTGCTCAAGATTCCCGATGGCGCCTTCTCCCGCGGTGTGGTGCGTATCGATTCTCCTCAGCAGCTCGAAACCGAGGCCAAACGGCTTTTCGAGGACTCTGCCCTGCTGCTGCTACAGGAGTGGATGCCCACAGAGTACGATTGGCGCATCGGCATTCTCGATGGTCGAGTGCTGTTTGCCAGCCGCTATTTCATGGCGCGCGGGCACTGGCAAATCTACGATCACAGCCATGGACGGGTCCGCAGCGGCGGTTTTGATACCGTAGATCCCACCGAGGTACCGGAAAAGGTCATACGCGCAGCCCTGCGGGCGACGCGCCTGATCGGTAACGGACTCTATGGCGTGGATATCAAGCAGGCCGGCGAGCGAGTCGTGGTCATCGAAGTCAACGATAACCCCAATCTCGACGCCGGCGTCGAGGATGTAATGCTGGGGCGCGAACTGTATGGCCGCGTCATGGACTGCTTCCTGGAGCGCATGGAGCGCCCTCATCGGCCACGCGAAGCCTCCTGAGGGCCTGGCCGACACGGCCTCGTCCGTGCCGGCCTCTGGCTGCCGTTTCAAAAAAGCCCCAGTTGCTGACGCTCGGGTGAGGTGATCGACAGCTCAAACTCGTGGCCACCATAACGACGCAGATTGATGACACCGGTATCCAGCATCAGATATTGCCCCTTCATGCCCATCAGCCGGCCCGCAATATGCGATTGCTCCGCGATATTCAGTGCTACCAGCCGGGTCGGCTCGGTGGGTAGCGGATAGTCGAAGCAGGCGACCGTTGCCTTGTCACGAGCCCGAATGGCCGATGTACCAAAGCGTTGGCGCAGTGCCGTTAATTCATCACTGAATGTGCTCAGCAATCGGTCATGCCAGGCCGGCAGATCCACCCATGGCACAGGACCTCGCAACATGCGCTGCCAGGCCGTGCGATCGCTGATGCGCTGGCGCAGCAGGGTTTCGATCAGACCTGCCTGGCGACGCGATTCAACATCAAGTATCGGCAGAGCCTGAATGGCGCCCTGCTCCAGCCAGCGCCTCGGCAAGCGCTCCGTGCGAGTGATGCCCACCTTGAGGCCGGAGGTATTGGCAAGATAAACCACATGGGGAGTAAAACAGTGCTGCTCTCCCCATCGCGGTTCGCGGCAGGTCCCGAGATGATAGTGGCAGGTTTCCGGACGTACGATGCAGCTGTCACAGCGCGCCAGCCGTTGAAAGCAGTCATTGCAGTAACCGCCTCCCACCAGGGTTGACGAGGGGCGCGCGCAGTGCAGACAGAAGCGTCTGCCAGTAGGGTAAAGCGTCAGCATTTCGCCCTGCGCGGCATTGAGTGCCACGGCATGCTCGCCCAGCTGCAGGGTATATCGCGCCGGCAGGTCGGGTTCGATCAGCAGGCGCTGTAACACACCACGTACTTCAACGTGGCAGGGGCTACTCAATTCAGTTGACCCACTTCAGGCGCTCGCCCTCGGCATTGCCTTCCCGATCGCTGGCGCAGCCGTCACGCTCAATATGGCCGAGGCGTTCCTCTGCCGGCATCGCATGATGATGTTCGTACTTGATCACCGCTTCCAGGCAGAGCTCAAGCTGTTGCTCGGTGAGCATTCGTCCATCGGGCCATTTACGCCTTTCCACGGCTTGTCTGAGGCTGGCGTAGATATCGGGACTCATGCGCTCGACCATGCCGTCGAAGGTCATTTCACTCATGAAGAGAAATCCTGATCAAAGAGATTTATGACTGTTGGCGCCGCTGTGTCGTCAGCCAGGCGATCACCAGTCCACATAACAGCCCGCCCAGATGTGCCTCGTTGGCAACATGTCCGAATCCCAGACGGGCAGTAATATCGGTCATGGTAATCACCAGCCAGATCAGCATGAAGACCATCAGGGCCTGAGGAATCTGGTAACCGCGCTCGGGCGTACGGCGCGCGCTCAGCCAGACAAATCCCAGCAGTGCGTAATCCACGCCGGACATGCCGCCGAAAAGCACCGTACCAGTGGCATACTGCGCCAGATTGGATGCCACGGCGGCAACCAGCAATAGCACCGAAGTTCGACCGAGGCCTTCGATTCGCTCGACCTGCCGCCCGAAATACCAGAGCCACAGCATGTTGAAGATCAGATGCATCCAGCTGAAATGCAACAGCGCCGGTGTAACAAGGCGCCAGAACTGCCCCCCGGCCAGTGCTGTGCCGAGCGTACCGGCCTGTAGCTGATTGCCGACAACGGTAACCGGTGCGATCGTCAGTCCGCTCAGCACGCGGTCACCGATCAGCCAGAAAGCCAGGAAGATACCGCAACACGTCAATAGCGTCAGGGCTACCAGCGGCGCTGAACGCAACGCGGCCAGCAGGCCGTTCGACTGCACGGTTACCGGCTCGCTCGGTGTCAGCGACTCGCCTCGTTGCCAGCGCTCAACCAGCTCATGCGCTCGGGTCACATGGGTATCGTCCATCAGCCAGATTCGCTGCTCCTGATCATCACAATCATAGTGATGCGTGATGCGATGCGCCCACAGTGCCTGGCGTAAAGGGGTAATGTCCTGGTCATGGGAAAAGCGCAGCATCGTCGGCATGCCTACTCCTGCTCTGCTCCGAGGGGCAGCATACCTGCCCTCATAAAAAATGCCCGGCGGAGAGGGCCGCCGGGCAAGAGCAAGGGATCATTCAAGGGAACACTTACTCTGACGACGGCCGAATTCAAAAGTTCCCGGCAGAACTTCGAATATCCGAATTTTTTTCCAACTCCGAAATTTCATCTCCTGGCGAGAGCCAGACAAGGCGGTCGGCACTGAGCGCAGCATGTCCATCAAAACGATAGGCCACCAGACGACCACACCGGACCGCACTGTAATCCAGACAGGCAATATTGGCTGCTGGCAGGGCCGGAATACCCTCGCACCAATAGTGCCCGATGAACAGCGGGCGCTCGTCAGGACCATAGTGTACCAGCCGCTGGCGTTCATACTCGCCCAGTGCTCGTGCTTCCAGATCACGTGGTAGCGGATCGGGTTGAAACACGACATCCCCATAGGTGATCGGATCAATGGCCCAGAAATGGGCACGAAAGGTATGTCGAATACTACCATCGGCCGAGCGAATCGCTCGCCCTTGTGGCAAGGGCAAATGGACGCCGCGCGTCACACGATCAAGCGTACGCTGTTCGAAGGATCCGACCTGCCGCGCGGCTGCCAGAAAATGCTGATCGATTCGACCATCCGGATAACGCTGTAGAAAGGGTCGAAGCAGCGACTCATCCCAGCAGGCATGAACCACACGGCAGCCGTCGTACTCCAGACACAGGGGCATACGCAGGAACCAGTGCAGATAATCCGCCCATTCCCGTGGGCATCCACTGAACTGCTGAAGAGTCTCATGCAGTATTCGGGCATTGTGCGGTTCACGCGGCGTAACGACCCGACCGCTGTCATCAAGACAGTGCCTGAGTGCATGTACTTCGTGATTGCCCATCACAACCCGAGCCGCCCCGGCATCCACCATACGACGTACTACCTGAAGCGCCAGGCGTATGGTCGGCCCACGATCAATCAGATCGCCCAGAAAAATGGCGACTCGCCGAGGGTGACGATAGCTTCCCTGCTCATGTCGATAGCCGAGTTTTTCCAGCAGTGCGATCAGCGTAGTTCCACAACCATGGATATCGCCGATCAGGTCGAACCCCTCACACTGTTCTGCCTGTATGAACGAAACCATACTCCCCTTTCAGCTCTATTCAGTCGTGAAGCCGACTGCTCCACCCAAGCTTACTTCGGCAGGCTTCGAAGAAACTGTGACCGGGCGGATGAACAAGACGCAGCTGTTCCGGCTTGCGTTCGATCCGCAGCACGTCGTCAGGCTGAACCACCATGCGCATATGGCCATCACAACTGATCTGTAATTCGACATCGGCCCCCTGAATTACCCGCACAGCGATGCGGCTGCCGGAGTCAACCACGATCGGCCGGCTCGACAGGGTATGGGGGAACATCGGAACAAGCACGATGGCCTCCATTTGCGGATGAAGGATAGGTCCGCCTCCCGAGAGCGCATAAGCCGTGGAACCTGTCGGCGTCGCCACGATGAGACCATCGGAACGCTGGCTATAGACGAACTGCTCATCGATGAAGAGCTCGAACTCGATCATTCGAACGGCTGCTGCCGGATGCAGCACCACATCATTGAGACCACAGGCTGAACCGATCAGTTCGCCATTGCGATAAAGCGAGGCCTGCAGCAGAAAACGGTACTCCGTTTCATAATGGCCCTCGAGCACCTCGGTGACTCGGGCTTCCAGTTCGTGAGGCGAGATATCGGTCAGAAAACCCAATCGCCCTCGATTGATGCCCAATACCGGAGTATTGCTGTAGCAGAGCGCCCTCGCAGCACCCAGCAGACTGCCATCACCACCGATCACGATGACCAGATCACACTGCGCGCCCATTTCCTCGCGGGTCGCGCGGGCCACATGGCAATGGTGCAATGCGTCAGCCAGCCGAGCCTCGATACTGAGTCGACAACCGCGCACTTCAAGAAAATCGATCAGCCGATTCAATGTCTCGACCACATGGTCGCTACCCAAACGGCCAATCAAACCGATATGTTTGAATTGCTCCATGTGCTTATCCAGGCTCATGCTTGGAGCCGCATTATGCGGGCGCGACGATATACCGGCAAATGCCGAAACCGCTTACCTTTACCGGATCAGGGTCAATGAGCGCCGAGACTATCAGGCATCCGCTGCTGCGCGACCTGGCCTGGCTGATCGAGACACCTCCACTGCTTCAGAGTCGTCTACCGGGCGCACCAGACCGTACAACGCTGGGACTGGGAGACACATCCCTGTATCGCTACTGGCTCAACACGCTGGCGCAGGAAATCGCAACGCTTGAGCAATATGTCGGTACTGGCCAGCCGATCCGGTTGGGTACGCATGTGGAACGACTCTGGCAAATCATCCTGGATCGCGCGCCCGCCACCCATCTGTTGGCACACAATCTGCGAGTCATCTGCGATCAGCGCACCGTCGGCGAATTTGATCTGCTCTACGATGACTACGAGCAGGCCACTCCAGTGCATATGGAAGCGGCCATCAAATTCTATCTCGGACTACCCGAAGGCCCCGGTACGTCAACCGCTCAATCGCGCTGGATCGGTACCAGCGGCCCCGACAGTCTGGCTCTGAAACATCTGCATCTGCTGACGCATCAGACCCGACTGGGGCAGAAAGCAGCGTCGCGTGAAGTGCTGAAGGAATTCGGCGCTCCACCGTTACGCTGTCGCATGGCACTCAAGGGAGTACTGTTCTACCCATGGCGCAGTGGACTGGATGCCGTGAATGGTGCCAGCCATTTGCCGACACTGACCGGCATGCCGGCACCGGAAGGCGCTCATCCCGATCATCCGGCCGGTATCTGGCTGCACTGGCGCGACTGGTTTCATTTCATTGATACCCTGCAGCTCACCGGTGCCGCACAACTGCAGCGCCCACACTGGCTGGCGCTGCCACCCCGCGAGACCCTGCTGTTTCCGGAATCGCTGTTACCGGAGTTGCGACAGCGCCAGCAGGAGCGCGGATTGCCCGTACAGTTGGTCGTCTGCAGTGATCAATTGCCACAGCTTCGCGTTATGCTGGTCGATGACGCCTGGCCTCTGCAGATACCGCTCCCCCCACGGCGCTCGCCAGGCCCTCGGCGCCGGAGAGTGCAGCTCTCCCCGTGGCCGCGCTGAGTCTGCTTCAACCGATGGCATTGGCCTCTTGTTTCGCAGTGCCCGGATAGCGACGCTGCCACCATCGATTGAAGACCAGTGAAGCCAGCATGATTGCGCCCCCTACGCCGATTCGGAGCAGATCAGCATCATGATCCCAGATCACCAGATTGACCAGCAAACCCGCCGGAATCAGCGCATTATTCATGATCGCCAGGGTGCCGGCATCTACCCGACGCGCTCCTTCATTCCAGAGAAAATAACCCAGCCCGGAAGCCACCAGGCCCAGCCAGAGCAGGACGCCCCACTGCAGTGGTGTAGTCGCCGGGCGTGATGCATCTCCCCATATCAGCCAGGCGGGCAGTACCAGCAGCAAGGCACCGATATAGAACCAGCCAAAGAGATTCACTGCAGGGACGTCCAGTTGAGTCCGTAGCATAAGGCGACGGTAACCGACCTGACCGATGGCAAAACAGAGATTCGCCCCCTGAACCATGGCGAAACCGAACCAGTAATCATCGCTGATGCCCTGATAGCGAATAACGGCAGCACCCAGTACCGCCAGCCCTGCTGTCACCAGATAAAAGGGCCTGAACCGGCCAGCCAACAGGTCATCAATCAACGCGATATAGATCGGTGTAAAAATGGTAAAGAGCAGGATTTCAGGCACGCTCAACAGTACAAAGGAGTAGTAATAGCTGATATACATCAGCCCCAGCTGAATGGCGCCAATGCCCATCAGGGCCCATCGGATGGAGACCGGCACCCTGCGCGGACGCAACATGGGCAGAAACAGCAAACAGGCCAGCGTGACCCGAGTCAGTACGGCAAAATAGCTGTCTACCTGGCCGGCAAGATAAACACCAATCAGGCTGAATGAGAAGGACCACAGGATCGTGACGCCGACAAGCAGGGCCATGTGACAGTCAACTCCGAGAAGATTATGAAGTTAACAGATTTTAAGGTAATTGAATCGCTGATGCGAACCATCGCCAGCATGGAGTTTCACTCTCGCCCGGGGCCGGGGTCGCACAGTGGCTGGGCAGGTCGCGGTCAGGGCAAGGTAGACGTCGAGTCCACCCAGACCCCGTCCGGCGAAATCATCCTGCGCTTTCATGAGCAAGGAAGATTCACGGCCGATGAGACGGCCGGACGTGCCATTCCCTTTAATAATGTCTATCGCTGGACCTTCCTGGAGGACCGGCTTTCACTGCATCACGAACGTCGAGGTATAGAGGAAGCGGTATGGCTGTTTGACCTCATCCACGATGAACACAGCAGTGGCCTGATCAGTGCCCACCCTCATCCTTGCGGTAAAGACAGCTATCATGCCTGCCTGAAGCACGACGAGTACGGTCTTGAGATGGAGTGGACCATCATCGGCCCGGTCAAGAACGAACATCTTCATTACCGCTACTACACCCATCGCAACTGAACAGATTTTCCCTGGTTTAGAGGCTCAACCTTGTAAAGCGGTCGGTACGTCTCCACAACGAGGGCCCATGGGCCACATATGACATTTGCCTTGCCAATAAAAGAACTCGATATGATTATTCATGACTATCGGTGGTCATTAGTAAAAACAATCACGTTGTTTGAGCCAATCTAATTCAGGACCAGAGCGAGTGGTCTTAGACTAAAGTCGTTCATGAAGGACGCCACAGATGGCGTAAAGAGAATCGAGACAGGAGACGAGCATGGAATTGAACAATCGCGAAGGTCAGGAAGTCCCACAGGTAACTTTCAAACAGCGGCGGAACGGTCAGCTGATTGATGTTGAGAGCAAGGACATCTTTGCCAACCGTACTGTTGTCGTGTTTGCCCTGCCCGGGGCCTATACACCGACCTGCTCTTCGACCCACCTGCCTCGCTACAATGAACTGGCCGACAAGCTGTTTGCCAATGGCGTGGATGAAATTGTCTGCCTTTCCGTCAACGATCCCTTTGTTATGGAAGCCTGGGGCGAACATCAGGAAGCCAGCCATCTGACGCTGATTGCAGACGGCAATGGCGAATTCACTGAAGGCATGGGGATGCTGGTCGACAAGTCCGACCTGGGCTTTGGTCGCCGCAGCTGGCGCTACTCCATGCTGGTTCGAAATGGTCGCATCGAAAAGATGTTCATCGAGCCGCAGAAGCCGGGCGACCCCTTCGAAGTTTCCGATGCCGATACCATGCTGGACTATCTCAATCCCAGCGCCGGCCGGCCAAGCTTCGCTACGGTCTTCTCCAAGCCAGGCTGCCCCTATTGCGCACGTGCCAAGCAGATGCTGGTCGATCATCACATTGCCTATGAAGATATCTCCATTGGCAATCGCGACATCACCACGCGCTCGGTACGCGCCATGACCGGTAACGCCACGGTCCCCCAGGTTTGGATCGACGGCAAGCATATCGGTGGCGCTGAAGAAGTTGCCGAATACTTTGGCGAGAAAGCGACCGCCTGATCGCAATTACTGCCCTGCGGGCAGCACAATAATCAGCGCGACGCTCGCTGAGTGATCAAGGGGCAGTGCCATGGCACTGCCCTTTTTCATGCCTGGTCGAGAAGAACCATCAGACATAAAAAAAACCGCCACGCGTGGTGGCGGTCGAAAGGAACAGTAAGCCAGACACATTTCTTCGCGACTGAAGAAAAAGCATCTGTCAGCTATGACAGCACTGATCCGTTTTTTCTCCCGGAAGTTACAAATTTTATAAATTCAGCTTGTGCGATCTGTCGGGGCATCGGGCCCGAAGCGCTGACAGGTATTTCGTCTCGCTTATTTGCCCCGCCCTGTAAAAACAGTATGACGGGTTGATCGTGGTTAAAGGTGCGCACTGTCGAACACCATTACCCTTCAGCAACACTGTTCCTGTAAATTTCCGAATATAACGCCTCTAATAATCATGCATTTACTGACGATTTTATTAGGCCTGACCTTACCATTGGTCGTACTCCCCCGCCTTTACAGACTCTGGTCAGGATCTCGTCACGACCCTGATCATCCTGATACCGAGGGGGACAGACTGATACGCCATTATGAAAAACGCATGGAAGCAGCTTGTAACCGCAGTTCATGAAAATTCTGCCGATGAAGCCAATGCCTGCAGGAGAGTCACCAGCCATCATCGCTTCTTTCATATCAGCGGCAGTGATTTCATATCCCGGAGCAACCACGGGTCGCCGCCTCATGAAAAAAAACAGCCCGGCTTGATCTGGATTATTAGTAAAAAACTGGTCAGCCACTAGCTTCAGTAGTGTTGAACACAGTCAGGCCTACCCGAATGGCTGGGGTTCAACATGTCATGAACGTCTATTCGAAAATGCGACACGCAAGGAGGCTGTCTCATGTTTCATCATTCCTCTCACCTGCAATACCCGGTTCGAGTCGATGAGCCCAATCCCCAGTTCGCCATGCTGCTCCAGCAGGCCATCGGCGGGATTGAAGGAGAGATCCGTGTTGCCATGCAGTATTTCTTTCAGGCCATGGGCGCCCGCGGTGATGATCGGATCCGCGACATGCTGATGTCGACGGCAACCGAGGAACTCTCCCATATCGAGATGCTGGGTCATGCCGTCGCACTCAACCTGGAAGGCGCGCCGCTCTCCTATCAGGAAGCCACGGCAAAGGATCCGGTCATGAACGCCATCCTGGGCGGTGCCAACCCGCGCCACCTGCTTTCGTCGGGGCTCGCAGCACTGCCGGTCAACGCCAATGGCGTGCCTTTCGACATGAGTCATGTCTATGCCACGGGCAATATTGCTGCCGATATGAACGCTAACGTCGCAGCCGAATCCAGTGGCCGCGTGCTGGCTTCCCGACTCTATAACTGGACCGACGACAAGGGCATGAAGGATTTTCTTTCCTTCCTTATTGCTCGTGATACCTACCATCAGCAGCAGTGGTTGGCCGTGATCGAGGAGCTGGGCGGACTGGAAGAAAATCTGCCGATTCCAAACTCGACCCCAACCGAGCACGAGGCTACCGAGCACTCCTATTACTATCTGAATACTCTGATGGACAAGGAGGCACCGCAGGGGCGCTGGAGTCAGGGGCCCTCGCTGGATGGCCGTGGCGAATTCTCGGCCCGTCAGAAGCCCGAACCGAAAGGGCAGGAACCATCACTGGGCAAGGCCCGACCCGGTTCCGGCGCCCAGGAACAGCAAATGTAAAATGTCGGTCAATCAGGAGAAGGGCCCGGCGTCATGCGCCGGGCCACGGGCGTAGCAGCGCATAACGTGATATTGCCCGGGTCTGCACGCAGGCGACTCTCCGCCCCCCTGGTCATAGCAGCAGAATACGACCGACTTACAACAGACACGACTGCTTCGAAGAAGCCAATGGCGATTGACCTGTCAGGCCCACTCCTCTACATTGCTGTTTGCAGGCCATTTTATCCGGCCGGGCGGGCATAGCTCAGTTGGTAGAGCATCAGCTTCCCAAGCTGAGGGTCGCGAGTTCGAGCCTCGTTGCCCGCTCCATTTTCCCCTTCCTGTATATTGCCTTGTACTCTGTCAGCCCTATCGGTACTTTCCGATACAGGCGAACAGTGTCATTACAACGGGTCTCTCTCCTCTTTAGCCGAGGGTCTATCTCAGCAAAAGCGCCATACATTTGCGATGGAATGTTTCAGCGACATTTGAGTAATCACCGACACTTCACATCTGTCTGAAAGCAGGGCTACATTGCCGGCAGTGATCTCCCCTCCAAAACCTTACAATATTGCAAGCTTTTGATATAAAAGCATTTTCACTAACCGTTTCTGCTGCATTGCACTTTAGTCGCAACCTGTCACGCATTGATTGACCCGAACAACAACGCTGGTCGATTCTCATCCGGACCGACATTTTTCAGCGTCAATTTTTACAACCATGCGCGCTGAAAAGGATCTCTTTGATCGACAGCAAGGGTTGACTCTCATGTCCAACACATCACGCTTCATGGGCCGCGCGCTGGGCTGGCTGGCTGCTGCAACGCTGGCCATTGGCGCTTCCAGTGCACTTGCCTTTCAGCCTTCGGGCAAGGTGGATTGTATTGCCCCGTCGGATCCTGGCGGTGGCTGGGACTTTACCTGCCGCAGTGTCGGGCGCCTGCTTGAGCAACTTGATCTCGTACCAGCGAGTGTTCAGACCACCAACATGGCTGGTGCGGGGGGTGGTGTGGCCTATGCCCATACCGTCAGCAAACGGCGTGATGATGATCAGCTGATCGTAGCCGCCAGTACAGCCACCACCACCCGTCTGGCACAGAAGCAATTCCCTGGCATGAGCGCCGACATGGTGCGCTGGGCTGCAGCGCTGGGCGCCGACTATGGCATCATCGCAGTCGGCAAGGATTCACCCTATGACTCCCTGCCCGAGCTGATGGACGCACTGAAGAAGAAACCCGGCAGCGTTTCATTTGCCGGCGGCAGCGCTACCGGGGGCTGGGATCACCTCAAGGTCCTGCAGACGGCCCAAAAAGCCGGCGTGGATCAACTGCGCAAGATCAAGTATCTCTCCTACAACAATGGCGGCGAAGCCATCACTCAGGTCATCGGTGGCCATATCGATGCCTTTACGGGTGATATTTCCGAATCCAAGGGCTTTATCGACTCAGGTGATCTGAAGGTCCTGGCTGTTCTTGCCGACCAGCGCTTGCCCGCACCACTGGACAACCTGCCAACAGCGAAGGAACAGGGCATTGATGAAGTGGCTCCCAACTGGCGCGGTTTCTATCTACCAAAAGGTATTTCCGATGAAGCCTATCAGTGGTGGGTGAATACCTTTGACAAGGTCTACGCCAGCGACGAGTGGAAGAAAGTCATGAAGCAGAATGGCCTGATGCCCTTCCACAAGTCCGGCAAGGCCTTTGATGAATACGTTCGCCAGCAGATCAATGATCTCCAGCAACTTTCCAAAGAGATCGGGCTGGTGCAATGAGCTTTCTGAACGATCGCATCCTTGGGGTACTGATGCTTCTGCTGGCCGTCGCCTACGGCTGGCAGGCGCAGCAGATCCCGGTGCCTTTTGGTGGAGGCGGCCCGGTGGGCCCCTCTACCTTCCCGACCCTGCTGGCCGTAGTGCTGGGATTGACCAGCCTTTATCTGATGCTCCGGCCCGATCCGGATAACGCCTGGCCCCTGGGGCGTACGCTGGGCGAGATGCTCGTTGCGGTGCTGGTACTGATCGCCTACACCCTGGCGCTGGAGCCGATCGGTTTCCCGATTGCCACCACTCTGGCGGTAGGTATTCTCTGCTGGCGCATGGGTGCCCGTCCGCTGCCTGCCTTTCTGGTAGGACTGGGTGGCGCGGTCATCGGGTATATTGCTTTCAACTTCGGTCTTGAACTGACCCTGCCTGCCGGATTGCTGGAGTTTCACTGATGGAGACCCTTAATGCACTGATGGCCGGCTTCGGGGTGGCCCTGACCCCGATGAATCTGCTGCTGGCACTGATCGGCTGCTTTCTCGGCACACTGATCGGGGCCCTGCCCGGGCTCGGCCCGGCCAATGGCGTCGCCATTCTGATTCCGCTGGCCTTTACACTCGGTCTGCCACCGGAATCAGCCCTGATCATGCTGACCGCTGTTTATGCCGGGGCCATGTATGGCGGTCGAATCTCCTCGATCCTGCTCAACATCCCGGGCGATGAGCCGGCCATGATGACCTGCCTGGATGGTTATCCGATGGCGCAGCAGGGCAAGGCCGCTGAAGCGCTGGCAATTTCTGCCGTCGCCTCCTTCATTGGCAGCCTGATTGCCTGTATCGGATTGATTCTGCTGGCACCGTTACTGGCCCGTTTTGCACTGACCTTCGGTCCCGCCGAATATTTCGCGCTGTTCGTACTGGCCTTCGCCACACTTGGCGGCATCACCGGCAAGAATCCCATGAAAACCCTGATGGCTGCAGCGCTGGGCCTGATGATGTCCACCATCGGAATCGATATCTCCACCGGCAGTCAGCGCTTTACCTTCGGCATTCTGGAACTCTATGAAGGCATCGATTTCATCATTGCCATCGTCGGACTGTTTGCCGTATCCGAGCTTTTGTTTTTCATCGAGCGGCGTGCCGGAGACGGTGACAGTAGCGTCAAAATGAATCGGCTCAAGCTACGCTGGCGGGAAATCGTGGCCATTATTCCGACCAGCCTTCGCAGCGGCGGCGTCGGTTTTGTGGCAGGTGTCCTGCCGGGCGCCGGCGCCTCACTGGGCAGCTTTTTGAGCTATACGGTGGAGAAACGCATTCTCGGCAGCAAAAACCGTTTTGGTGAGGGTGATCCGCGCGGTGTTGCAGCACCGGAATCAGGCAACAACGGGGCAGCCAATGGAGCACTGGTCCCGATGCTGACCCTCGGGATTCCCGGTAGTGGTACCACAGCCGTGTTATTGGCAATGCTGGTGTCGCTGAATATTACACCGGGCCCGCTGATGTTTCAGCAGCATGCCGAAATCGTCTGGGGTGTCATTGCAGCACTGCTGGTCGGTAATCTGCTGTTACTGCTGCTGAACATCCCTCTTGTCGGTGTGTTCGTCAAAATCCTGTCGGTACCGCCGAAGTTTCTGATGCCCCTGGTCACGCTGGTTGCCATCGTGGGGATCTATTCGATCAGCCATTCAACCTTTGATCTTTACTTCATGATTGCCTTCGGCGTGCTGGGCTATCTGCTGCGCAAGCTGGAGATCCCACTGGTCCCCGTCATTCTGGGCCTGCTATTGGGGCCGGAGATGGAAAAAAATCTGCGCCATGCCCTGAGCCTTTCCGACGGTGACTGGTCAGTACTGTGGTCCACACCCTTGTCCATCACCATCTGGGCAATCGCCATCCTTGGGCTGATCCTCCCCTATCTGCTCGGTCCGATGTTGCGCCGGAGCATGGCCGCCAAACGCAACCGCAACTGAAAGCCTCTCGATAGCTGAAAACTGCCACGCCCCTTGCGGGCGTGGTTTCATTTTCCCCATCAGCGGACCTAAACTACGGCTTTCATGGTGTCATGAGGAATATGTTTTGAGCTCCCCCAGCGACGACAGTTGTTGTCGATCCCGAATGCCTTCCCTTGCCTGCGAGCGCCATAGGTCATCGGCCTGCAGGAGTTCTCTTTCATGACCCACTGGTTCGATCTGGCCTGGTTGCTTGACCCCTCTGCCTGGGCTGGCCTGCTGACCCTGATCATCATTGAAATCGTACTGGGTATCGATAACCTGGTTTTCATCGCCATTCTTGCCGACAAGCTGCCACCGGCACTGCGCGACCGCGCACGAATAACCGGGCTGTCACTGGCGCTGATCATGCGCCTGATACTGCTGCTCTGCCTCTCCTGGCTCATGGGTCTGACCCAGCCACTGGTCACCCTGTTTGGCCATACCTTCAATGGCCGAGATCTGATCCTGCTGGGGGGTGGTTTCTTCCTTATCTACAAGGCAACCAGCGAACTTCATGAGCATGTCGACGCCGATGCCTCCGACAACGAAGGACAGTCGCGAGCCTGTTCAGCATTTTCCACCGTTGTCGCCCAGATCGTAGTGCTGGATGCCGTCTTTTCGATCGATTCGATTATCACCGCCGTCGGTACGGTCGATCATCTTATGGTCATGATGATCGCAGTGGTCGTCGCCATGACGCTGATGCTGATAGCCAGTCGTCCCCTGACGCGCTTTGTAGCGGCCCATCCAACCGTCATTCTGCTCTGCCTCGGGCTCTTGCTGATGATCGGTTTCAGCCTGGTGGCCGAAGGGCTCGGCCTCCACATTCCCAAGGGGTATCTCTATGCCGCTATTGGCTTTGCCATACTCATCGAGCTGCTCCAGGCATTACGCCAGCGAAAAAGCAGACAACCCCGAAGCCGTTATGGATCACGCCGGGCACGTACGGCCGAAGCCATAATGCGACTGCTGAGCAGCGATGAACCGAACCTGACCCGTTATCGCGAAGAGAGCAGTGACACTGCACATCATGACGAGGCTCTGGCGCTGTTCGATGTCACCGAACAGCATATGGTGCGTGGGGTGCTGTCACTGGCCGATAAACCGATCGAAGCCATCATGACCTTGCGGCGTGATATTGACTGCATCGATCTTTCCAATGACGTCGACCAGCAAATCGGGCATCTGCGCGATAGCCCACATGCCAGCCTGGTGGTCATTCGCGATGGCGCTCGGGATGCGCCTTTGGGTATCGTCCAGAAGCGTCGCCTGCTCGATGCCTCACTGGCCGGAGAAGCCCTGGATGTAGCAGCCGTTCTGGAACAACCGCTGGTATTGCTGGAAAACGTCTCGGTCGTTGAGGCTTTGCAGCAATTCCAGCGCAGTGGCGAAAGACTTGCCTTTGTAGTGGATGAATTCGGCACGCTGGAAGGCATTGTGACCATGCTGGATATCCTCGAGGATATTGCCGGCGAAATGCCCGGTGGCAGCGAAGCTGACCAGCGCGTTTATCGTGTCAGCGAGCGCTGTTTCGAGGCTGATGCCAGTGAGGATATTGTCGATATCAACCAGCAACTGCCGGATCCGCTACCGCTGGGACGCGACTATACCAGTCTGGCCGGATTGGTCGTTGATCGACTGGAAAGCCTGCCTCAGCCAGGCGCCCGGGTCAGTGTACCGCCATGGTTGATCGAAGTACGGGATGTTGAGCGCCATCGGGTAAAACGGGTACGGCTCTATCGTCAGGCCGAAGAGGAATGAGTGCGGGCTGAAAAAGGATCAACCTGCACGTCAATGACTTTCCCTGCATCTAACATCGCGGTATTTTGGTAACGCCGGTTACATGCCGGCCTTGCCAATAGCCGTTTCATGCAGGTATTGCAATGATGTCCACCTCCGGTAGCGCCATTCGGCTTGCACCGCTGGCGACCACAGGCCAGCATCACGCTCACGCTCATCGCCAGGTTGTGATCGGTCTATCCGGCGAAGCGGAGTTTGATATCGCCGGCGCACGCGGCCGTATCAATGAACGTACCGGCTGTATCGTGCCGGCCGATCGCGAGCACTACTACCGCGGCATCGGCGATAACAGTCAGCTCATCATCGACTTGCCAGATGAAGTTCCTGCACTCAATGGCGCACATCGTCATCATCGTCGATTATTCGAGTCTCCCCGTTATTTCGCAATCGATGACACGCTCTGTCTTTATTTGCAATTCATGCTCGGAGAGATGAGCTCAGCCACGACCGGCGATCATAATCTGCTGACGACGACCCTGCTGGCTTCACTCAGCCGGCGTCTTGACCATCGCGCTCCCGGACCGCGTCCGAGACTGGATATCGGTGACCTCGACGAGTGGATCGAACGGCATCTGTCCGAGCCCCTGAAAGTGGAAGATCTGGCGCGCAGAGCCTGTCTGAGTACTGCCCATTTTACCGAGCTGTTTCGCGACCACACCGGCCTGCCACCCTATCGCTACATATTGCGCAAGCGTCTGGCGGCAGCGCGTGAACTATTGCAGGAAACCACCCTGCCGCTTGTCACCATCGCCGAGCGCACCGGTTTCGCCAATCAGAGCGCGCTCTCTCACGCCTTTCGGCGTCACTTTGCCCAGTCTCCGGGGTCCCTGCGCGGCACACGTCGACACTGAGCCCCCATGACGGTGCGTCGGTTCATTATCCGATGATTCGACAATGCTGACCGGGAAATCGACAAGACGATGATGCCCTGAACACACTAGAGTCGAAACTACCCGAATTCCGGATGCGTCGTAGTGACGCACCCCCGCCCAGGCTATTTGCCAACCGCATCTTTCGTCGATGAGCGCCATTATGAGACGCATCGACGAGTGAAGCGGTGCTGCACAAGGGAAGTTGCCATGCTGAAAGCCGAACAAATACTCGATCCCAACACCTGGCAGCAGGATCTCGCCACTCAGTTCAAGCGCATCAGTGATCATTACATTGTCAGCGAGGATGACTGGGTCCGTGAACTGGCAGCGCTGCTTGATACCAGCGAGGCTGATTTCCGCCGTATCGGCGACAGTACGGCCGAACTGGTACGCGATGTCCGTGCGATGGACAGTGCCGTCGATTCGATTGATGAATTGCTGACCCAGTACAGCCTCGATACCCATGAAGGGTTGATGCTGATGTGTCTGGCCGAAGCCCTGTTGCGCGTGCCGGACTCCGAAACCGCCGATGCGCTGATCGAGGATCGGCTTGGCGTAGCGGACTGGGAGAAGTATGCCGGTCAGAGCGACTCCTGGCTGGTCAATGCTTCCACCTGGGGGCTTCTGACCACCGGACGGGTCATTACACTCGACCATCCGCGCGATGGCCGGCCGGCCGGCTTCATCAACCGCATGGTCAATCGCATGGGTGAGCCGGTGATCCGGCAGGCAATGCGTCAGGCAATGAAGATCATGGGCCGCCAGTTCGTACTGGGGCGCACCATCGACGAGGCCCTCAAGCGCTCGAAGCCGCTATTCGACAAGGGCTATACCTATTCCTACGACATGCTCGGGGAAGCGGCGCTGACCCGTCAGGATGCCAAACGCTACTTCGAGGATTACGCCAATGCCATCCGCTCGGTAGGCAGTGTCAGTCGCAAGCTCTCCGAACGGACCCCGGCGCCGTCGATTTCAATCAAGCTATCGGCTCTGCATCCACGCTATGAGTTCGGCCGGCGCACTCAGGTACTCGAAGAACTTGTCGATAGCGTGCGCCAGCTGGCCTCCATGGCACGTGAACTGAATGTTGCCCTGACCATCGACGCCGAGGAAGTCGATCGGCTGGAGCTGTCGCTGGAGGTGTTCCGTGCCGTCTACGAGAGTGACGCCTGCCGCGGCTGGGGCCGTTTCGGACTGGTGGTGCAGGCCTACTCCAAGCGCGCCATGCCTGTGCTGCACTGGCTGACCCGAGTCTCTGCCAATCAGGGTGATATTATCCCTGTGCGACTGGTCAAGGGGGCTTACTGGGATAGCGAAATCAAGGAGTCCCAGGTGCTCGGCGTGGATGGCTATCCCGTCTATACCCGCAAGGCCTGTACCGATGTCGCCTATCTGGCATGTGCGAAATATCTGCTGTCCGATAATGCTGCCGATCGTATCTTTCCACAGTTCGCTACCCACAATGCCCACACCATTTCGACCATCCTGGATCTGGTGGGTGAACAACAGCGCCCGTTCGAGTTTCAGCGCCTGCACGGCATGGGCGAAGCCCTCTATGAGGCAGCCCTGAAACGTGCGCCCGCGGGAACATGGTGTCGTATCTATGCCCCTGTTGGTGCGCACAAGGATCTGCTGCCTTACCTCGTGCGGCGTCTATTGGAAAATGGCGCCAACTCCTCGTTCGTACACCAGCTGGTGGATCCACGTGTTCCCGTCGAATCGCTGTGCGTACATCCGCTACAGTCGCTGGCCGAAGTGGACCACTACTACAACACCCGGATCCCGTTGCCGAGCGAACTCTATGGAGAGAAAAGGAGCAACTCGAAAGGGGTCAATCTGAACATCCACAGCCAGTTTCAGCCCCTCAAGGAAGCCATGGCACCCTTCCTGGAGCGGCGCTATCAGGCTGCCCCGCTGGTCGGCTTCACTCTCGACGATGACGATACACCACTACATCGGGTGATGTGCCCCTGGGACCGTGATCGACTCGTGGGAGAGGTGCGCTGGACCAGCGCCGAGCAGACCCGTGAGGCCATTGCCGTGGCCCGCCAGGCCTTTCCTCGCTGGGATGCCACGCCGGTCGAGGAGCGTTCAGCCATTCTTGAACGCTTCGCTGATGCGTTGGAAGCAAACATGGCCGAGCTAATGGCCCTGTGCTGCATGGAAGGTGGCAAACTGCTGACCGATGGTGTCGCCGAGGTACGCGAGGCCGTCGACTTCTGCCGTTATTATGCCGCGCATGCCCGTGAGCTCTTCGGTACAGCCACACGACTCCCCGGCCCCACCGGCGAATCCAATGAACTGATGCTCTCCGGCAAGGGCGTCTTTGCCACCATCAGTCCCTGGAATTTCCCGATCGCCATTTTCTGCGGTCAGACAGTGGCAGCAGCCGTGGCTGGCAATACCGTCCTTGCCAAACCGGCTGAACAGACCTCACTGATTGCCCACCGGGTAGTGGCGCTGTTGCATGAAGCCGGCATGCCTCGTGATGTCGTCCAACTGCTGCCCGGCGATGGTCCCACGGTTGGTGCCGTACTCTCCGGCGATTCGCGCATTACCGGCGTTGCTTTCACCGGCTCGACCGATACCGCCCGGCTGATCAATCGGTCGCTGGCCGAACGTGATAATGCCCCCTTGCCCACCCTGATCGCCGAGACCGGGGGGCTGAATGCCATGATCGTGGATTCCACGGCCCTGCCGGAACAGGTGGTAGCCGACGTAGTGGCCTCGAGTTATCAGAGTGCCGGTCAGCGTTGTAGTGCGTTGCGCGTGCTCTACGTGCAGGAGGACATCGCTGATCGCATCATTGAAACGCTGCGTGGTGCCATGGCTGAACTGGCAATCGGTGACCCTACACAGCTGGCCACTGATGTCGGGCCGGTGATCGATGAAGAAGCACGTGCCGGTCTGCAGGCGCATATCGATCGCCTGCGCGAGGAGGGACGTCTGCTGGCCGAAGCCCCTGTCACGCCCGAGATCGCGGCAAAGGGGACCTTCATTGCCCCGACCGCCTTCCGTATTGATGGTATTGATGCACTGGAGGCGGAACAGTTCGGCCCCATCCTGCATGTGGCAACATTCAAGTCCAGCGAGATCGATGACGTTATCGATACTATCAACGACCGTGGCTATGGTCTGACCTTCGGGGTCCATAGCCGCAACGAAACCTTCTCCAATCATGTTGCTCGCCGTATTCGGGTCGGCAACGTGTACGTCAACCGCAACATCATCGGCGCCGTAGTCGGTGTACAACCCTTTGGAGGACAGGGCTTCTCGGGTACCGGTCCCAAGGCCGGCGGACCGCACTATCTGTTGCGCTTTGCCACCGAAAAGGCCCGGACCATCAACACGGCAGCGCTGGGAGGCAATGCCTCGCTGCTGGCGCTGGGTGACGACTAGGGAGGGTATGGCCCTCCGCATTCCGTCGATCGCAGAGTGATGCCCGACATCACTTCATGCGTTACAACAATGGCAAGGAACGACAATGGTCGAAAACAATATTCTCATCGGCATCACCTTTGCCCTTTACCTGCTGTTGATGCTGGGTATCGGGCTCTATGCCTATCGCCGCACCTCGGATCTCTCGGACTACATTCTCGGCGGGCGCTCGCTGGGCCCCTGGACATCGGCCATTTCTGCCGGGGCCTCGGATATGTCGGGCTGGCTGTTGCTGGGTCTGCCGGGGGCTGCCTACGTCAGCGGACTCTCCGCGGCCTGGATCGGGATCGGGCTGCTGGCCGGTACCTGGCTGAACTGGCTGATCACGGCTCGACGACTGCGTATCTACAGTTTCATTGCCAATGATTCGCTTACCCTGCCGGAATTCTTCGAGCATCGCTTCGAGGACCACTCCCACCTGCTGCGCGTCATTTCAGCCGTCTTCATTCTGCTGTTCTTCCTGTTCTACACCAGTTCGGGGCTGGTCGCCGGCGGCAAACTGTTCAATACCGTTTTCGGCCTCGACTACACTGTGGCAGTCACCGTCGGCACCATTGCCATCATTTCCTATACCTTCTTCGGCGGCTTCCTGGCGGTTTCCTGGACCGACCTGATCCAGGGGTTGATGATGGCAGCGGCCCTGCTGATCGTACCGGTCATCGCCCTGTTCGATATGGGCGGTGTGGGTGTTGCGGCCTCGCGCATCACGGCCGAGAATCCACAATTGCTCGAGTGGTTCCGCGACGCCTCGACAGGGGACAAGCTTACCCTGATCGGCATCATCAGTTCGCTGGCCTGGGGGCTGGGCTACTTCGGTCAGCCTCATATCCTGGCGCGCTTTGCCGCCATTCGCAGTGACCGCGATATTCCGGTCGCCCGTCGCATTGCCGTCATCTGGTCAGCGCTGGGACTGTTCTGTGCCGTGGCCATCGGCCTGCTGGGACTGGTATATATCCCGCGCGACCTGGGGGATAGCGAAAAGATCTTCATGATCATGGTCAACGCCATCTTTCATCCGGTGATAGCAGGCGTCTTGCTGGCTGCCATTCTCGCCGCCGTCATGTCGACCGCCGACTCCCAGCTGCTGGTGTCCTCCTCTGCGCTGGCCGATGACTTTTACAAGGCCATCTTCCGCAAGAATGCCTCACAAAAGGAACTGGTCTGGGTGGGCCGCCTGTCGGTCGTCGGGATTGCCATCATCGCCTATCTGTTTGCCCTCAACCCGAACTCCAGCGTGCTCGATCTGGTGTCCTACGCCTGGGCAGGTTTCGGGGCAGCCTTCGGCCCGGCTCTTGTAATGGCACTATTCTGGAGACGCATGAACCGTTGGGGGGCGCTGGCCGGTATCGTGGTTGGCGGTGTCACCGTTGTGGTCTGGGCACAGCTGTCCGGTGGTCTGTTCGATCTCTACGAGATCGTGCCGGGCGTAGTGTTCTCCTACATCTCCATCTGGGTCGTCAGCCTGCTGACCGGCGAGCCTTCTGCCCAGGTGCAGCAACACTTTGATGAGGTAGGCAAGCAACAGCAGGGCTGAATCCATCGTCCCGCTCCAGGTGGGCAAATGCCTCTTCCAGCAAAAACCCCGCGTCGATGAACGACGCGGGGTTTTTTTACAGTAGCTGTCGACCTGCCAGGACCGACACGAAAATGGCAGCGATCAGTGCACGAATTTCATCGCAAAGCGAAGCAGCGCGCGCACCAGAAAAGCGATGATCGCCAGCAGGATCAGAGTGATCAGTGTCGAGATCGGATTGACTGCCAGGGTCGCAATCACAATCCCCAGCGCCACACTCCAGACATAGCGATCATATTCGTCGATCTGAAGAGCCTCTGGCAGAAGTCGGCTCAGCGGTCCTGAAAACATGCTGTTCCAGTCCGCCCAGACTGCAACAGCCACCACGACAAACACTACCAGCCAGATCAGGGTCAGCATTCTCGAAATCTCCGAACATTTTGCAGCGATGACAATACCGTGGAGCATTTTAGCGGGTTGGCCTTGCGGCTGCACGAATGCAACCGACCATCGGAGTACCGAAATGCGGAAAATTCACCTGCCCCGGGTTGAAATCCCGTCATGAGGTGCCACCTAATAAGGTAACGTGACGCAGGGAGGCTTCATTTCGCCGATATGCCTCCCGATATGCGCCGTGAACACCCAAAACCCTTACCAACGACTCAGGGGCTTAACCATGCAAATCGCCGACAACACAGTCGTCGCTTTTCATTACACGCTGACGAACGACGCCGGAGAGGTTCTGGACAGCTCCGAAGGTCGTGAACCGCTGACCTACCTTCATGGTTCGGGCAACATCATCCCCGGCCTCGAAAAGGAACTTGCCGGCCACAACAGCGGTGATCAGGTCAAGGCGCGCGTCGAGCCTTCGGAAGGCTATGGTGAAGTTCAGCCTTCTCTGGTTCAGGACGTCCCGCGCGATGCCTTCCAGGGTGTCGAAGACATTCAGCCTGGTATGCAGTTCCAGGCGCAGACCGAAGGCGGCCCGCTGCTGGTCACCGTCACCAAGGTTGAAGGTGACACTGTCACTGTTGATGGCAACCATCCTCTGGCCGGCGAAACGCTCAACTTTGACGTCAACGTCCAGGAAGTGCGTGAAGCCAGCGCCGAAGAAGTCGAGCACGGCCATGTGCATGGCGAAGGCGAAGGCGAACAGCAGCACTGATTGTTCTGCCTGCTGTTGCGAAAAAGGCGACCCGAGGGTCGCCTTTTTCATGTTCCCTGAATGCTATACCGCTTCCCGCCTCTTATCTCCATGGCGGTACTGTAAAACCGGAGTCCCCCTCTTTCAGGGATGCCACTACCCTGACGCGCCTGGCCCGATCAAGCTGACGCTTGCGATCCTGCCGACTGAGCCATCGATAACCCAGTATGACCCGCGCCAGCATCAATGGTCCCTGAATACCTGCATAGCTCAAGACAATCACGGGAAAGCGCTCGGGCCAGACGCAGGCCGCTACCAGTATCAGCAGGCGCGGGGTAGCATGCGTAATCATGTCCAGCAGGCGCAACGACCAGTGAGCGTGACGTAGCACGCCTCGCCGCTGCCCGGTCTGGGCCTCGAACTGGGCAATGCCCATGTCCAGCACCCCGCTGGTCGCCATCAGAATCAGCGCTGGCAATGTATTGCGGGAAGGATCTGCCAACGCAAAACCGATCAGAAACAACACGCGATACAGTGAATCGAGACAGGTATCAAGGAAACGCCCCGCGGTCTCGTCCTCACCCATGGCACGTGCCAGCGCGCCATCAAGTCCATCAAAGAAACGGTTCAGCAGCAATCCAGCCAGTGCTGCCATGTAATAATTCAGCACCAGCATGACCATGACGAAGACCGCCAGTGCAAGCCCTGTCAATGAAGCACCCAGCGGTGTCACCCGCCAGTAGATCGAATGCCGCGCCAGCCAGCGAAGTGGCGGTTGGGTAGCACGTCTTAGCCAGCGATCGAGCATCAGCACCTCGGTAACATCATGTTACTGACATTCTAAAGTACTCGGCCCCTTATGTCCTCGTTATAGAGCCACCCCAAATGCGGGCAATTGATCTTCTCACCCACGATAGCCGAGCTTATCAGAAGCCGATTGGCGCCATCGCCAAAGCATCCTGAACCAAACGCTGTCCGCTTACTCCTGCTGCATCAGCTGACGGCGCTCCAGACGGCGCAACAAGGCAGCCAGGCACAGTGTGATACACAATACAATCAGCGCTGCCGCGACCACCCCGGGCCAATTGGCCATCCGCCAGAAGGGTTCGAGGTAGAAGCCTCCCAGGCTGGCACCGAGATAGTAAAACATCAGATAGAGTGATGAAGCACTGGCCCGGGCACCAACCGCCTGCCGCCCTACCCAGCTGGAAGCCATCGAATGGCACATGAAGAATCCGAAGGCATTGCAGCACAGCCCCATTATGATGAAGATAATCGATGAAGAGAGTGTGATCAGGGTACCGATCATCAACAGTACAATTCCCGCCATCATCACCGCTGGCTGAGAAAGACGTCCCGTCAGTCGTCCGGAAAATGCCGAGCCAATGGTCCCGCCAAGATAAGTCAGAAACAGCAGTCCCAGCCATTGGGTAGCCAGCCCGAAAGGCGGCGCCGAAAGGCGGAAGGTAATGTAGCTGTAAAGATTGACGAAAATGAAAAAGTTCAATCCACCAATCAGGTAGGCACCCAGCAACATTCGATTACGCAGATGGCCTTTCAAATCGCCCCCCATTCGCTTCAGATTCAGGCTCTGAGGAACGAAGGATTGCTGGCGTGGCAATAGCCAGTAAAAGACCAGCCATGCCACGATGCTGAGCAGGCCGACGACCACAAAACTGGTCCGCCATCCCCAAACGCCACCAACAGCGCCGCCGATGACCCGACCACTGATGCCCCCCAGTGAATTGCCACTGATATAAAGCCCGACCGCCATGGTCAGTGCCGGCCGGGTAAATTCATCTCCCATCCAGGCCACGGCGACAGCAGGTAAGCCGCCAAGCAGAAACCCCTGCAAGGCACGTAATGCCAGCAGACTCGCATAACCGGGCGCCAGGGAGATCATCAGCGTGCAGACTGTCGCCAGCGCCATGGTAATCAACATCAGAGCACGACGTCCTATGGCATCCGATAGCGGCCCGAAAATCAGCAGTGCCAACGCCAGGGTCAGAGTGGAAACGGACAATAGCCAGCTGGCCTGAAGGGATGACAGCGCCAGCTCTTCCCCGACCCGTGGCATGAGGGGCTGAATGGCGTAGAGATTGACAAAGATCAGAAAGGAACCGAGGCTCAGCGCCAGGGTTGCTCGCCACCACAAGGGCGTGCGGGGTTCGATGCTCAAGAGACCTCCCTGTCAAATCAAGGGTGACGCTGCGGAGACTTACCGCCGCGTCACCGAACAGGGGAGCATAATGCCATGAAATGGCTGAGCTGCAGACATCACGGTCATGATAGACCGCCTTCAGAATGTCACGGCGTGGTACGCATCACCAGAAGCTGAGCCGCTTCGGGTCGCCGTGCCTGCCAATAGTGGCTGACCCAGTAAGGGTTATCCAGCCGCGACAGTCTAACGCCTGATGAACTCGAGGCGTGCAGGAACAAGCCATTATCGACATAGATGCCAACGTGACGACCAACACTGGAGGGTCGGAAGAAAATCAGATCACCCGGCTGGAGTTCCTTGCGCTCGATCCGCTGTCCTTCAAGCACCTGACCTGCGGTCGTACGAGGCAGACTGATATCAAAACTGTCCCGGTAGATACGCTGCACCAGGGCCGAACAGTCGATCCCGGAGCGAGTCTCACCCCCGTAGCGGTAGGGCGTGCCCGTCCAGGCATCAGCTTCGCTGAGCAGGGTTTCGCGAATATCAGCCAGCGAAACCGACCGCATGAAGTTTTCAAGTGATGAGCGCAGTCGCTTGCCAGGCTGCCGACGCGTCTGTGGCTGCATCAGACCAGTCGGCTTGATCGCCAGCGCCGCCGCTTCATCCACCTTGCCAGGCGCTGTATTCTGTGCCGCACAACCAGCCAGCATCAGCAGCACAAGACTGCTCAACGCCAGTCTGCGCAGAAGCGGGTAATACATGGTGTGACCCTTTTTATCGACCCGGCCGTCAGATTGGCCATGGTCCTTATTCACCGTGTGCTGCGCCCGACGCCCTGTCGTCGGCTACGCCGAGCGAATCATAAAGACTATCGCGCCAATTGGCGATACCTAATGAAAAACAACGGTGTTTTTTAATGTTCTGCCGCACATCTCAGTCATTGGACTCATACTTTTCCGGTAGATCATTCGAGTCTTTTTGCCCAAAAGGCGCGGCAGCGGGTCATCAGTGCAGGATGCTGCGGTCCTGACTGAGCACGTCGACATGCAAGGGCGGCCAGTGCCTCGCAGAAGCGCCGGGAAAATCCAGACTGGCCCACGGGCCGGCCAGTGGCGGGGTACCACAGAGCCACATCATCAGAGCATTGCCAAGTTCTTCGAGAAACCTGGGCCGTTCGGGCACGCCCATCATGAAAAAGCTGTAACCGGCGTATAGCCCGCGCGCATAAGAAGTCCAGTCACCATAATGCTGACCGGCCAACGCCAGCGCCCGCTCGAGATAAAGGTTCATGCTGGCTTCATCCAGCCAGCCCAGCTGACGCCCTGCTGCACTCAGATCAGCCAGTTGAGCGATATCCCACGCTGCCATATCCAGATCATTGCACTGCTGATCGTTATCACGTACCCGGCGCAGGCGATCAAGGTGTACCTGCTCCTCTTCACTGCATAGACCGGTTTCCATGATGGCAATCTCTTCCTGCAATCGTGGGCGGTTGAGCGTATAGGGTGCATAGGTAATCTGATACTCCTGCCGATCACCGGCTTCGCTCAAAAAGTCGAGGAATTCACGCAGCCCGCTTGCATTGGCTATGCCATAGTGGCTATCGAGCCAGTCGCGCAACTCCCCGTGCTGGGTATTATGCTGCTCCATGGGGAGTCCCCAGTTCGGGGTATTGAGCGGCCCGGCCAGTGACAGCGCAGTAAACTGCTCCAGGGTCGGTCGCGGTCCTGGTTCCCGCCATTCGCCGGTGAGGTATTCCAGCCAGTGAAACAGACTGCCGGGATCGTTCAGATGCCATTCGAGGTCATCAGCCAGCGACTCTTCCGGGGCTTCCGGCAATACCTGCTCCCAGGCCAGCCAGGCCTGCAACAAGCGCTCGGGAGTGGCATAAAAGCGGCTTAATACCCCGGCAAAGGAGCGCTGAAGTGCAAGCTGAGCCTCCGACTCTCCCACTTCTGCATCCTCAAGCATGGCAAGCTGAAAACCGAAGCGTTCCGCCATGACAATGGTCGCCGCATGGTCACGACAATCGGCAAGGTGCCGCCGCCCGTCCAGCAGTTCCCTCGGAAGACGCCCGAAGGGCGTGGTAACGCCCGGCAGGGCATGATGGGTGGCGTCGCTGGCCAGCTGATTGAGATGATGCGCCTGTCCCGGTTGCCAATAACGTGCCACCGCTGACACGCCTTCTTCCGGCCACCAATCCAGCGTATTTTGAAGATACTGACGGGCATCCTGACGACGCTGATCATCGGCTGAAACCGCAATGCCCTGCCGGTAGAGCAGGTCAGGATCTCGGACCCCCGCTATTGCCAGCATCCAGTGTCGTGCGCCCGAACGCCAATGACGGATACGCGCCCGAGAGGCAACCAGCATATCCTCAGTCGCCAACGACGCAGGCGCACCCTGCCAGGGGGTATGCCGACCATGCAGCAACAGTTCGCCGGCGTCATCGCCCGCGCCTGTCAGATCACGCCCTTCGAACAGACCTGCGCCGCGCTGCCAGGCGCTCAATACCCCATGCCAGTCGTCATATCGTTGCTGCAACAGATCCAGCCCGTGCACGGCGAAATCGGTGGCCTCAGGCTCATCGAGCCAGCCCATCAGCCAGCCGGCCCACGCCAGATCGATCAATCGAAGCCAGTCCCAGGCTGCCCATTCCGGCGTTTCATTGCGTACCACGAACTGCAACAACACCCGACCGTAGGCCTCATTCTCTCCCAGACCGGCACGCCACTTCAGCCGCTCAGCTGTCGTCATCCGCCGAACGCGGCGATAGTCGAGATCCCAGCCATAGCGATGGCCCTGACCACTCAACCACAGCAGCATCCGAATCAGCTCATCACGGTCATTGATCGCCCAGGTACGCTGTAGAAAGCGTGCTACATCCGGCCAATCGCAGGTCTGATCGATCGTGCCACCAGGCACCGGGGCCAGGATGGCACGCGCCCGCCATACGGCCGCGCGGCCCTGCGGCCAGGGGTCATCAGCAGGATCAGGGCTTTGGCCCTCACTCACCGCTGCGAAGCGGGACAGCCAGGCATCAATCACGGCCTCGTTGAACCAGCCGGCACAGCCACCCAGTGCCAACAGCAATAGCGCCTGCGGGCAGCTTTCGGCGCGTTCACCATGCTCCATCAGCTGCCAGGCCAGTGTTCCCCGATCCTCGATCGACAGCGCACGCAGCCTGGCGCGGGCGCGGGCAGCACTCAGCATTCCTGTGGGGTCACCTGTCATGGGCCAACCATGACGTGTGAGTACTCTGGCCCACCACCCCCTGTGTGTGTCGCTCACTACTCACCTCTGAATCACTGAAGGGGTCGATCAAAGAGACTCAACATGGGACAAAACGCACATCGCATCGATGCACGGCCACCACGAAACAGCCGGCCATTGTAACCGATCAATGGCCGGCTTCGGAGCAACAGTCAGGACGAGCCGGAATCCGGTGCCTCACGAGCCGGTTTGGCCTCGGCTTTTGGTGATAACAGCCAGCCAACGATTTTCTTGCGGATACGCACCACGAACTGTTCCTGAAAGACCACGCAGAATACGACTGTCAGTAGCAGGAAAACAGGATACAGCGCCAGCGACAGGTCGCCCGCGGCAGCGATACAGAGACGAAAATTACTCGGACAAAGTCCGGGCTCTCCGGAGAGAATCCGTTCGGCGCGTGAGAAAATGACGAACAGAGGGACATGCAGGGCAAACATCGGCAGCGACGCGCCTCCCAGACGGCCCGCCAGCCGCTCGACCCATGCCCGACGCGGCGTTGGAATGAACAGGGCTGCGTAAATCAACGCCAGCTGGGCGGGCAGCAACAATCCATTGTGCAACAGATAATACCAGGCATGCCCCTGTCGCAGCAGCAGTGTAGCCCCCGCCATGGCCCCAAGCACGAAAACCAGCAGCAGCAGGCAGGTAAGGCCCGTTGGCCGATGTCCCGCCGCCCGCCGTTTGATGTAGAAGGCGCACAACAGGATACCCGCTACAAATTCCGGCAGCCGGATAATCGGATTGCGATGCAGAATACCTGTCTCCGGCATGCCGTACTGAGTAGTGGCAATGACGACCAGCGGCGGGACCAGATAAATCAGGTTGGTGACCGTCAGCGCCAGGCGGGTATGTTTGAGCCGCATGAGGCGCGGCGCCAGTATCGGAAACAGCAGGTAAAAGAAAAACAGGGCCGAGATCGACCAGGAAGGTGGATTGAACGTCAGATAATAAGGGTTCCACGCATGCAGCATCAGCACATTGAGCACTACATTCAGCGCCACCTCGCCGTTGTCCATCAAATGCTTGAGACTTCCGGGATTGAGCTGGCCCATGTCATTGTTGACATCGAACATGACAAAACGAAATGAAGTACCGGCATCATCGGCTGTAATCGCCAGATACCCCACCAGCGTGGATACGGCAATGGCCAGTAGAAACGAACCGATATGAATCGGATAAAGATTGGCGAAACGCTTGATCCAGAAATGACGTGCCGGCTCACGCATACGATGCTCGACATCCAGATAAACATGCGTGAGCAAAAAGCCCGAAAGCACAAAGAAGGCACTGGTGGCAAAGAAACCAACATCGGTCAGGTAATGCGACCAGCTTCGAATACTCGGATAATTGTGCAGGGTATGAAACAGGACAATATAGAGTCCCAGCAGAAAGCGAAGCCATTCCAGTCCGATGAAGCGTTCGCGTGATCGTCGGGGCGACGAAGAAGTAGCAGACGTGACAGCTGACTGGGACATAGCGGGCATTCCATATGATGCGAAACAGCTGCGGCGTCGACAGGCGTTACCATAATCGCCGCATGATGCGGGCCTGAAACATACCACAAGCGGGCCCGGCGTCCATTGTCGAAGTGTCTACCCCCGCTGATGGCCATATATGAAAAAACCCCGACCGAAGCCGGGGTTCACTGTCATGACATGCGGTTCAGCCGGCCGGCATATCGTTGGCCTTGGCATCGCGTGACCAGACGCGATGCTGCCCCACCAGGCTGACGAACTCCTCCATGAAGCCATCAACACTGTCGGCGTTGAGGACACCTTCTCCCATCTCGACGTTGGCAGCCTCGATCAGCTCCTTCGCTTCCCCTACGGTCGCAATGACCTTGAGATGTTTCCACGCTTCCTGCAGGTAGTAACGCCCCAGTCCGGATTTCTTGAGCGCCTCGACACTATCGCTGCCGCCAGGAACGATCACTGCATCCATGGTGACCGAAGGCAAGCCATTGAGCATTGCATCCGGCGCTAGTGTATCGCCCGCCCTGGTCTTCAGCGGCGCCATGCTGGGGGCAATCACGAAGCCCTGAGCGCCTTCAGCCTTGAGCTTCGAACGAATGCTCTCGACCTGGTCGCCATCAACGCCATTCGCCGCCAGGATGGCCACCTTGCGATATCTGATGTTCCCGGGCAGTCGTGCCATCAGGCTGAGCGCCGGAGATTCACTCTGCGAACTCTGTCCCAGCTCCTCGGCAGCAGCCGGCTTCTCGGTCGGCGTTTCGATGCCATGGTTTTCACCCACACGACGCGCCAGCTCGAGATCGATGTTGGGGAGAATCTGCTGAATGACCCGCTCACGGATCCAGGGACGCGCGACCTTGGAGAGCTCGAAGGTATAGGCCGCAATGATATGCTCCTTCTCGACCTCGGTCTGACTGTTCCAGAACAGCGTAGCCTGAGAATAATGGTCAGCGAAGGAATTGCTGCGCGCACGGACCTTGTGAGCATCGATACGCTCATTGACCGATTCGAAACCGCCGTTCTGCTCCCCGGCCGGCGTCTCGCGAGGCCAGCCGCCATCAATGGAATTGGGCTCGTAGGACGCCTGGCCCTTGTTGATGGTCATACGGTGAAAGCTATCGCGCTGATTGTTGTGCGCGGGAGTCACCGGCCGATTGATCGGGATTTCCTTGAAGTTCGGCCCACCCAGACGAAGCATCTGCGTATCCAGATAGGAGAACAGTCGGCCCTGCAGCAGTGGATCGTTGCTGAAATCGATCCCCGGGACAATATGAGCAGGATTGAAGGCAACCTGCTCGGTCTCGGCGAAGTAGTTGTCCGGATTGCGATTGAGCGTCAGCTTGCCCAGCGGCGTGACCGGCACCTGCTCCTCGGGGATGATCTTGGTGGCATCAAGAATATCGAAGTCGAACTTGTGCTCGTCTTCTTCCTCGATGATCTGGGCGCCGAGCTCCCATTCCAGAAAGTCGCCGTTCTCGATATCGGTCCACATTTCACGACGATTGAAGTCAGGGTCGCGTCCCCAGAGCAGCTGCGCTTCATCCCAGATAAGCGACCAGGTGCCCGCCAGCGGTTTCCAGTGAAACTTGACGAAGCGCGACTTGCCCTGCCTGTCGACCAGACGAAAGGTATGGACACCAAAGCCTTCCATCGACCGATAGCTGCGTGGAAAGGCGCGATCGGACATGGTCCAGAGCACCATGTGTGCCGATTCGGGCATCAGTGAGACAAAATCCCAGAAGGTATCGTGTGCCGACTGCCCCTGCGGGATCTCGTTGTGCGGCTCGGGTTTTACAGCATGAACGAAATCAGGAAACTTGATGGCATCCTGAATGAAAAAGACCGGCATATCGTTGCCGACCAGATCCCAGTTACCTTCCTCGGTATAGAACTTGGTCGCAAAGCCGCGCACGTCACGCACGGTGTCGTTGGATCCACGCGAACCCTGCACGGTTGAAAAGCGTACAAAGGTCGGCGTTTGCTGTCCGGCTCTGAAAACCGCTGCTTTCGAATACCGTTCCGCTTCAGGATAAGCCTCGAAAACGCCATGTGCGGCCGCCCCTCGCGCATGCACAATTCGTTCGGGGATACGTTCGTGATCAAAGTGATTCATCTTCTCGCGGAAGATGAAATCCTCCATCAGGGTCGGACCACGCTCACCCCCCTTCAGTGAATTGTGGTTGTCCGCAATCCGCACACCATTATTGGTACGCAGGTCATGCCCCTCGGCATCACTGCGGTTTGGCGCGAGGTTCTGATCCTTGCTGTGTTCGGTGGTATGAAAATCGGTATCGTGCGCCTCATCGGTATTCGAAGCGCTATAGGGATTTCTGGCCATGAAGCCTCTCCTCGTTGAACGTCACGGTTGCCTGGCAACCCGAGCGACTGTCCATTAGTCGTGTTCGATGTCCCTGAACGAAGCAGTTTTCTGTTGCTCTTGTCACGGGCGAATGCGGATTTTCCTGCCATCGCTTCGCGCATTTCATCGTAGGAACAAACCCGGCGTTCTGCCAAAAAGAAAAGCCCCGGCCATCGCCGGAGCTTTTCAGGAACAGAGTCAGTTCGGGAGACGTCTACACAGCCGATCATGGCCCTGCCCGAAGCCAACCAGCATCGACATTAAAAATTGTTCAGGGTCTGCTCGGCAGCATCTGACTCATCAGCGCCCGTGCGCCAGGCTTGCTCCACGCGACGGCCGTAATCGCTATCAGCGGCGTAACACTGGGCAATGACCCGCTGGCACACACTGGCCGTAACATCCTGCAGCGTGGTGGCAAATACTCGAGCAAGACGCTCACGCTGGCTTTCATCGAACAGACGATAAAGTTCGCCGGCCTGGCTGAAGTTATCTTCGTCACGATTGTCGTGGTATCCCACCCAGGCGTCCTGCTCCAGTGGCATGGGCGGTTCTGCCACCATGGCATCCGGCACCGGTGCCCCCTCGACGGCACGATCATTGGGATAGAAATTGGTCGAAGCATACTGACCTCCCTCACGAGCCTCTCCCAACGGCGCCGCGGCCGCCATGAGACCGTCGCGCTGATAGTTGCTGACCGGACAGCGCGGTCGATTGACTTCGATCTGCTGATAATTGACGGTCAGACGATAACGATGCGCATCAGCATATGACCACAACCGTGACTGCAGCACACGATCGGGGGAACCGCTGATACCAGGCACGAAGTTCGACGGCGAGAACGCCAGCTGCTCGACCTGAGCGAAGTAATTGTCCGGATTGCGATTGAGTTCCAGCTGACCGATCTCCATCAGCGGAAAATCAGCATGCGGCCATACCTTGGTCAGATCGAAAGGGTTGATGTGATAGTGGCGCGCCTGCTCTTCGGTCATCACTTGCAGCTTGACCGTCCAGCTCGGGAAATCGCCCTGCTCGATCGATCTGAAAAGATCACGCTGGTGATGATCCGTTCCCACCGTTTCGGCCTGCTCATCGGTCAGGTTGCGAATGCCCTGATTGGTCTTGAAATGCCACTTGACCCAGGCCCGCTCCCCCTGAGCGTTATAGAGACTCAGGGTATGCGAGCTGTAGCCATTCATGTGTCGGTAGCTATAAGGAATACCGCGATCGGAGAGCAGGATGGTCACCTGGTGGAAGGATTGCGGATGGTTGGCCCAGAACTCCCAACGGTTTTGCCAGTTGACCAGATTACTGCGCGGATCCTTCTTCTGGGTATGAATGAAGTCAGGAAACTTGCTCGGCTCGCGGATGAAAAAGACGGGCGTATTGTTGCCCACCATGTCCCAGTTCCCCTCTTCGGTGTAGAACTTGAGGGAAAAACCACGCACATCGCGCAGATTATCAGCACTGTCCTGGCCGCCAGCGACAGTGGAAAAACGCGCCACGACGGGCGTCTCCCTGCCAACACCTCGAAGAAAGTCGGCGATGGTCAGGTCACTCAGATCACGGGTCAGCCGAAAAGTACCGAAGGCGGCGCTGCCACGCGCATGTACTACCCGCTCGGGAATCTGTTCTCGATTGAAATGAGCAAGTTTCTCGAACAAGCGCCAGTTGTCGAAAGTCAGCGGTCCACGCTCACCAGCCGTCACGCTGATATCGTCATGTGGGACTGGTGCGCCATTGGCGGTGGTATAACGAGAGATTGAATCGGACATGGGAGAGCAATCCTGGATCAGGTTTTCAAGATCGATTAATTTACACAATCGATAACAAAAACCTTAATCACAAAAGACAATCATCCTGATTGCTCGCGCAGATCCAGGGCATCCTTGATGATTACCAGCGCTGTATACGATAACGCCCGGTCAGGACCGGGCGTTATACATCGACTGCAAGCGACAGCTCAGGTTTTGCGCTTGATCATCGATACAATCCAGAGCAATACGATTGCCCCGATAACGGCGACTACCAGTGAACCAATGATGTTATGGGCGCCGAGACCCAGCAGGGCAAAAATGATTCGACCGATGACGGCCCCCACTACACCGACCACGATATTGCCAAGAATGCCGAAGCCGCCGCCGCGCATGACCTTGCCAGCAATCCAGCCAGCGATGCCACCGATGATCAGGGCCAGAATGAAACCCATTGCAAACCTCCATTGGTACGATTTATCGCATGCCGTTGGCACGCTTTATGCCTCTACCAGGATAGGCAATAATACGCCGAAATGCCCACCTGATGGTCACTTCGTCCGATTTACACCA
Source organism: Kushneria phosphatilytica (assembly GCF_008247605.1). Taxonomy (NCBI): domain Bacteria; kingdom Pseudomonadati; phylum Pseudomonadota; class Gammaproteobacteria; order Oceanospirillales; family Halomonadaceae; genus Kushneria; species Kushneria phosphatilytica. The sequence continues at coordinate 1,356,896 of NZ_CP043420.1, read as the reverse complement.
CAGCCCTCCCCTCTATCCATCCACACCAACATGCTATTCTCGCCGCATGGCGATGTGCTATGCGCAGCGCTTCATGGGCGAACGGACGGATACATGACCGCATGGCACTAACATTACCCCGCGAGCTCAACGATTGGCTGGAACGCGGACTGGACCGACAACTGCGCCTGGCCGTCACCGGCCTGTCACAGTCTGGCAAAACAGCCTTTCTTACCTCACTGGTCAATCAGTTGCGTCATGCCGGGATGGAGGCACAGCTACAATTGCTGCCCTGCGCTCGTGAGGGGAGATTGCTGGGCGCCAGGCGAATCAATCAGCCTGATCTGTCCATCCCGCGCTTCCCCTACGATGAAGCACTTGCGGCGCTGAGCAGCACCCCGCCGCAGTGGCCGGCACCGACCCGAGGCATCAGCGAGCTACGCCTGTCCATACGTTATCGCAGCCGCTCCGGCACCCGTTACTTCCTGGGTGAGCAACGTACCCTGACGCTGGACCTGATCGACTACCCCGGCGAATGGCTACTCGATTTGCCACTGCTCGAGCAAAGCTACCCTGAGTGGTGCGCACGCATGGAGCGACTGATGACCGAGCGCCGCCGCCAGTACAGCAGCACATTTCTGAATGCGGTAGCCAAGCTGGATCCTGCCGCGACGGCCGATGAACAGCAACTGGCCGAGCTGGCCGGGCATTACAGTCAGGCCCTCCACGACGCTCGTAACAGCGGTGGCTACACTTACATTCAGCCCGGACGCTTTCTATTGCCCGGCGAACTCGCCGGCGCACCGGTACTGCAGTTCTTTCCGCTGCCCGGCATCACCAGCGAAAATGCCGCTCAATTCGCTCGGTTACCCGCTGACAGCATCTACCAGACGCTGGCGCAACGCTTCGAACACTACAAGCGTACCGTGGTACGACCTTTCTACCGTGATCATTTCCGCCGCTTCGACCGCCAGATCGTACTGGTCGATGTGCTGTCGGCGCTCAACGCCGGTCCCGATGTATTCGACGATTTGCGTCAGGCCCTGGCTACCCTGATGCAAAGTTTCGATTATGGACGGCGCAGCCTGCTCAACCGGCTGTTCAATCCGCGTATCGACCGACTGGCACTGGCCGCCACCAAGGCCGATCATGTCACCCCCGAGCAGCATCCGGCATTGCTCTCGCTGATCGAAGCCCTGCTGGCAGAACCGATTCGCGATCTGCGCTATCTCGATATTCCGGTACACCCCTTCTCGATTGCTTCGGTACGCGCCACCGAGGCACGGGAAGTCAACCATGAAGGGCAGCGCCAGCCGGCGTTGCGCGGTACCACCCAGTCCGGCGACACCGTGCTGATGTTTCCCGGCGAAGTGCCGGCCAAACTACCGGATGCCGATTTCTGGCGACGACAGGGCTTCACTTTTCACGCTTTCCGCCCCCAGCCACTGCCCGATAACGGCGCCCTGCCACACATTCGTCTTGATGCCGTACTCGACTGGTTACTGGGAGACCGTCTGCAATGAACGATCCACGCCCCGGCCAGCAGTTTGATGCCTCTTCGGAAGAACATCCTGCCCAATCGCATGAGGGCTCATCGACCTTTACCCGGTTCGATCCGGCACCCGGATATCACTTTCCAGTGGAGAGCAGCTCACACCCGTTGAATCAGAACGATGTGACCACACCACCCGAAAGTGCACTGGATCGCGCCCTGGCACATCCTCGTAAACGGCGTTGGGGGCTACTGGGGCTACTGGGCGGTAGCCTGACACTGGGTGCCGTTCAGGCTGTGGAAGGCATTCGCCAGGCCTGGTTGGGGAATGACCTGCTCTCGGGGGCATGGAGTGTGATCGGCTTTGCCGCGGTAGGGATGGCTGGCATGGCGCTGGGGCGGGAGCTGCTGCGCCTGCGTCGACTGCGACGCCATGTGCGTCTGCGTGAAGCTGTCGAGGACGATCAGTCAGAACGGGGGCATGCCCTCGAACTCTGTGAAAAATTGCGCGCTCAAATGGGCCTGGATCAGGACGACCCGCACTGGCAGTCCTTCATCAAGGCCCGCCAGGCGCATCATGATGACCGCGAAACCCGTCTACTGTTTGCCCACCATGTATTGGCGCCCCGGGATGCCCGTGCCCGCGCGCTGATCACTCGAATGTCCGGGGAAACAGCTGTCATGGTGGCCATCAGCCCACTGACCCTGGTCGACATGGCGCTGATGGCCTGGCGCAACCTGCGTCTGGTGGATCGGCTCGCCGCGCTGTACGGACTGGAACTCGGCTATTCCAGCCGTCTCGCTCTGTTTCGCTCGGTACTGGCCAACATGGCCTTTGCCGGTGCCAGCGAGATCGCCAGCGAGGCCAGCATGGACCTGCTGTCGATGAACCTGGCCGAACGACTTTCCACTCGCGCCGGACAGGGTCTCTCCAGCGGACTGTTGACCGCTCGACTGGGGCTGCGAGCCATGCGCATGTTGCGCCCCATGCCGTTCGAACAAGACGAAGCACCACGCATCAGCGACCTGCGTCGTCAGCTCTGGCAGCAGATGAAACGCGTCGATAATAACGGCCAGAAGCAGTGATGAGGCTCAATCGAGTGCAAACCACTCGCGTAGCTTCCATGCCACGCCGGCCTCCACGTTACTGCCAATGATTTCGGCATGAGGCGCCGCCAGCGTCAGTCGGGTATGGGCGTTGGCTACTGCAAAGGCACACCCCGCAGTCTGTAGCATGTCGATATCGTTGAGATTGTCACCAAAGGCAAGCGTACGCTCGGGCGGCACCTCCAGACGGGTCATCAGACGGCGCAGCATACGGCCTTTGGAAGCATCGTAATGCATGACCTCAAGTGAATTGGGCAGCGAATAGGTGACATGAACACGTTCACCCAGCCGGGCCTGAATTTCAGTTTCCAGCGCTGCCAGCAACTCGGGATCACCGATGAACAATACCTTGCCGACATCTCCTCCCTGGTAGGTGCGCACATCGGTCACTTCATAGGTAAAACCGGTACTGGCATGAAACGCCAGTAGTGACGGTGCAGGCGCATCGATCAACCATCGATCACCGGTATAGAGATTGATGCGCACCGAGCCGGGAACATCGAGCGACATCAGCTCCGACACGACGTCATTCGGTACGAGCGTTTCGAAGATCAGACTGTCATCGGGCGCGTGCAGATGCGCCCCATTGGTCGAAATGATATGTCCCGATACCCCCAGCAGCTGTCTGACCGCAGCAATATCACGAAAGTGACGACCCGAGGCGATCGCCAGGTGGTGCCCACGTGCAGCCAGTGCCTGAAAGGTCTCGATGGTGATCGCATCGAGGCCATGTTCAGCATTAAGCAGAGTATGGTCGAGGTCGCTGACAATCAGACTGGCCGACATGCCGGGTGCTCCGGAGAGAGAAAACAGAAGAATGGAGCAGCATGCCTCAGCGGGTTGCGTCGTGCCACCCTCATTGCGCTGACAGCAGCTCGCGCGCCAGTCGTAATGCACCGGCCACCGAGGTTTCACGCGGTTCACGCAAACGCTGATGCAGTGTTTCGGGCAGCCAGGGCAGTAGCGCCTCAGCCAGGCCGCCACAGAGAGCCGCCGGCAATCGATCATGCGGGTCGAGCGCTTGCAGCATCAGCGCAATATCGGCGCCGGCCTGTTCAAGCAGTATGGCTGCCACCGGATGATCAGCATGACTCAGCACCAACGGCGCCAGTGCCGCATAACGGGTCTGATCAGCGACACTCAGCCAGTGGGTGAGCGCAGTGGGCGTATCGATGGAATCGCTTGAATGATCGCCACTGACGGCTGCCTGCAGCGCCTGAGAGAATATATCCGGCCGAGCGCGCCCATCGAGAACGTGCTGCAGATGACGTATTGCCCGCAATCCCAGCCAGGCACCACTGGCCTCATCACCCGAGGGAAAACCGTAACCTCCCACGAAACGACGCGTCCCATCGACATCGAGCGCCGCGCCCACACTGCCGGTGCCGAGGGCGACAATGCTACCGGGTTCGCCACCATGCGCCCCGATCAGGGTGGTAAAGGCATCGCTTTCCACTCGCAACGCTGCCAGCTGTGGCGCTGTCTCAACAAAAGCCTTGTGCCACTGTGACTGATTGGCGCCCGCCAGACCCAGCACCATCACACAGCACTCCGGATTGAAGGACTCGCCCAACTCGTCGAGCGCGGCCTCTACCGTGGTCAGGATGTTTCGCCAGGCCCGCTCGATGCCCAGCGCCAGTCCCGAGGGTGGCCCGCATCGTTCAATAACATGGGCCCTCCAGGCAAGGCGCACCCGGGTACTGCTACCGCCCCCATCGACACCGATGGCAATTCGATCTGAACTCATTTGACACTCTCGATGGTCGTTATTCGGGGGCATGGTGGCCTAGCGCATGCATGAAAACAGCGCCTTTGCCAAAACAGAAGTCAAGGGAGCCGCGATCATCATCGTCTTTTTCGATTCCATACATGCGGCCGATATCTCATGATACCGGCCGCAATGTCATAGGCTCAGGCCTTTGCTTGCCGGGCAAGCCCCGCAGCCAGTCGTGCGGCCTGATCTCCCACGATCAGATGTAGTCTGCCGCTTCCCAGTACCTGCTCTCCTCTGACACCGAGCGTGGCAAGCGCATCATGGTCGAGGTGTTGATCGTCAGTCACCTCCAGCCTCAGCCGAGTCAGCGCCACCGCCACCACACTACGCAGGTTCTGTTGTCCGCCAAGAGCGGTCATCCAGCGCTCGCGGGTTTCGTCATCCAGTGGCGGCAGGTCAGCCTGCTGCCCTGCCTGCTCCCCGGGATCACCGGGCTGCTGTACTGCTGGCGCATCAGGCTCATGGCCCGCTCTGGCCAGTGCCTGGCGCATCTCATCGGCCACCCCGTCGGCAATCGGTCCCAGCACGACCTGCAAATGTCCTTCGCCAAGACGCATGATCCCGCGTGAACCAAGTTGCTTGAGCGTCGGCTCATCGATTCGGTTACTGTCATGCAGCACCAGCCGCAGCCGTGTCGTACAGGCCCCGACCGACGCCAGGTTACTGGCCCCTCCAAGTGCTGTCACGAATGCCGGACCTCGCTCACCAGCCGATGCTTCGCTACCGGCTATGCTCTGCGCAGCGGCCTCTTCTTCACGACCCGGCGTCTTGAGATCGAAGCGAATGATCGCCCAGCGGAAGATCATGTAATAGAGCAATGCATAGAGCGCCCCGACCGGAATCAGCATCCAGCCGTTGGTTGAAAGGCCATAGGAAAGGGCATAGTCGAAAGCGCCGGCAGAGAAGGTGAAACCCAGCTTCACGTTCAAAAGCCCCATGATCACCATCGAAAGCCCGGTCAGTACCGCATGAATGGCATACAGTACCGGTGCCAGAAACATGAAGGTAAATTCGATCGGCTCGGTGATCCCGGTCAGAAACGCGGTCAGTGCCAGTGACAGCAGCATACCGCCCACCCGTGCGCGCTGATCGCGTCGTGCCGCGTGATACATCGCCAGTGCTGCAGCCGGCAGACCAAACATCATCACCGGAAAGAAACCGGCCATGAAACGTCCAGCATCAGGATCGCCGGCAAAGAAACGGTTGAGATCACCAGTGGCACCTTCGTAATGACCGAAGACAAACCACACCAGACTGTTGAGCACATGATGAAGACCGGTAACGATCAATAGCCGGTTGAGCAGACCATAGACAAACAGTCCGATGCTCCCCGAACCGATCATCCACTGACCGAGCTGATCGATACCGTGCTGAATGGGTGGCCAGATCCAGCCGAAAATCCAGCCCAGCCCCAGCGCCGTTAAACCGGTGACAATAGGGATGAAGCGTCGCCCGGCGAAGAAGGCAAGATAGTCCGGCAGTCGAATATTCTTGCAGCGGTTGTACCAGAGTCCGGCAATACATCCCGAAATGATCCCGGCCAGTACACCCATGTTGATGTCCGGATCGATGGCGCCCAGTACCGCCGTCATCACCAGATATCCCACCATACCGGCCAATCCGGCAGCACCATTATTGTCATCAGCTACCCCGACCGCGACACCAATGGCAAAGATCAACGCCAGGTTGTCGAAGATCGCCTTGCCAGCTTCAGCGATAAAGCTGATATCGAGCAGATCGGGCTGTCCCAGCCGCAGCAGCAAGCCGGCAATCGGCAGTACCGCAATCGGCAACATCAGCGAACGCCCCAGCAATTGCAGGGCGCCCATTGGATTGAGTCGTTGGCTCAGGCTCATGATTGGCCCTCTTTCGGTTCATTGCTGTTGGCAAGCCAGTCGCCCAGTGCACTCCTCACGGCTCGAGCCTCATCCAGCGTCAGCCAGGCCGGCAGTGCTTTTGCCAGTGCTGACAGGTCAAGACTGCGCAGTTCAGCCTTGATCTCGGCCACCCGTGCCGGCTCGACCGAAAGTTCATTCACCCCCAGCGCCGCCAGCGCGGCCCAGGCCAGGGGGTCACCGGCTGCCGCTCCGCAAACACCGACCCAACAGTCTTCTCCACGCGCCGCTTCGACCGTCATTGCGATCAGACGCAGTACCGCGGGATGAAGCACGTCGGCGCGTCCGGCCAATACGGCATCTTCACGGTCCATCGCCAGGGTGTACTGGGTCAGATCGTTGGTACCGATCGACAGAAAATCGGCCTCCCGCGCCAATGAGGCGGCCGAGAGCGCCGCCGCCGGCACCTCGATCATCACGCCCAGCGCCGGCAGGCGGGTTATGCCCCGCTCTGCAGCCAGTATTTCCAGTCGCTGACGCACCGCACGCAGGTCGGTAACATCAGTCACCATTGGCACCATGATGCGCAGCCGTTCTGGCGCGTCCACTGCCAGCAGGGCGCGCAACTGATCATCGAGCAGCCCACCATGGGCATTGAGCAGTCGGACGCCCCGTGTCCCCAGTGCCGGATTGGCCACCGCAGGCAGCGGCAGATAGGAGAGCGCCTTGTCGGCGCCGATATCGAGTGTTCGGATAATCACCGGCCGACCGTGCATGGCCTCGATGGCAGCCTGATAAACAGCTCGCTGCTCTTCCATCGTGGGTGCCGACTCACGTGCCATGAAGAGAAACTCGCTGCGCATCAGGCCAATGCCATCTGCCCCCTGCTCATAAGCCTGCTCGGCTTCACTGGCATCGGCCACGTTGGCGGCCACTTCAAGCGTTACACCATCACGCGTCACCGCGGGCTGATCCGCTGCCGTCCGGGCCTCGTGCCGAGCAATCCGACGCGCTTCAAGCACACTCTGTACCTGTTCAAGGCGTGCTTCATCAGGTTCGAGCTCGAGACATCCATGATCCCCGTCGAGTATCACGCTCGCCCCTTCATGTTGCGCGGCTTGCTGCGTCAGCCTGTCGCCCATGGCTGCCAGGCAGGGCAGCCCTCGTGAGCGTGCCAGAATCGCCACATGAGAGGTCGTACCGCCCCCCGCCAGACAAAGCCCGGCGGGGTCGGTCTGACACAGGGCGATGAATTGTGAGGGCGTGATCTCATCGGTGACGACGATCGCCCCCCTGGGCAGATCCAGCGGATCATCCTCCTGCCCCAGCAGTTTCAGTAGCAAGCGCCGTTGCAGATCGCGCAGATCACTGGCGCGTGCCGCAATCAACTGATTGTCACTGGCGGCCAGCTGTTTGATCTCGGTGTCGAGAACATCGCGCCAGGCAAAGGCAGCGCTTCGACCCTCCTCGATCAGGCGCACGCTGCGCTGGGTCAGATCAGGGTCTTCCAGCCAGGCCAGGTGGGCGGCAAAGATATCCGCTTCGCCGCTGCGCTGTGCGCCTCGAGCCTCGGCGATATCCGCCTCCAGTTGCTGCTGCAGCGCCTTGCAGGCCTGTTGCAACGCAACCTGTTCAGCGTCACGATCACGAGCATCAGGCTCGATCTCGGGCAGGCTCACCCCCAGAGGCTGTAGCGGTCCACAGGCAAGCCCGGGGCTGGCGACCAGCCCCGCCAGCCTGCCGGGCACCGAGGCGTCGTTCTCCTCTGCCGCTGTCTCATCGAGCCATGGACCGTTATTGTGATGTTGAGGCGCTGCCTCGCTGAGCTCGGGTTGCTCCAGCAGCGCACGCACATCCGCCAGTGCCTGCTCGCTCTGTTCGCCGGTAATCCGTACGGACACTCGGTCTCCGCCACTCAACCCCAGTCCCATCAACCGGGTCAGGCTGCCGGCATCCGCCGTATCATCATCATGCTGCAGAGTAATACGACATGAATGGGCAGTAGCAATGTCACGCAGGCGTGCAGCAGGACGCGCATGCAACCCATTCACCAGAGCCAGCACCAGTGTCGCTTCCAGCACCGGGCCGGAAGTCTCCGCGGACTCGGTTGGTGAAGAAGATGCCGAAGCTACCGGCTTCAGGTGCATCAGCACGTCACCGGATTCAAGCTTGTCCTCGGTCGGTGGCACAATCTGCCAGCCCTCATCTTCGGTAATGATGATCGGCGTAATCAGACTGAGTGCTCGCTGTGCGAGCAGCTCGGGGTCGAAGCGACACAAGGTTTGGCCAACACTGACCTGCTCCCCCTCATGGACCAGCAATTCGATGCCCTCACCATCGAGCGCTACGGTGTCCAGGCCCAGATGCAGCAAAAGCTCCGGACCCTCTTCGCAACGCAGCGTGATGGCATGACGCGTACGGGCCAGTCGTACGATTTCACCGGCGCAGGGCGCTCGAAGCACCGACTCCAAAGGATCGATCGCCACGCCTGGCCCCAGGCTACCCCCGGCGAATACAGGATCAGGCACCTCTTCCAGAGGGAGCATGAGACCACGACAGGGGGTTATCAGGGTTATGCCGGCCTCGGTTACTGCAGATTCAGTCATGTTGCACCTCGTGTCGGACCACCAGGGTCAATGCCGGTGTTTCGGCAGGTTCATTGTTGATTGTTGGGCGAGGCATCGAGCCCGGCGGTGGGCATGTCCCTCCGGGCCTCGGGCTCACGATACAAGGCATCGTGACTAGCGGGTCTCGGTCACCTTGTTGAGATGCCGCGGATGATCCGGGTCCAGTCCTCGCGCACGGGCGAGCTGTTCGATCATCAGATAGAAGCTCTGAATTACGCAGAGCGGATGCAGGAGCTCATGATCGGCACACATCAGGGGAAGATCGCGTTCCGCAACACGTTCATCGGCAGCCAGGAGCACTCGGGCGCCTCTGCCACGAAAGGTAGCGGCCAGCTCCCGCAGGTCCGGCTGGGCGGCACCGGGCGGTGCCAGAATCAGCACCGGATAGCCCTGTTCGATCAGGGCCATTGGCCCATGCCGAATTTCGGCCCCGCTGAAGGCTTCGGCCTGAATGGCACAGGTTTCCTTGAACTTGAGGGCCGCTTCCTGAGCAATGGCCAGCATGCTGCCTCGTCCTACCACCATCATGTGGCTGACGTCATGCAATGCATTGACGGCGATCGACCAGTCCATGCCTGCCGATTCACGCAGTCTTTCAGGCAGACTTTTGAGCGCCTGCAGCAGGGTCTCATCCTTGCGCCAGGCACCTACCAGCTGAGCGCCTGCTGCCAGAGTGGCCAGAAAGCTTTTGGTTGCCGCGACACTGCGCTCTTCACCGGCGTGCAGCGCCAATGTCGTCTCGCTTACAGCCGCCAGTGGTGAATCCGGTGCGTTGATCATGGCCAGAGTCATGGCTCCGGCATCGCCCAGCGAACGCTGCATGGCCACCAGATCCGGGCTTTGGCCGGACTGGGAAATGGCCAGCGCCAGCATTTCATCCACTCGCCAGGCGGTCTCTTCCAGCGTGGTCAGCGACAAGGGTAGCGAGGCGGCCGGTATCCCCATGCACTGCATGATCAGATAACTGATATAGCCTGCGGCATGATCAGAGCTGCCTCGGGCCACGCTCAGCAGCGCACGCGGTGGCTGTTGTTTCAGTCTGTCTGCCAGGGCGTATACAGCGGTTTCATTGGCCCGCAATTGTGAGGCAATCCGTTCAGGGGCACTCAGGGCCTCTTCACGCATCAGTGACATGCCTGCTCTCCCGGATTCATGGTGAAGGATCACTGTCATGGGGTATTGTGGCGACCGACTCGATGGCGCGACCGGCCACATGCACCGCCTGTAGATTCATTGCGTGATCAAGCGTGACGATGTCCGCTCGCTGGCCTGGCGCCAGTGCACCGCGATCGGTCAATCCCAGATAGCGTGCCGGCAGCAGGGAAAGACGCCTTGAGGCCTCAGCCAGTGGCAGGCCGAGCGCCATCCAGTTACGCAGGGCCACATCCATGGTCAGTGCACTACCAGCCAGCGTGCCATCCGCCAGGCGTACCGAATCGCCACGCTTGTAGACATCATTCTCCCCCAGCCGGTATTGCCCTTCGGGCATGCCGGCCGCCGCAGTAGCATCAGTAATACCGTAAAGACCCGGGATGGCGCGCAGTGCAGCCAGTACCGCACCGGGCGCTACATGCACCAGGTCGGGGATGATTTCAGCGAAGGATGCCTGCGCCAGTGCTGCACCCACGATGCCCGGATCACGGTGATGCAACCCACGCATGGCGTTATAAAGATGGGTGAATCCGTGAGCGCCCTGACCCAGCGCCATTATGGCAGTTTCATAATCCCCATCGCTGTGACCGATCTGGACACGGATGCCCTGCCGATTCAACCAGTCGATCAGCCCCTCATGCCCATCAAGCTCCGGGGCCAGGGTAATGGCTCGAATCGGTACCAGTGCCATCAGCGCTTCAAGTTCTTCACGAGTGCCGGGCCGAGCGTATGGAGGTTGTGCGCCGAGACGTCGATCGCTGATAAAGGGCCCTTCCAGATGAACGCCCATGATGTCGGCCGCCTGCTCGGGCGGCTCAAGCATGACGCGCTGCACCCCGCGCAGTGCTTGCTCGATGGCGGCACGACTATCGGTCATGGTGGTCGCCAACACACTGGTGGTACCAAATCGGGCATGAGTCCGAGCCAGCGTTGCGGCAGCTTCACCGCCCTCCATGACATCGGCGCCACCGCCCCCATGCACATGCAGATCGATGAAGCCCGGAATCAGGCGGGGCGCCTCATTGGCGTCCGGATCGACCGGCTCCCCTTCCATTGCCTCGATGACGCCATTACGCCATTTCAGCCGTCCCAGCTGCCAGCCCTCCGGCGTCAGCAGGTTACCTTCCAGTTGCCTCATGTTCGCTCCCGAGTCTCCCGTTCGAGTTCTACCACCACATCGTAATGATCCGGCCGACACCAGCTGATGGTCAGCTCGGCAGGACGCTCATCCGCCAGGTAGCCCAGTCGGGTAATGCGCAACAATGCTTTTCCGGTTTCAACACCGGCCAGCTCGGCCAGTGCTGCATCGGCATTGACCGCACTGACGTGCTGCAGGGCCCGTTCAATGCGATATCCCTGTGTTTCCAGATAATGATAGAGCGACTGATCAACCTCTTCGGGGCGGGAAATCAGCGTGGTGGGCAGCCAGCTCTCCTCTACCGCTACAATGGACTCATCGGCCAGCCGCTGACGTTTGAAATAGCTCACCGGGGTTTCATGACGCAGTCCGAGACGCATCAGAGTATCGCCATCAGGCACCCGGATATCACGCATCAGCCATTGGGAGCGCGGCATCAGCCCCCGGGCCTCGAGCGCCTGAGAGAACCCGGTCAGACGGTTGAGCGGTGTTTCCACCCGGGGAGTTACAAAAGTACCGGCACCACGATTGCGTTCAGCCAACCCAAGCTCGATGACTTCATCCAGCGCACGGCGTGCGGTAATACGGGAAATGCGGCAGTGATTTGCCAAACGCCGTTCGGAAGGCAGTGCTTCGCCGCGTTGCACGCAACGCCGGTTGATTGCACCAATCAGCTGCGCTGCCAGCTGACGATAAAGCGGGGTGGCGCTCTCTTCATCCAGTACCAGTTCCGCCATCCAGTTCATGAGGTTTTCGCTCCTTGCAACGCGGACCAATCTGACACCACAGGGCCTCTTTAGCAATACCAATTGCATACCACTTCGACCATGGTCGACGCCTGTAGTGCATGACCCTATTCTGCAAGGATCAGTGGCACGGCGCTCAGGGCCCTGCGATAAAGCGTCGAGGCCTTTCACTCATTACAGGAAGCCATGTCATGACCACTCTGATTATCGGTGCCAACGGCCAGATCGGCCGTCGCCTCTGCCAGCAGTGTGCCGAGCGGGCACCTATCAATACGCGCCATGATCCGCCATGAGAGTCAGCGCTCCTTTTTCGAAAAGCTGGGTATCGACACCGTGCAGGGTGATCTGTCCGGTGACATGACGGCCGCTTTTGCAGGCTGCGACCAGGTCGTCTTTACGGCCGGCTCCGGAGGTTCGACCGGGCCTGAACAGACACTGATGATTGATCTCAATGGCGCCATGCGCGCTATCGACATCGCTCGCGAGCAGGGCGTAAAGCGCTTCATCATGGTCAGCACCCGTCATACCGACCCGCTTGCCGGTCCCGAGCGGTTGCGTCCCTATCTGGCCGCCAAACGAGCCGCCGATGCCTACCTCATGCACTCGGGACTCGAGCATGTCATCCTGCGTCCGGGACGTCTGACCGACGCTCCCGGCAGTGGTCGCATCGCACACTCTCGTGAAGAGGCTGATGGGGAAGATATCTCTCGCGATAATGTGGCACGGGTGATAGCCACCCTGCTCGAGCGACAGCAGGTCGAGCATCGCGAATTCGTGTTACTCGACGGCGATCAGGCCATTGACGAGGCCATTCGCTGAGCGAACGCTTATCTCATCAAACGGTTACTTCGCTCGGGGCTGCCCCCTTTCGCGGGCCCCGGCCAGAACGTATAGTGGGCGCCCGACCCGCCAATCGACCGATCGAGATGCTGCAGAATAACTCCGCGCTTGCTCAACTCAAGCAACAGATTCGTGACAACACGCCGCGTGCTACCGGCGTGGTCAAGGGTACCGAGAAAGGCTTCGGCTTTCTTGAAACCGACGACGGCCAGTCGCTGTTCATTCCACCGCCGGCGATGAAGCAGGTCATGCATGGTGACCGCATTGAAGCGGTGATTCATGAAGCCGACGAGCGCAAGAGCGTGGCCCCTGACAGCCTGATCGAGGCCGGTCTTGATCGATTCATCGGTCGGGTTCAAAAGCGCGAAGGCAAGCTGTCGGTGGTTCCCGATCATCCGTCGATCAAAACTGCCATTCGTGCGCGGGTTCATCGCCAGCTGGATGAAGCGGCCATGAACGAAGGCGACTGGGTAGTGGCCCGTTTGTTGCGCCATCCGCTGCGCGCCGATGATCGCAGTTTCTTCTGTCAGATCGATGAAGTCATTGCCACTTCTTCGGACCCCTCGGTTCCCTGGCGGGTCACACTGGCACGACATGCACTGGAGCAGGCCTCTCCGAGTGGTGCCGAGCAGTGGCCTCAACTCGAGGAGTCGCTGACGCGCACCGACCTGAGCGATCAGCCGTTCTTCACCATTGACAGCGCCTCCACTACCGATATGGACGATGCGCTGTATATCGAGGCACGCAGTGAAGGTGGGTACCGGCTAACCGTGGCGATCGCCGACCCAACGGCTTATATTGCCGTCGACGATGCCGTTGATCGTGAAGCTCGTCAGCGCGCCTTCACGGTCTATCTTCCGGGGCGAAACGTTACCATGCTCCCCGAGGCACTGGCTGACGATCTCTGCTCGCTGAAACAGGATGCCGACCGTCTGGCTCTGGCCGCCACGCTGGAGGTCGATAGTGATGGCACCATCACAGAGACTCGCTTTTTCACCGCCACGGTGCGCTCCCATGCGCGGTTGACCTATGAACAGGTCTCCGACTGGCTGGAAGCTCAGGGAGAATGGCAGCCCGAGTCAGAGAGCATTGCTCAACAGCTGCGCCAGCTTGAAGGTTTTACCCGAGCGCGTCAGCAGTGGCGCGAGCAGCATGCGCTGGTCTTCCCCGATCGGCCCGACTACGTCTTCAAGCTTGATGAGGCGGGTAATGTGCTCGATATCGTCGCGGAGCCAAGACGCATTGCTCATCGCATGATCGAAGAGGCGATGATTGCGGCCAATCTCAGCTGTGCCGATTTCCTGAAGCGTCATGTCGGCCATGGTATCTACAACGTTCATCAGGGATTTACCGAGGAGCGCGCCGATCAGGCTGTTCAGCTGCTCGCCGCCCAGTCCATCGAGGCCTCCCGCGAACAGCTGATGGGCGTTGAGGGTTACCGTACCCTGCGCCGTACTCTGGATACGCATAACAATGCCTGGCTGGATGCTCGCTTGCGACGCCTGCAGGGTTTTGCCGGTGTATCCAGTGAACCCGGGCCACATTTCGGCATGGGGGTGCCCGCATATGCCACCTGGACATCGCCGATCCGAAAATACGGTGACATGTTCAACCACCGCCTGATCAAGCAGGTATTGCGCGAAGAAACCCCATCGACTGCAGCCACTGAAACCCTGACCGAACACCTTGGCGAGCGCCGACGCCTCAATCGTCTCGCCGAACGCGACGTCAAGGACTGGCTCTATGTTCGTTATCTGAGCGAAGCCGCTCGCGAGGGTCGTGGGTTCGCTGCCGAAATCGTCGATATTCGACGCGGCGGACTGAGAGTGCGCCTGGCGGCCAATGGTGCTTCCGCCTTCGTGCCTGCATCAACCTTGACCAGTGACCGGGACCAGCTGTCGATCGATGAACGTGAAGGCCTGATCCATATCGGCGGAGAACTGCGCTATCGTCTCGGTGACCCACTCAATGTGGTACTGTCCGAGGCTCGCGAGGAAACACGCTCGCTGGTCGCCCGTCCGGCCGAATAACGTGACTCCCCTCCGGTAACCAATCGAATCAGACACTTCGATGGTGGCTCGCTATACTGGTTGGCCGACCAGCCGGAGGGGCTGATGATGCCGCGGCCGAGCGTTTTCGATGCCGGCCGATGCGCGGGTATATGAAGCCCAATGGAGGTATCGGCACCGTGCATATTGCCGACATGACCATGTTCTATGCACCGTCCAGTGGCGGTGTACGCACCTATCTGGATGCCAAGCGACGACGTCTGAACAACGTGCCCGGTATACGTCACAGCCTGCTGGTGCCAGGTGCTCGCTACCGCCGTCATGAGGACGACCGCCTGGTCGAGGTCCCGGCACCTCCCCTGCCTTTCAGCAACGGTTACCGCTTTCCGCTGCGCCGCCACCACTGGTTGCGGGCGTTACACGATGTCGGGCCGGATCTGATTGAAGCCGGTGATCCCTACGTTACCGGCTGGGCCGCTGCCCAGGCGGCTCGCGAACTTGATATTCCGGTGGTCGGTTTTTACCACTCCGATCTGCCACTGCTGGTCAGCAATCGCTTCGGTAACTGGACCAGTGCAGCCATCGGTCAGTACATCTCGCGGCTGTATGGGCATTACAACCGTATACTGGCGCCAAGCCGGGTCATGGCAGGCAAACTGCACGCTCTGGGTCTCGAAGAAGTGTATGTACAGCCCCTTGGCGTGGACCTGGTCAATTTTTCGCCCGAGCGACGCAGCGACGAGTTACGTCGTGAACTCGGCATCAGCGATGATACCCGGCTATTGATCTTTGCCGGCCGCGGCTCCCGGGAGAAGAACATCGATGTTCTGCTGGATACCATGAAGCAGCTGGGCAGCGCTTACCATCTGCTGCTGGTAGGCTCCTGCATGCCAGAGCATACGCCGGATAATGTCTCGGTCATCAATCACTTCTGTAGCGCTGAAGATCTGGCCGTGAAAATGGCCAGTAGCGATGCCCTGCTACATGCCGGGACTCAGGAAACCTTTGGTCTGGTCGTGCTTGAAGCAATGGCCTGCGGTATTCCGGTAGTAGCAGCCCGCGCCGGGGCACTGGGAGAAAATGTGCCCGAGGAGTGTGGTCTGCTCTGCGAACCCCACAATGCCGCCGCCATGGCCGAAGCGGTTCGCAATCTGTTTACTGCCGATAGCCGCCAGCTCGGCCGACAGGCGCGCGCCCACGTTGAACGTCATCATAACTGGGACAGGGTAGTCGACGGGCTTGGCGCGCACTACCGCAATGTCCTCGGCATTCGAGACACCAGCTCTGCAGGAGTTCAGCATGGCTGAACGCGAACTGGCGCTGGTACTGCATGATATCGCGCCCGAGACCTGGGAAGATTACCGCCCCTTCGTTGAAGCCGTGGATGCCCTGGGTAGCATCCCGATGACCTGGCTGGTAGTACCGGATTTTCACCATCGCAGCGCCACTTTCGAGGATCCGGCCCTGCAGTCGATTCTGGAATCGCGTCTTGCCAGAGGCGATGAACTGGCCCTGCATGGCTACTATCACTGCGATGATGCGCCGCCACCTCGCACTCCTCGCGAGTGGTTCATGCGACGCATCTATACGTATGAAGGTGAATTCTACTCACTGGACAGGCAGCAGGCACAGCAGCGACTGGAAGCCGGCATCGAGCTGTTTCATCAGCGGAATTGGCCTCTTCATGGTTTCGTCGCTCCCGCCTGGCTGCTTAGCAGTGGTGCCCGTGACGCACTACGCGATCTGCCATTGAGCTATACCAGTGATCCACAGCATCTTTACCGACTGCCGGATTTCAGCGCCATCCGAGCACCATCGCTGGTATGGAGCGCGCGCAGCCGATGGCGACGCGGCATGTCGCTGGTAGTCAATGAAACCGCTCGATGGCGTCATCGTCATCAACCGCTACTGCGCCTTGGCCTGCATCCTGTCGACATGCGCCATCAAATGTCACGGCGTTACTGGCTTGACACCCTGCGACGCCTGCTCGATGCCGGCTATATGCCGACTACCAAGGCGGACTGGTTGAAGCGCCAGGCAGGATCAGGCAATGACGAATACGCATCTGTTCACGGTCGCTCATGAATCGTACGATCTGGCTTCTGCTGGCTGGCCTGGTCGCCGTGCTGGCCATACCGATCCTGCTCGGCGGGAGCGGTCTGATCCACCAGCTGGCCGGCTTCCCACTGTGGCTGTTCGCCATGATGCTGGGAATGATCCTGGTCTGCTGGTTCATCAACGGGCTCAAGCTGAAGGTACTGCTGGCCGGTCACGCTGGCCCGCTCGGCAGCATGCGCGCCATGGCCATCATGATGGCAGCAGAGTTCGCCATCTGCGCGACGCCGGGAGGCACCGGCGGTCCATTGACGCTGATGGCATTGCTGGCAAGACGCGGCGTGCGTCCAGCGCGTACGACGGCGGTTTTTGCCGTCGATCAGATCATCGATCTGGTGTTTTTCCTGTCAGCCATGATCGGCATGATGATCTACGTCATCACCCGTGCAGTCGATGTCAGACTGGGCTGGATGCTGATGATGCCAATGATGTTGCTGATCGGCGGACTGATCCTGATTCTGCTGCTGGGGCGTTATCACCGCAGCCTGATGCGTGTGCTTGGAAGAATGCTGGCCGGGCTGCGAGTGAGACCCCACACCCGGCGCAAGCTGGCAAGGCGGCTGCTGAATTTCCGCAACGCATTGGCTGAAACGCTACAAATGCCCCGCTATCGACTGGTCGTTGCCTTTCTGCTGGGCGTGGTCCACTGGCTGATCCGTTATAGCGTGCTCTATTTCACCCTGATTGGTCTGGGCAAGCATATGGATTGGGCCTGGACTTTCCTGGTTCAGATGCTTTCCATGGCCGCCGGGCAGATCACATTGCTCCCGGGGGGTGCCGGAGGCGCCGAGCTTTCCTCTTCAGCACTGCTGGCACCCGTGATCGGTCAATCCACGGCGGCCGCTGCCATCCTGATCTGGAGAGCCGTCACTTATTATTTCTACCTGGTCGCCGGTGCCCCTGTTTTCATGATGATGGCCGGTCGTCCATTGTTGCGTCGGATTCTGTCAGCACGGCGTCAGGAAGAGAGTGATCCGGGCAACTGATGATGATGGTTGGCGCTTCGGCGAACGACTTTCTATAACTGTCAGCATCGCCATCCAACGTCAGAGGAGTTCGCAATGCCTTTCATCAGTGTGGATACCAGTGATAGCGCGCCGGTCGATCTCTACTATCAGGATTGTGGTGCACCGGATGCGCGTCCGGTCATTCTGATTCACGGCTGGCCCCTGAGCCATCGCATGTGGGAGTACCAGATCAATGCCCTGACCGAGGCAGGTTATCGCTGTATTGCCTATGATCGTCGTGGCTTCGGCGAATCCAGCAAGCCCTGGGAAGGCTATGATTACGATACTCTGTCAGGCGATTTGCAGGCGCTGATGACCCGACTCGACCTGCGTGATGCAGTGCTCGTCGGCTTTTCCATGGGGGGAGGAGAAGTCGCGCGCTACTTCGGACGCTTCGGTAATGATCGGGTCAGTGCTGCCATGCTGATCGGTGCCGTCCCCCCTTTCCTGCTGAAAACCGATGACAACCCTGATGGCGTTGACGCTCAGGTTTTCGAGGACATGAAGGCAGGCATTCTCGACCAGCGAGTGGCCTTCCTCGAAGGATTCGGTCAGACCTTTGTCAACTGGAGCGAGGATGCTCCGACCATCAGCCGGGCACAGCTACAATACAATCACACCATTGCCAGCTTTGCTGCACCTCATGCTACCTTGCGTTGCATCACCGCGTTCGGGCAGACCGATTTCCGCCACGATTTGCCTAAAATATCGGTCCCGACGCTCATCATTCATGGTGATGCCGACCAGATTGTACCGGCAGAAGTCAGTGCCCAACGCTCGCACGAAATGATCAGCGGCAGTCGCCTGGAAATGATCGGAGGCGCGCCGCATGGTCTCAACTTCACCCACCGGGAAGAACTTCACCGGTTGATGCTTGATTTTCTTGACCAGCTCTCCTGATTTTCCGTTCGTTACAGGATGAGTGCCTCGAGAGACCCCGGGGGCCTGCAAGAAAAAAGGGGGATGCCTGACGGCATCCCCCCTTGTGCTCTTCGGCAATACGACACTTACCAGCCGGTCGCTTCCTTGAGCTTGTCACCAATTTCAGCCAGCGAACGCACCGTTTTAACGCCAGCAGACTCCAGCGCCTGAAACTTGTCATCCGCCGTGCCCTTGCCACCGGCGATAATGGCACCAGCATGGCCCATGCGCTTACCGGGAGGCGCCGTAACACCAGCGATATAAGCCACGACCGGCTTGCTGACGTGCTGCTTGATGTATTCAGCCGCTTCTTCCTCGGCAGTACCGCCGATCTCGCCGATCATGACGATCGCCTCGGTCTTCGGATCCTTTTCGAACATTTCGAGAATATCGATAAAGGTCGAACCAGGGATCGGATCACCACCGATACCCACACAGGTGGACTGGCCGAAACCGTGGTCGGTGGTCTGTTTGACCGCCTCATAGGTCAGCGTACCGGAGCGAGACACAATGCCGACACGGCCAGCCTGGTGAATGTGGCCCGGCATGATACCGATCTTGCTCTCGTCAGGCGTGATGACCCCTGGGCAGTTGGGACCGATCAAACGTACGCCCAGCTCATCGCATTTCACCTTGACGTCGAGCATATCGAGCGTCGGAATGCCTTCGGTGATGCAGATGATCAGCTTGATACCGGCGTTGGCGGCCTCAAGGATCGAGTCCTTGCAGAACGGCGCTGGCACATAGATTACCGAAGCTTCAGCGCCCGTCTGTTCGACGGCTTCGCGTACGGTATTGAACACCGGCAGGTTGAGATGCGTCTGACCGCCCTTGCCAGGCGTGACACCGCCCACCATATTGGTGCCGTAGGCGATCGCCTGCTCGGAATGGAAGGTGCCCTGACCGCCGGTAAAGCCTTGGCAGATCACCTTCGTATTCTTGTCGATGAGGATACTCATTACTTGCCCTCCGCTGCTTTCACCACCTGCTGCGCCGCATCAGTCAGGCTGGTGGCAGCAATGATATTCAGACCACTGTCGGCCAGCTTCCGGGTGCCCAGTTCGGCATTGTTGCCTTCCAGACGCACCACCACCGGCACATTGACGCCTACCTGTTCGACTGCTCCGATGATGCCCTCGGCAATCATGTCGCAGCGCACGATGCCGCCGAAGATGTTGACCAGCACTGCCTTGACCGATTTGTCGGACAGGATGATCTTGAATGCCTCGGCGACACGCTCGGTAGTGGCACCACCACCCACGTCCAGGAAGTTGGCTGGCTGACCACCGGAGAGCTTGATGATATCCATGGTGCCCATGGCCAGACCGGCACCATTGACCATGCAGCCGATGTTGCCGTCGAGGGCAACATAGTTGAGCTCCCACTGCTGGGCATGCGCTTCGCGTTCGTCTTCCTGGCTCGGATCGCGCATCTCCTGCAAATCGGGATGCCGATAGAGAGCATTGCCATCGAGATTGACCTTGGCATCCAGGCAGTGCAGGTTGCCTTCGCCGGTAATGACCAGCGGATTGATCTCAAGCAGGGCGAAGTCCTTGTCGGCGAACATTTTCGCCAGTCCCAGGAAGATCTTCGTGAACTGCTTGATCTGCTCCTTGTTCAGGCCCAGCTTGAAGGCCAGCTCACGCGCCTGATAGGGCTGTGCGCCTACCAGCGGATCAACGGTAGCGCGCAGGATCTTCTCGGGCGTCTCTTCGGCGACCTTCTCGATCTCGACACCACCTTCGGTGGAAGCCATGAATACGATTCGGCGCGAGCCACGATCCACCACGGCACCAAGATAGAGCTCAGTGGCGATATCAGTGCAGTTTTCGACCAGAATCTTGGCAACCGGCTGACCTTTTTCATCGGTCTGATAGGTCACCAGGCTCTTGCCCAGCCACTGCTCGGCAAAGGCTTTTGCCTCATCCGGACTCTGGACCAGCTTGACCCCACCGGCCTTGCCACGTCCGCCGGCGTGCACCTGGGCCTTGACGACCCACTTGTCACCACCGATTTTCTTGCAGGCACTGGCGGCTTCATCCGGGGTGTCGACAGCAAACCCCTTGGAGACCGGCAGGCCGTAATCGGCAAACAACTGTTTTGCCTGATATTCGTGAAGATTCATCGTCTCATGCCATTGGTTGCATTGGACTCTATTGGCGTTCGCCAATGCCTTTCAGGCCGCAGCCCGGACGAACGCCCCGACTCGCCGGCGGCCCTGCCGCCGGCGATCTACCCTACCCTTGCGGGCTCAGCGTTTCTTCTTCCGATTGGCCATGTGAATGGCATGACCATCGACGGCCAGTGCCGCTTCGTGCACGGCTTCCGACAGGGTCGGGTGGGCAAAGCAGGTCAGTGCCAGATCTTCGGCACTGGAGCCGAATTCCATCGCGATCACGGCTTCGGCGATCAATTCTCCAGCGTGCTGACCGATGATGTGAACACCCAGAACACGATCGGTCGAGGCATCGGTCACTACCTTGACCATACCTTCGGTAGCATTGTTGGCCATGGCACGACCACTGGCCGAGAACGGAAAGACGCCGGTTTTGACATCAAAACCGTCCTTTTTGGCCTGCTGCTCGCTGCGTCCGACCCAGGCCACTTCAGGCGCGGTGTAGATCACACTGGGGATGGCCTCATAATTCATTTCGGCCTTCTCACCATGGATGATGTCGGCCACCATCACGCCTTCTTCGGAACCCTTGTGTGCCAGCATGGGGCCGCGCACCACATCCCCGATGGCGTAAACACCCGGTGCCTTGGTCTGACAGACGTCATCGACCTGGATGAAACCACGCTCATCGAGCTCGACACCGGTGCCATCACCCAGCAGATTCTCGGTATAAGGACGGCGACCGACACAGACAATCAGCTTATCGAAGGTCTGCTCCTGCTCCCCATCGCTATCGGTGTACTTGACGACCACCTCGTTATCGCGGACCTCACTGCCGGTCACACGAGCGCCGAGCCTGATGTTCAGTCCCTGTTTGGTGAGCTGCTTGTAGGTCTCTTTCGAGATCTGTTCATCCACTACCGGCAAAAAGGTATCCAGCGCTTCGAGCATGGTGACCTCACTGCCCAGTCGCCGCCAGACCGACCCCAGCTCCAGCCCGATAACCCCAGCGCCGATGACGCCCAGGCGTTTGGGGACTTCCTGGAATTCCAGTGCCCCGGAACTGTCCACGATCAGATCCTCGGTCATGGGTGCCGGCGGGATATCCACGGGTACCGAGCCAGTCGCGATGACAACATTCTCGGCCTCGTAAGTCTGGCTTTCGCCATCATGACCGGTCACTTCGACCTTCCGGTCTTTCAGCAGCCTGCCGGTACCCTCGATCGAGGTCACGCCATTGGCCTTGAACAATCCACTGATGCCCCCGGTCAGCTGCGAGACCACCTTGTCCTTGCGGGCCATCATCTTCTCGATGTCCATGCTGACATCGCTGACGTTGATCCCCAGATCGCCATACTCGTCCCGGGCCTCGACAAACTTGTGCGAGGTTTCCAGCAACGACTTGGAGGGAATGCACCCGACATTGAGACAGGTACCGCCGTGAACGGTCTTGCCTTCCTTGTTGACCCACTTTTCCACGCAGGCCGTTTTCAGTCCGAGCTGAGCTGCGCGGATAGCGGCCACATAGCCACCGGGGCCGGCACCGATCACGATGACATCAAATTTGTCAGCCATGAGTATCCCTGTTCGGTTCGAATCGGATGAGCCGTGATCATCACGGCCCATCACATCATGCAAACCGCCCGGCGAACCGGGCGGAAATGAAGGTATTTCAGACGTCCAGCAGGAAGCGGGACGGATCCTCGAGCAATTCCTTGATGGTCACCAGGAACTGTACGGCATCCTTGCCATCGATCATGCGGTGATCGTAGGAGATGGCCAGGTACATCATGGGCCGAATCTCGACCTGCCCATTCACGGCCATCGGACGTTCCTGAATCTTGTGCATGCCCAGAATGGCGGTCTGAGGCGGATTGAGGATCGGTGTCGACATCAGAGAGCCGAAGATACCGCCATTGGTAATGGTAAAGGTGCCACCCTGCATATCTTCGATGCCGAGCTTGCCTTCACGACCACGCTTGCCGAAATCGCCGATCTGCTTTTCGACATCGGCCAGCTTCATCGAGTCGGTGTCCCGCAGTACCGGCACGACCAGTCCGCGCGGCGTTGATACCGCCACCCCGATATCCTGGTAACCGTGATAGACGATATCGGTACCATCAATCGAGGCATTGACATCCGGGAAGCGCTTGAGCGCTTCGGTGGCCGCCTTCACGAAAAAGCCCATGAAGCCCAGCTTGACGTCGTGACGCTTCTGGAAGCTATCCTTGTACTGACTGCGCAGCGCCATCACCGCACTCATGTCCACCTCGTTATAGGTGGTGAGCATGGCAGCCGTCTGCTGCGCCTGTACCAGTCGCTTGGCGATCGTCTGTCGCAGCCGGCTCATCGGCACCCGCTGTTCGGGGCGATCCCCCTCGATGGCTGCAGTTGCTGGCGCAGCCGCCTGCTGACTGACACCACCACTCGGGGCGCTCTCCTGCTGCTTCCCGCTCGATGGTTGACCGCTTGATTTCGAGCCGCCACTGCCCTTTTTGGCCGATCCGGCATCAATGGCTTTCTGCACATCTTCCTTGAGAATGCGTCCGCCCTTGCCGGTGCCTTCGATACGATTCACATCAAGATCATGTTCGGCAACCAGCTTGCGTGCTGCCGGCGCCAGTACCTTGTCACCGACCTTTTCGTCGCCCTGACCAGCACTTTCGTTGGCATCGCCAGCTTCGGCCTGACTGTCATCGCCACGGGCCTCGGCTGAAGCACCTGCGGCATCACTGCCGCCCTCGCTGAACAGCGCCAGCACCTGCTCCGATTCAACCTGACTGCCTTCTTCGGCACGAATCTCCGACAGCGCACCATCTGCCGGCGCAACCACTTCCAGCACTACCTTGTCGGTTTCGATCTCGGCCAGTACTTCGTCACGTTTGACGGCTTCGCCAACCTTTTTGGTCCAGCTGGCAACCGTACCTTCCTGCACCGACTCGGGGAACGAGGGTGCCTTGACCTCAACCGAACGTCCGGCATTGGAAGACTGACTGCCGGCATTCTCCTTCGAAGCACTCTCGTCGCTCGAAGCCTGCTGTTTGTCCTCAGCGGATGCCTGCTGGCTCTCCGAGGATTCGGAATCGCTCGGCTTGCTCTCCTCACCCTCTGACTGACTATCGGCAGCCCCCAGAGTACCCAGAACCTGCTCGGATTCGCAGGTTTCACCCTCTTCGACACGAATTTCTTCTACCGTGCCATCGGAAGGTGCCACGACCTCGAGTACCACCTTATCGGTTTCGATCTCGACGATCAGTTCATCGCGCGAAACCTTGTCGCCGGGCTTCTTGTGCCAGGTGGCCACGGTCCCCTCTGCCACGGACTCGGGGAAGCTCGGCGCTTTGATATCGGTTGCCATTGGAATTCCTTGGTTACTCGTCTCTCTCGATACCCGATTATTGGCCTTCGTACTGCCGATTGAAGGCGTCTTCGATCAGCTGGCGTTGCTGCTCGGCATGCACCGCCATGTAACCTGCTGCTGGCGCTGCCGAAGCTGCACGGCCGGCGAAGCACAGGCGGCGTCCCATTCCCTCCCTGAGGCGATCGGCCACATTACGAATATGGTGCTGACTCTGATACCAGGCGCCCTGGTTCTGAGGCTCTTCCTGGCACCATACCACCTGCTCGAGGTTGGTATAGGTCTCAAGCGCTTCATACAGTGAATCCTCGGGGAAAGGATAGAGCTGCTCGACCCGAACGATAACCGTATCGTCGCGCTTGTGCTCGGCCCGATGATTGGCAAGGTCGTAATACACCTTGCCAGCGCAGACAATCGCCCGCTTGACCTTGTCAGCGTCAAGCCTGCCCTGGTCAGGAATCACCATATGGAAATGCCCGCCGGCCAGATCATCCAGCGTGGACGTGGCATCCTTGTGACGCAGCAGGCTCTTGGGTGACATCACTACCAGCGGCTTGCGCAGCGACCGGATGACCTGACGCCGCAGCAGATGGAAAATCTGCGCTGGTGTGGAAGGCACACAGACCTGCATGTTGTTTTCAGCACACAGCTGCAGGAAACGCTCCAGTCGTGCCGAGGAGTGTTCGGGGCCCTGGCCTTCGTAACCATGCGGCAACAGCAGGGTCAGACCGCACAGGCGCCCCCACTTGCTTTCGCCCGAAGAGATGAACTGGTCGATGACGACCTGAGCCCCATTGGCGAAATCACCAAACTGGGCTTCCCATGCAATCAGAGCATTGGGCGTAGTGGTGGCATAGCCATATTCAAAGCCCAGTGCGCCCTGTTCCGACAGGAAGGAATCATACACATCAAACGAGGGCTGATTGGGCTTGAGATGCTGCAGCGGTATCCAGATGGCCCCATCCTTCTGGCTATGCAGCACGGCATGCCGATGCGAGAAGGTGCCCCGTCCCGTATCCTGGCCGGTCAGCCTCACCGGGTGGCCCTGATCGATCAGGGTGGCGTAGGCCAGCGTTTCGGCAAAGCCCCAATTAAGCGCCATTCCGCCAGCAAGCATCTTGCGACGATCTTCATAGATCTTGCTCACCTGACGCTGGAGCTGAAAATTCTCCGGCACCTCGCACATTTTGGTGGCGAGTTCCTGAAGGCGTTTCATATCGAACGAGGTATCAGCGACACCGGTCCACTCATGGCCCAGATACGGTGTCCAATCGACGAACAGTGCCCGGTTGGGCTCCTGAACCAGCGAGTTGGCCACGTGATTGCCATTGTCGAGATTGTCCCGATAGGCATCGACCATTGCCTTAGCGTCGTTTTCGCTCAGCACACCCTCTTCGACCAGCCGGCGTGCATAGAGTGTGCGCGTTGTTTCGTGGGTCTTGATCTTCTGGTACATCATCGGCTGTGTACCGGAGGGCTCGTCCGCCTCGTTATGACCACGACGGCGATAACAGATCAGATCCAGCACCACGTCACGCTTGAATTGCTGACGATAATCCAGGGCTACCTGAGTGGCATGCAACACTGCATCAGGGTCATCGCCATTAACGTGGAAAATGGGGGCCTGAACCATCTTGGCGATATCAGTGCAGTACTCCGTCGAGCGTGCATCATCACGACGCGACGTAGTAAAGCCAAGCTGGTTATTGATCACGATATGGATGGTACCGCCGGTCTTGTACCCTCGCAGTTGCGACATCTGCAGGGTTTCCATGACCACCCCCTGCCCGGCAAAGGCAGCGTCGCCATGGACAGCCAAGGGCAGCACCTGATCGCCGCTGTCATCATCGCGACGATCCTGGCGTGCTCGTACCGAGCCCTCGACCACCGGTGATACGATTTCAAGGTGCGAGGGATTGAAAGCCAGGGCGAGATGAATTTCGCCCCCAGGCGTCATCACGTTCGAGCTGAACCCCTGGTGATATTTCACATCCCCGGAACCATGCGCGAGCATCTTCTTGCCATCGAATTCATCGATCAGCTCACTCGGGCTCTTGCCAAGCAGATTGACCAGCAGATTCAGCCGCCCCCGGTGCGCCATGCCAATGACCACTTCCCGGGTACCGTAATTGCCTGAGCGCTGGATCAGTTCATCCACCATCGGAATGAACGATTCGCCTCCTTCAAGCCCGAATCGCTTGGTACCGGGGTAACGGCTGGCAAGGTAATTTTCCAATCCTTCGGCAGCGGTTAGTCGTTCCAGCACATGCTGACGAACATCATCGGAGTAAGCCGGCTTCGAGCGCACCGATTCAAAACGCTGTTCGAGCCAGCGCTTCTCTTCAGTGTTGACAATATGCATGAACTCGCAACCGATCGAGCGACAGTAGGTCTGCTCGAGCGCTTCGATAATTTCCTTCAGCGTCGCAGAGTCCTTGCCAATGAACAGGGAACCGGTCTGGAAGACTCGATCCATGTCGTCATTGGTAAGCTGATGAAAACCGGGATCGAGATCCGGAATGGGCTCGGGACTGCGTAGACCCAGAGGGTCGATATTGGCCCGCTGATGGCCCCGGAAGCGATAGGCATTGATCAACTGAAGGACACGAACCTGACGACGGTTCTCTTCATTGTCGACCTGCTCGGTAGCCGCAGTCGCTTTCGGCCGGCGCTCCTGTGACAGGCGCTCGAACTGGTCACGGATCGGACCAAGAGGCGTATCTCGTGTGGGCCCACCCTCGTAACCGGGCAGTGCATCGAAATACTGGCGCCACTCGTCGGGCACGGAAGAAGGATCGGCAAGATACTGCTCGTAGAGCTCTTCAACGTAATGGGCGTTACCACCACTCATGTGGGAGGTTCGCCACATCAACTCCATAATGCCTTCTTGCATCGTTCGGTCACCCTGCTGCTGTAGGGGTGGAATCGGCGACCGGCATGACCGGAACGCGCCGGCTTTACTCTACTTGCGGCATTTGCGCCTGATGCGGCGAAATGGCCACGATATTCAGACAGTCAATAGCCGGCTTGACACCGGCTATTCCTTCGGGGCCTGTCATTGCCCCCACGATTCAGGATCGCAGTGTCGACAATGATAACAAGCCCTGTGATCGGGTTTAAGCTGCATTCGATACCAGCAGGTCACGAATCTTGCCGATGGCCCGAGTCGGATTCAGTCCCTTCGGACACACCGCAACGCAGTTCATGATGCCGCGACACCGGAACACGCTGAAGGGATCATCCAGCTCCGACAGACGCTCCTGAGTGTGTGTATCACGGCTATCGGCCATGAACCGATAGGCCCAGAGCAGACCGGCCGGCCCGACGAACTTGTCCGGGTTCCACCAGAATGAAGGGCAGGACGTTGAACAGCAGGCACACAGGATGCACTCGTAGAGACCATCGAGCTTGTCACGCTCTTCGGGCGATTGCAGACGTTCAATGGCCGGGGGCGCTTCATCATTCTGCAGATACGGCTGAATACGCTCGTACTGCTTGTAGAAGATGGCCATGTCGACCACCAGGTCCCTGATAACCGGCAGCCCCGGCAGCGGACGCAGTACCAGCCGATTGTTCTTGACCACATCGGACAAGGGCGTCACACAGGCCAGACTGTTCTTGCCGTTCATGTTCATGCCATCCGAACCGCAGACCCCTTCGCGGCAGCTGCGACGATAGGCCAGGGTACTGTCCTGTTCCTTTATCATCTGGATGACATTGAGCACCATCAGATCACGACCCTGGGTATCGACCTCATAGTCGTGCATGTACGGTGCGTCATCGGTTTCCGGATTGTAACGATAGATGGAGACCGTGAGTCTGGACATCTCACTCCCTCTTTAATAAGTACGCGCTTTGGGCTGGAAGGTATCGACAGTGCGTGGCGAAAAGTTGACATCACGCTTGCCGAGGCGCTTCTCGCTCGGATAGTAGACAGAGTGCTTCAGCCAGTTTTCGTCATCGCGCTCGGGATAATCTTCCCGCGAGTGGGCACCACGGCTTTCCCGACGCTCCAGCGCTGCAATGGCAGTGGCTTCGGCAACTTCAAGCAGGTTATCGAGCTCCAGCGCTTCAACCCGAGCGGTATTGAAGGTATCGGACTTGTCAGGCAGCCAGGCCTTGTCAATGCGACTGCGTAGATCAGCCAGCTTGTCGACGCCCTTCTGCATGTACTCTTCCTTGCGGAAAACGCCGAAGTTGTTCTGCATGACCTGCTGCAGCTCGTTGCGCAGCGCAGGGATCGACTCGCCGGAGTCGTCAGATTCATTCCAGCGATTGAGACGCTTCATGGCGCCTTCGACATCGGATTCGCTCGGCTCGAGATACTCGATTCCCTCGTTGAGCGCGCTTTCGATGAACATGCCGGCCGCCCGACCGAAGACCACCAGGTCGAGCAGTGAATTGCCGCCAAGCCGGTTGCCACCGTGGACTGAAACACAGGCTACTTCACCGCAGGCATAGAGCCCGTTGATAACCCGATCATTGCCATCCTTGTCGATGGTCAGCGCCTGGCCATGAATATTGGTGGGAATGCCGCCCATCATGTAGTGACAGGTTGGCACCACAGGAATGGGCTCCTTGACCGGATCGGCATGAGCGAAGGTCCGCGACAGGTCGACAATGCCCGGCAGGCGCTTCATCAGCACTTCCTCGCCGAGATGGTCGAGCTTGAGCATGACGTGATCGCCGTTTTCACCACAGCCACGGCCTTCCAGCATTTCCTGGACCATGGCGCGTGCCACAACATCACGCGACGCAAGATCCTTGGCATTGGGCGCGTAACGCTCCATGAAGCGCTCGCCATCCTTGTTGATCAGATAGCCGCCCTCTCCTCGGCAACCTTCGGTGACCAGGCAGCCTGCACCGTGAATACCGGTCGGATGGAACTGCCACATCTCGATATCCTGCACCGGGAAACCAGCTCGCAATGCCATGCCGACACCATCACCGGTATTGATCAGGGCATTGGTAGTAGAGGAGTAGATACGGCCGGCGCCTCCGGTTGCCAGTACCGTGGCACGCGACTTGATCAGCACCGTCTCCCCGGTTTCGATGCACATGGCGATCACACCGACGACATCATTGGCACTGTTGCGCACCAGATCCACGGCATACCACTCATCAAGGAACACCGTGTTGTTTTTCAGGTTGTTCTGATAGAGCGTGTGCAGCAGGGCGTGCCCGGTACGGTCGGCTGCGGCACAGGTACGTGCTGCCTGACCACCCTTGCCAAAGTCCTTGGACTGCCCACCGAACGGACGCTGATAGATGCGGCCATTATCGAAGCGGGAAAATGGCAGGCCCATGTGTTCCAGTTCGAAGACCGCTTTCGGCCCTTCGGTACACATGTACTCGATGGCATCCTGATCGCCGATGTAGTCAGACCCCTTGACCGTGTCATACATGTGCCAGCGCCAGTCATCTTCGGGGTCGGCACTGGCAATGGCGCTGGTAATACCGCCCTGTGCGGAAACGGTGTGCGAGCGGGTCGGAAAGACCTTGGACAGCACGGCCGTCTGTTTACCGGATTTGGCCAGCTCCAGGGCGGCACGCAGGCCGGAGCCACCGCCGCCGATAATGATTGCGTCAAATGTCAGGCTACGCATTTGTGCCATGCTTCAGGCTCCCCAGAGGACTTGAACGCCCCAGACCACGAAAACGAAAAGCGCCAGGATCACGACAGTCAGTGTGGCGATCCGTATATTCGCCGGCTTGATGTAATCCGTTGCCACGATCCACAGCCCGACCCAGGCGTGCGCCGCCACGGAAAGCAGTGCCAGAAGGGTAAACACCTTCATCCAGGTCTGGGCAAAGAGGGATGACCAGGCACTGTAATCGAGATCGGAATGAAACAGCAGAAAGGCAACGATAAAGATCGTATAAAGCGCCAGGATAACAGCGGAAACACGCTGAATCAGCCAATCGGAGACGCCACTGCGCCCCAGATTCATGATGCTGGTTACCATACCCATACTCCACTCAGAACCACGAGAACCGCAGTGATGATGATCGTCAGCTGAGCGCCTCGCTGACCGCTTTGCAGGGTCTCACCGTACCCCATGTCCATGATCAGATGACGGATACCGGCCACAAAGTGATAGGAGAGAGCCGACAGCAGCCCCCAGGCGATCAGTTGAGCGAGCGCATTACCGGTCAGTGCATCACGTACCGAGGCAAAACCCTCGGGAGAAGACAGGGAGGTATCGAACGCCCAGAGCACAAAGATCAGCCCGACGAACATGATAACGCCGGTAATGCGGTGAGCGATGGATACGAGTGCGGGAAGCGGGAACTGGATGGAGGAAAGGTCAAGGTTGGTCGGACGCTTGACGCTTGTACTGGGGCGTTTACTAGTCACGATTCTTTCACTCTCTCGACCCGGTTCGGCAGACCGACCGGGGTTGATTGGAGGTAGGTCAGACGGGTCAGGCCAAACCACGCTGCAGGCCCGGGCAAGCGCCTGTCGTGCGGTCAATTATTATATGCCCGGGCATGCCGGATGACAAATTGACGCACGTGAATGACATCCGCTCAAAAGCGTTGAAACGGTTGTGTCCGGACAGTACTCGGACCATGCTTGAAATGATAGCGGACCGCGCCTCGCCGGATTGGCGGCAAATTGACAATCGCCCGCCAAAATCTATAGTGGGCTGACTTTATATGGCGAACATATCAGGCGGGACAGTAGCTTACCCAACATTGAGGAGGCCACAATGGCTGACAGGAAGGCGCAGCTGACCATCGAGGGGCTGGACGCTCCGATTGACCTGCCAATTTACTCAGGCACGGCAGGACCCGAGGTTATCGACGTACGCGACCTGGTCAAGAGCGGCTACTTCACATACGACCCCGGCTTTGTTTCTACCGCCTCCTGCGAATCAGGCATCACCTTCATTGATGGTGCCAATGGCATTCTGCTGCATCGCGGTTATCCCATCGATCAACTGGCCGATCACTCCAATTTCACCGAAATGGCCTACCTGCTGCTCGAAGGCGAACTGCCCAACGATGAGCAGTACGAGGATTTCAATAGCCGTATTCGCAATCACACCATGGTGCATGAGCAAATCGCCAACTTCTTCAAGGGGTTTAGGCGCGATGCTCATCCCATGGCTGTCATGTGCGGGGTTGCCGGCGCACTTTCTGCCTTCTATCACGACAGCCTGGACATCACCAAGGAGTATGACCGTGAAGTGTCGGCCATTCGCCTGATTGCCAAAATGCCCACCCTGGCTGCCATGTGCTACAAGTACAATATTGGTCAGCCCTTCATGTACCCGCGTAACGACCTGGACTACGCAGAGAACTTCCTTTACATGATGTTCGGCAACCCCTGCGAGGAGTTCAAGGTTAATCCCGTGATGGCCAAGGCCATGGACCGCATCTTCATGCTCCATGCCGATCACGAACAGAATGCCTCCACCTCCACCGTGCGCCTGGCAGGCTCGACCGGTGCCAACCCCTTTGCCTGTGTCAGTGCCGGCATTGCTGCTCTATGGGGTCCGGCACATGGTGGCGCCAATGAAGCCGTCCTCAACATGCTTGCCGAAATCGGTGATGAGTCCGAGGAGAACATTCAGCGTTACGTCGACCGTGCCAAGGACAAGAACGATCCCTTCCGACTGATGGGCTTCGGTCACCGCGTTTATCGTAACTTTGACCCACGCGCCAAGGTCATGAAAGAGACTTGCGATGAAGTGCTCAGCGAGCTGGGCATGGGAGATGATCCACGTCTCAAGATCGCCAAGCGTCTTGAAGAGATTGCACTCGAAGACGACTACTTCATTGAGCGCAAGCTCTACCCCAATGTGGATTTCTATTCGGGCATCATTCTCAAGGCTCTGGGGGTCCCCACCAACATGTTCACGGTCATTTTCGCCGTAGCCCGCACCATTGGTTGGGTATCGCACTGGAACGAGATGATCGCCAATGGTGTTCGCATCGGTCGTCCACGCCAGCTTTATACTGGCTATACCCAGCGTGATTATCCCAGCCAGGGCTGAGCAGCGCTTAAAGCTTTTCCATTGCCCGCTGGCCCATCAGGTCAGCGGGCATTTTCATGTCAGGGCCACCATTTAAACCACAAGCGCTCGGCTCCGGATCGATAGTGGTACCCTCTCCCTGCTCTGTTCAATGTCCTCTGGTTTTCCCTGCCAGGAGAAGGGTGTCATGTTTTCCACACTTTCTGTGGATAACATTGTGGGTAACCACTGCAGAACCGTCTTCAATCGCCATGACAGAGGGCTTATCTACAAATTGGGCAATTTTTAGCCAACTGTAAGCTACTGAATTGAAAGGGTTTTATAAAAAAACCAGTCAAAACACAGGTTAGCGGAGCAGGAGTGAATGTTTCACGACAGAGAGGTCACGGCAGTGGACAAGTAAGTAGCCGTGTCAAGAGGCAAAAGGCCGGATTTCGGTTTGATGTCATGGATGTGATAACTGCATGACAGCATCGATTGGACGGCAATGGCCGATCCGCGATGACTTTCTACGACGCAGACGGGAAACCATGAGAGGAGAATGGTGGAGCCTAGCGGGATCGAACCGCTGACCTCGACACTGCCAGTGTCGCGCTCTCCCAGCTGAGCTAAGGCCCCACTTGCTGCCTGCCGAGCCTCACCCTGCAGGTGGGACCGCGTCAGGAACGGGGCGCATGATACGCATGCGCCCCATCATGGTCAAGCGCCGGCCTGACCGATTTCACGGTACTGCTTTTCGAGCCTTTTGGTCTGCTTTTTGGAGACACCTCCCAGCTGCTCGATGGCATGCCGCAAGCGGGCCCGGGTCATGTCGGAACCGAGAATGACCATGGCATCCATAACCGATGTCGAAGTCTGGCTACCGGTAATGGCTACAAACACGGGCGCCAGAAAAGCCTTCATCTTCAGCTCGAAATGACCGGCAAGTTCCTGCACAACCGACAACAGATGCTCCTTGTCCCAATGGCCAACGGCTTCGAAACGCCAGACCAGAAACTGCAGCAGGGTCACGATAGTCTCCTGCTCAAGCCGAATGCCCTCAAAGCTGTTCGCATTGATATGTGGCAACCCGCTGAAGAAATGTCCGGCCAGAGGCATGACCTCGGCAAGTGTCTGCACCCGTGGACGCACTTCCGGCAGAATCCGTCCAACATACTCCTCGTTGAAGGACCACTCCATCAGCCGGCGCATCAGGGCCTCATCATCGAGATCCTCACGAATATAAACGCCGTTGAGCCATGTCAGCTTTTCCAGATCAAAGACCGGCCCGCCCAGCGAGATCCTGTTGATGTCGAAATGCGCCATCATTTCATCAAGGGTGAACTTTTCGCGGTCGTTCGGCATCGACCAGCCCATGCGTCCCAGATAGTTGATGACAGCTTCGGGCAGGTAACCCATCCGCCGATAGTAATTGATCGATGTTGGATTCTTGCGCTTGGAGAGCTTTGACTTGTCAGGGTTGCGCAGCAGCGGCAGGTGACAGAGCTCGGGCATCGGCCAACCAAAATATTCATAAAGCAGCCGATGTTTGGGCGCCGAGTTGATCCACTCCTCACCACGCAACACATGGGTGATGCCCATCAGGTGATCATCGACCACATTGGCCATGTGATAGGTCGGCATACCATCGGATTTGATCAGTATCTGAGCATCGACCTGCGCCCAATCCAGCTCGATCTCACCTCGTAGCATGTCATGAATGACACAGGTGCCCTCGTCAGGTACATGCATGCGGACAACACTGGACCAACCTTCCTGTTCACGTCGGGCCCGTTCCTCTTCAGGCAAGGCCAGATCAGCAAACTTGAGGGCGGTATAAAGCCCTTGTGCCTTGCGCGCCTCGCGCATTTCATCGAGCTCTTCGCCGGTACGATAGCAGCGGAAGGCATGACCGCTCTCGAGCAGACGCTGAGCGTAATCGGTATAGATGCCGCCGCGCTCACTCTGCCTATAAGGGGCGTGAGGACCGCCAATATCAGGCCCTTCGGACCATTCGATACCCAGCCAACGCAGAGAATCGAGGATCATCTGCTCGGATTCACTGGTGGAGCGTTCACGATCGGTATCCTCGATACGCAGGATGAACTCACCACCATGCTGACGGGCAAAGCAGAGATTGAACAGAGCCACATAGGCAGTGCCAACGTGAGGATCGCCGGTCGGCGACGGCGCGATACGGGTACGTACAGTCATGGAGCCTTCGTCAGCCTTGAGAATGAAACGGTGTTACGATTATACGTGAATCGAACGGCTTTCTGGCAGCATCGACACGAATGCATGGCGCTGCTGCGACAACGCGTCACTGGGCCGCTGTAACCTGCCGTTTCTACACTATCGATTTCCAGGGCCACCCGGAGGTTTCATGGCTCAGCTTCCTACCGTGCGCCAGTGGCTACGGACCACCAGTCGACGAGCCGGACCATGGCAGCGGCTCAGTGTGCTGGCTGGTACGCTGTCGACCCTGCTGTTACTGGTGCAGGCCTGGTCGATCGCTACTGTCGCCCAGCGAATGGTGCTTGACCACGCCCCATTGAGCACCCTGCTATTGCCCCTGTGTCTGCTACCACTGGCCTTTGCCGGCCGTGGCGCGCTCGCCTGGCTCAAGACCTGGGCCGGTGCCCGGGCCGGTATTGCCATCAGGCAGTCGGTCCGCCGTGACCTGCTCGAGCGTCTTGCACGGCTCGGTCCACTCTGGGCACAGCGCCAGCATAGCGCCACCCTGGGCAACCGTATCTGGGATCAGGTTGATGCCTTACAGAACTATCATGCCGACTTTCGCCCCCAGACCATGCTCTGCGCCACCGTACCGTTGATCATTCTGGCCGTGGTCTTTCCTCTCAACTGGGCCGCCGGCATCATTTTAATGGTTACCGGCCCCCTGATTCCGCTCAACATGATCATGGTCGGATTCGGTGCACGCGGTCGTCAGGAAGCACAGTTCCTCGAAATGGGACGCATGAGTCGCCACTTTCTGGATACCCTGCGAGGCTTGCCGACGCTCAAGCTTTTTGGGGTCAGCCGACGTCACGCCGATAACGTCTTCGAAGCCTCGGAAAATTTTCGGCAGCGCACCATGCGAGTACTGCGTCTCGCCTTTCTCTCCTCTACTGCGCTTGAATTTTTCTCCTCGGTTTCGATTGCCATTCTGGCGCTCTATATCGGTTTTTCCTATCTCGGCCAGTTTCATTTCGGCACCTGGGGACATGGCATAGACCTTTTCATCGGTCTTTTTCTACTGATCCTGGCGCCCGAGTTCTATCAGCCGCTACGTGATCTCGGCGTGCATTATCATGCCAAGGCGGAAGCCGAAGCAGCCGCAGAAGATCTGATCCCCATTCTTGAGCGACCAATTGCCGAACAGCAGGCCTTTGAATCATGGGAAGTGCCCGAATCGCTGTCACTTCGCCTGCAGCAGGTAACCGGGCGATATGCCGGTCAACGCTCACCGGCCCTCTCGAATCTGGACATGACGATCAAGGCAGGAGAACGCGTAGCCGTCATCGGCCCCAGTGGCGCTGGCAAATCCACGCTGCTCAATGTGCTGATGGGGTTCATGCGGCTGGAAGAAGGCGCCCTGCTGGCGCAGGGTGACGACGGTCAGGAAATCGACATCGCGCGACTTGCGCCCGAACAGTGGCAACGCTCCATCGCCTGGGTTGGACAACGGCCAGTTATTCTGTCCGGGACACTGGCAGACAACCTGCGACTGGCCAATATCGAGGCCAGTGACGAGCAGTTGCATGAGGCACTTGCCCAGGCTGACCTGAGTGACTGGGTCAAGCGCTTACCAGATGGTCTGGAGACCCTGCTGGGTGATCGGGGGCAACCCGTTTCCGGTGGGCAGGCGCGACGCATCGCCCTGGCACGCGCCTTCTTGCGCGATGCACCACTACTGCTGCTTGACGAACCTACTGCCAGTCTTGACCGGGATAGTGAGGCACGCGTACTGGCCGCACTGAAGCGACTCTGTCAGGGCAGAACCGTCATCATGCTGACTCATCGACTCGCCCTGCTGCAGCTCTCCGACCGAGTGCTGATGCTGGACCAGGGGCGCGCCGTGGCAATCGATACTTTCGAAGCCCTGCGCGCTCCGGGCGGCCCACTGGCAAACAATACTTCAAGGGAGGCGGCTCATGTCCGCGCCTTCAGCTGATCCAGCCCGTGTTGATCTGCGCCCCTGGCTTGGCCAGATGCGCCCTTTTGCATGGCTAATGGCACTGGGCATTCTGCTCAATCTGATTGCACTGGCTTCCAGCGTCGGATTGATCGCCCTCTCCGGCTGGTTTCTTTCTGCCGCTGCAGTGGCCGGCACCAGTGCCGCGACTGCAGCCACTTTCAATTTCCTGCTACCCTCGGCGGGGGTCAGGGGGTTTGCCATTACCCGAACAGCGGGCCGTTATGGCGAGCGTGTCGCTTCTCATGAGGGCACTCTGAAACTCCTGTCACGCTTGCGCTGGCACCTCTACCGAGCCATTGAGCCTCTCTCGCCTACTGCACTGCAACACTATGGCAGCAGCGATCTGATGGCACGGCTGACTGCTGATGTCGATGCGCTCGACAATCTCTATCTGCGCGTGGTGACACCATCGATCGTGGCACTGGGTATTATCGTGCTGTGTGGTGTCATCATTGGTGTATTCGCGCCTCCCATTGGACTTTTCGCGGCCGTGGCGCTGGCCATTTCCGGTACACTTGGCCCGTGGCTTGCCTGGCGGCGCGGTCATCATCTCTCCCACCGCTGGCAGGTTCTGAACACGCATCTGCGAGCCCGACTGCTCGAGCGCCTGCCGGCGCTTTCCGAACTGCTGCTCTACGAACGATGGCAACCCGAAACCGAGAGCCTTTTGAAGGATCAGCAGGAGCGCGACGCTCATGAGCTGGCCCTTGCGGGGGTATGGGGGCGTTCACAGCTGCTTTCACAGATTCTACTGGGCATTACCATTACCGTCGTGTTGGCCATGGCGGCCTGGTGGTCGCTGCATCGCAATCTATCGCCAACCCTGATTGCGCTAATGGGATTAAGCATCATGGGCGCCTTCGAAGCTGTCGCCATGCTGCCCCAGGCCTGGCAGAACCTGGGACGAATTCAGCGCGCTGCAGGCCGTCTCGAAGAACTGACTACCCGGGTACCGAGCATCTGTTTTCCTGCCGAAAGTTTGGACAAGCCAAACGACAACGGACTCGATATCCGTGAGCTGGAGGTCAGGTTCGATGATGGCACCACCGCCCTGAGCAACTTCTCGCTGACCCTGGCACCCGGGGAGCATTTTGCTCTGCTGGGGCCCTCGGGAGGTGGCAAAACAACGCTACTCAATACCCTTGTACGCTTTTTGTCACCGACTCATGGCAGGATCCTGCTGGGAGGTGTGTCCATAGACGCCCTGGATGAACCTACCCTGCGAGCCTCGATGGGCATCGCGCCTCAGGATACCCATTTGTTCGTGGCCAGCTATCGCGACAATCTGAAGCTTGGCAATCCGGAAGCCGGCGATGACGAACTGCATCAATTACTGCAGGCGCTGGACCTGAGCGATTGGCTGAGCGATCAACCCGAGGGCCTCGACAGCTATCCTGACGAAGGCGGCAGTTCACTGTCAGGTGGCCAGCTCAAGCGTTTCGGTATTGCCCGTGCCCTGCTGACCCATGCCCCCATCCTGCTATTGGACGAGCCGACCGAAGGACTCGATGAACAAACCGCACGTCGCGTGCTAAGCACGATCCGGACGCATGCAAAAGGACGCACACTGTTGATGATCACGCACCATGTGAGCGGACTTGATCAGCTCGATCGCATCGGCATCATGGATGAAGGGCATCTGTTGGAGATAGGCCCACCACAGCAACTGCTTGAAGATATCGACAGCCGATTCAGTGCCTTGCAACAACAGATCGTGCTTTAACCCCGAGAGGTAGTCTCTCGTGCTGAAACATTTACCGGATGGTTATACGGCTCTGATTGTCGGCGGAGGCGGCATTGCTCGCGCTCTACTGCGGGCTCTGAGCGATGATCCACGGCCAGGCCGGCTGCTGCTGGTGACTCGTCACACACCCGAGAATGACGAGCGCGGCGCGTTACCGGAGGATCCGCGTCTGGAGATCATCGAAACCGATGTCACTCATGAGGCCGGGCTTGAAATCCTGCACGAGGCGCTGGGAAGCCAGCCGGTTCATCTGCTGTTTAACACCATCGGTGTATTACATCAGCAACAGGCCGGCAATTCCTCACTCTGGCCGGAAAAGCGTCTTGAGGAGCTTTCCTTCAACGCACTCATGCACAGTTTCCATATCAATGCAGCCACTGCTGCAATGCTGCTCGCCATACTGCATGAAAACCTGATGCGCCATCCCGTGATCGTGGCGTCATTATCTGCCCGGGTAGGATCGATCGGAGACAATGGCTTTGGGGGATGGTACAGCTATCGTGCAGCCAAGGCGGCTCACAACATGCTGATGAAAACCGCAGCCATCGAACTGAGTAGGCGTAATCATCAGGCTATTGTGCTCTGCCTGCACCCTGGCACCACCGACACCAGGCTTTCACAGCCTTTTCAGACCCGAGTGCCGGCAGGCAAACTGTTTTCAACCGATTTTGTTGCCGAGCGACTGCTCAGGGTACTCGATGCCCGTACCCCGGAGGATACGGGCACCTTTCGGGACTGGAACGACCAGCCCATCGAGTGGTAGGACGCCACATCAGGGCAATAGAATGGTGGAACCGCTGGTACGGCGCTCGG
This sequence comes from Kushneria phosphatilytica, assembly GCF_008247605.1. Taxonomy (NCBI): domain Bacteria; kingdom Pseudomonadati; phylum Pseudomonadota; class Gammaproteobacteria; order Oceanospirillales; family Halomonadaceae; genus Kushneria; species Kushneria phosphatilytica. The sequence goes on along the minus strand of NZ_CP043420.1, from coordinate 1,317,964 downwards.
CCAGCGCCTGCTGAGCCTCACCCGCTTCTGCCAGCCGATAGCGATGACCGATATGGATTTCTACATCGCCGCGCTCGATGACATCAAACAGATCGCGGCACATCATCTCGAAACGCTCCCGGGTATCGGCATATCCGCCCAGGCTGGGACGTGTGACGAACAGTGACCCCTTCTTGTTGAGAATCGCCAGATTGACGCCTTCCACAGGACCTGAAGCATTACCGAAGCTGACCAGCGTTCCGCGTGGCGACAGACAATCCAGTGAGGTTTCCCATGTGTCGCGTCCGACCGAATCATATACCACAGGACACATGGCACCATCCGTCAGTTCGCGGACCCGCTCGACAACATTCTCCTTTGTGTAATCGATCACTGCCCATGCGCCATTATGGCTGGCAATTTCGGCCTTTTCCGAGGAGGAAACAGTACCGATCAGGCGTACTCCCAGAGCTCTGGCCCATTGACAGGCAATGGAGCCCACGCCCCCTGCTGCTGCGTGAAACAGGATGGTTTCGCCGCCCTGCAAGGGATAGGTCTGGCGCAACAGATATTGCACGGTCAGCCCCTTGAGCATCCCGGCAGCGGCCTGTTCCATGCCTATCGTATCGGGGAGCTGGATGACCTTCTCGGCAGGCAGCACATGATACTCGCTGTAAGCCCCCAGCGGCCCCTGCGCATAGGCAACTCGATCACCAGGTTCGAAATCGCTTACGCCCTGACCCACGGCATCCACAACACCTGCCGCTTCGGTACCCAACCCCGAGGGTAACTCGGTCGGATACAGACCAGTACGAAAATAGATATCAATGAAGTTAAGCCCGATCGCTTTATTGGCAACCCTGACTTCACCCGGTGCCGGGTCACGAGGTTCACCATCAACCAGTTCGAGTACTTCAGGTCCACCGGTACGGGCAAACTGAATCCGTTTTACCATTTATTGAGCTCCTGGCGACCATGCTGAATCAAGAATGACCATGCCTAATCCAAGCCTCCAGCACCCTAAAGGTCAAGCTGCCATCAAACGATATCGGCCTCCCCTTTTTTTCACCTTCTTTGAATATGACGCTGTACCCTACAATGGTCGAAGAGAGTGGTATCAGGAAGTTAGCCAAGGCAGGCGCCTTATCACATTCAAACAGTTAACGAGGATCTCATGCTGGCTGGTTTTTCATGGCTGATGCTGTTTCTGGTCATCGGCAATCTGATTCAGAGTGCTACAGGGGTACCAGTGGCTGGCAGTGTGCTGGGCATGCTGATACTGCTCATTACATTGCTGATCAGTGGGCGCGTGTCCACCACACTGATCGACGCCTCACGTTCGCTGATTCATTACTTTTCACTGCTTATTCTGCCCAGCTCGACGGGCATTTTCTTTCTGGGAGCCGCCATTGGCTCGATCTGGTGGAAACTGGCACTGGCCGTACTGACAGGCACTATTGTCAGTGTCTGTGCCTCACTTCTGGTCATGCGCGCCATGGTCAATTGGCAGGAGCGACGTACACAGCGTAGCGAAGACATCTCATGAATATCACCTCTCATGTCATGCATCAGTTGATGAACACACCGGCCCTGGCCATTGTCCTGACTCTGACAGCGTACCTGATCGCTCTGCGTATCTTTCGCTGGGTGCGTGAACCCAGCTGGGCGCCGCCTCTATTGACCGGTAGCTGTATGCTGGCCCTGTTTATTGCCATACTGCCGATGGATTATCAGCAATATTCACAGCAGGCGCTCTGGCTGACTCTGCTACTGGGACCAGCGACAGTGGGGCTCGCGGTACCCCTGTTCGAACAATTTCAACACATTCGCCAGTTACTCGTTCCCGTGCTGGCAAGCCTGGTTGTCGGCGGGCTGGTCGCCTCCGCGACTACGGTTGGCGTTGCCTGGGCATTGGGTCTGTCACCGGAAATACTGAAATCCCTGGCGGCCAAATCGGTAACAACGCCAATTGCTGTGGTGATCACCTCCGGGCTTGGCGGCATGGCCAGTCTGACCGCCGGTATCGTAACGGTCACCGGTATCCTGGCCGCAGCCATTACGCCGCCCCTGGCACGCATGCTGCACTGTGACGATCCACGTGTCATGGGGTTTGCCATGGGCATCAACGGTCATGGGATTGCCACCGCTCGCGCCTTTACCATCTCTGCGCGCACGGGTGCCTTTTCGAGTCTGGCGATGGGGTTGAATGGTGCTTTCAGCGCCGTTGCGCTCCCCCTGGTGGCACACTGGCTGAGTTGATCGTTATGCTTCAACTGATCCGCCACAACAGCGACATTAGAAAGCATGATGTAGCTGCGCCAAAAAGTATTAAATATTATCATTGATCATTCTGACCGAAGCACACTTAACGATTAGGCCGATATGCTGAGCGCCTGTTCAACGAGAGAGTGGATGATGAATGAGCTAGGTGCCCGCATACGCAGCTTCCGGGAGCAGGCGGGGCTCAGCAAGGCTGCGTTGGCTCGGCGAGTTGGCGTCTCGGACGTCACCATTTCCTACTGGGAAAACGGCATCATACGGCGTATTGGTCACTCGCGGCTGCAACCGCTGGCCCGGGCGCTGGGGTGCAATATTACCCAACTGCTGGGGCAGCAGGAGTATCGTGTCGAAGACACTCGCATGGGCACGGACTATCAGTCCCTGCCCATGTTCGTATTTGATCATTCGCCTGATTCACTGCGGGCTGACAAGCCTCCAATCAGCCAACTGGCGCGCAGTTTTCTACCCGAAGCGCTGCGCAAGCTTGGCGATCACCTGTTGATTCCGGATCCTGACAGCCATTTTCCCTTTTGCGGTCCAGGTAATTTCATGCTGGCCGAAAGTTGTACAGGGTTTCAGGACGAAGGGCTTTATCTGCTCGAGCAGCGTCGGCTTTTGACCATCCGTCATGTAGAGAGTCCCGACCCTCATGAAATGATTCTGCAGGACGAACAACGGCAGAAACTGACACAATCCGCTGCAGAAATTCGCTTTTATGCTCGTCTCAGAGCGATCTGGCATTTCGAATCTCTGCCTGCCTAGCGGATTTCCCGATAATCAATGCACAGAGACATCATCACAACCGTCTACACTGAACGTGATCTTTCCACTTCCCCGGTGTAGTTGCTACAACCTTGGTTGATATTGTCGATCCCGTTACCCGTTCCCGCATGATGGCTGGCATCAAGGGCCGTGATACCCAGCCGGAGTTGATGGTCAGACGCTATCTGCACGCCTGCGGCTATCGCTTTCGACTTCATCGTCGCGATCTGCCGGGGCGGCCCGATCTGGTCCTGCCGCGCTATCGCTGTGCCCTGTTCGTACATGGGTGTTTCTGGCATCGTCATGACGGCTGTTTCTATGCCACCTCACCCGCTACCCGCAAACAGTTCTGGCAGGACAAGCTGGAAGGCAATGTGCAACGCGATCGCCGTCAGCAGCAAAGGTTGCTGGAACTCGGCTGGCGAGTGGTCGTGATCTGGGAGTGTGGCTTGCGCCACGGCACCGAGTATCTATACGAGATACTGCCGCTGATTGAAGCGGGGGCGGAGATCGAAGAATGGCCGACTGAACCACCCCGCCAGCGCAAACGCTGACGGGGTGCGAACAGCAGGTCGAATGCTGGTCGCTACCTGACCCTGATAATCAGAAGGTGGCCAATACCGAGGCACCTGCTACCCAGGCATTATCCGTATCGGAGTTACCTCCGGGATGGACGACGTATTGCAGATTCGGACGCAGCTTGAACCAGTTGGCAAGATGAATCGAATAGTAGAGTTCGGTGTCGTATTCTTCACCCTGTGAAGGCAGGGGCGTATTACCGGCTCTGGCGACAGCACGCTGATAGTCATTGTAATCATCATTGACCTTGGCATAAGCCAGCCCCCAGCCGATTTCATCCTGCGGCCGAGCATCGAAGGGCCCCTTGTAGGTCAGGCCACCGGAGATATAACGCTGGATATAGGAAGAATCATCGTCATTCCAGCCACCCAGACTGAACACGCTGAGACCGCGATTGATATTGCCGTCTCGCGCTGTCACCTGCTGATCGATCACGTAGTAGAGACCATAACGTTCATCATTGGTCGACTCGTCGGCAGGATCAGCACTGTAATCAGTCGCATCAGCGGTACTGTAATAGCCGCCAAGACGATAGGCTCCGGGTAAACCTTCACTACCCAGTTTGGGCGTCCAGCCTATTTCGGCCGGGATCAGCGTGCCGGTCGTACCATCGTCGTGATAGATGTCGAGGTGACGATCAGGATCGGTATTCTGCGGATTGAGATTGAACACGCCGAGCTGGGCATAGTACTGATCGGTCGGGTTCCAGCGACCCACCGCTGCCCACTGTGAAACAGGCCAGTTATACCAGATCCCCCCATTCTGATTGCCAGGCTCACCACTGCCGAGATAGAGATTCTGAAACTCGCTGTTGTATACGGCGAAATCGTCGCCCACCGGAATACGTCCCAGCTTGTAGCTGAACCGACCATCGTCCAGTTTCTGCTTGAACCAGAATTGGGTCAGTCGAACAACATTGCCGCGACCGTAGACTTCCTGAACCGAGGAAATGGCCCCATCGTTCGGATTGACCAGACGATCATTGGTCAGATTATCGCCGTTGCGATCCGTCAACGTGATCTGAAACTGGGCATCCGGAATTCCGGCCAGCTTGTCGAGATCGAAGTTGACCCCTGCCGTCCATTGGTCGGCATACCTGGCAGTATGGTCATGCCGGTAGCCGCCATCGAGATTGTAAGCCGACTCGGAAATGTATTTCAGATTGAAGGTCACGCCCTGATCAGCCAGATTCGACCGAGCGCCCCCCCAGTCACCGAACATGTAATCACCGTTGGGGTCAAAGGCTGACGCCGCGTGTGCCTGTGTCCCGGCAGCCAGCATGCCGATTGCCAGTACACCGCAGCACCCCTTGCTGTAGGTTTTCATGTCTACCCCTTGAACGTGTGTTTTACCCCGCCAGCAATTCAGACAGGATTCAGAAACACCATTTTCTTTCGATCTTTGGCCTAAAACAATCGCCATTAGACGATAGGATAAGAAAACCGTAATGAAGCTTCGAGCCATCATCGAGCGGCTCTCAGCCTCCATGAGCGGGATTGCGCGTCTCAGGAGGGGCATGCCGGGATGTAGATATATGCACATCCCGGCACAGTGTCATGCCCGATATGGGCACGACATACGGACATCAAACAGCGTCAGATCGCCAGCCAGGCCACCAGAGCCAGCAACACCATCAACCCGAGATAGAGCCCTATCCGAGCCATGGGCCTGAATTCCAGAGCCGGGATATCAAGTAGCGATGCTCGACTGTATTTCAGCAATGCCTGAATGGCCCCCAGCACCGCCAGAATGGCAATGAACCATGGCAGTCCAATGCCGATGAACAGTGCCTGCCATTGCGGTACTGTCGACTGCTCGGCAGGAGTACCCCATAGCAGGAACAGGGTCCCCCCCAGGGCAAACAGGCCGATATCAAACGTCGTGCCCAGCAGCCGGACACCGATCACACGAGAGAGGCGCGCCACCGGATTCTCCCGGAGCAGATCACGCATGAGAAATGCCAGCACGCTGAAAAACAGGGCGACAACCACCAGCGCATTCCAGTAGGTCGTCAATCCGCTTTTGCTATCATCACCGGAACCAATATCACCTGCCGCGGCCTGCCCCATGGCGTTCTGCAACCCCGAAGCTTCCTGCCCCGAGACCTGATATCCCTGCATCAGCCACTGCACCAGTGCACCAATGACAAGCCAGAGCGCGATTGTCCAGAAGAAATCGCCGATACTGCGTTTTTGCATGCTGTCCAGTCCCTTTGGCTGCTGCGAAGATTCAAACGAGAGCGATCATGCCAGAGCACCGAGCTGTCGTCAGTGCTGTAAAACTCATTGCCTGTTGTTCGACTGCCAGGAAGGCCGAAACGCCCCCACACCCATGGCCAGTGTCTCGTCTTGCTCATTGCGAAGTTCGACCCGAACCGGATGGATACCGCGGCCCCGGCTTCATCGCCCACTACCTACTTCAAAATCAATGTACTGACTCGAGTGTAGCCAGGTCTTCAGGCTATCAGCATGGCATAGCCGCATTCCGTCATGTCCTCGTGACTGAGCTTCATGCAGGCTTAATAATCCTATCGGTCGTTACCCTTTCCGGCGGCGCTCGACCAGACTGAGTTCAAAATCTGAAACAGGAGTCAGTGATGCAGGTTTCATCATGGTATCGGGCAGTGCTGGTCTGCATGCTCTGCCTACCTCTGCAGACCCTGGCCGCTGATGGCGATTCAGCAGCCAGCGATGCCGAGCCGGTCTATGGGCCTCGTCTGGAGGGCTTTTCCTATCCTCACAATGTGCAGTTCTACCGCTTCAAAAGCCAGCGCCAGCAGCTGGAAATGGCCTATATGGATGTGGCACCGCAGGGCGAAGCCAACGGACGCACCGCCGTACTACTGCATGGCAAGAACTTCTGCGGCGCCACCTGGGAAGGCACTATCGAGGCGCTGACCCAGCGTGGTTATCGTGTCATCGCCCCGGATCAGATCGGTTTTTGCAAATCCAGCAAGCCAGAACACTATCAGTACAGCCTGCATCAATTGGCCCGTAATACGCATGCATTGCTGAACCAGCTGGATATCGAACGTGCCACCATCATGGGGCATTCGATGGGCGGTATGCTGGCTACCCGATATGCTCTGATGTACCCCGACACCACCGAGCAACTGGTGCTGGTCGATCCCATCGGGCTGGAGGACTGGAAGGCCAAGGGAGTGCCCTATCACACCGTGGATCAGTGGTTCGAAAGCACTCGCAGGACCAGCGCCAAAGGTATCCGCAATTACCAGAAAAGTACCTATTATGCCGACGAGTGGCAGCCACGCTACGACAAGTGGGTACAGATGCAGGCCGGCATGTATCGGGGAGAAGGCAAATTCATCAACGCCTGGAGTCAGGCAAAGACCTACGAAATGATTTATACCCAGCCGATCGTCCACGAGTTTAACCAGCTGCAGGTGCCTACCCTGCTGATGATCGGTGATCAGGACAACACCGCCATTGGCAAGGCTTTCTCACCCCCTGAGGTACAACAGCAACTGGGGCACTATGACCAGCTGGGGCCGGAAATAGCCAGCCGCATTCCTCACGCTTTGCTGATCCAGTTTCCGGAGCTCGGCCACTCCCCCCAGATTCAGGCGCCGGAAGAGTTTCATCAGGCCCTTTTCCGTGGTCTGGAAGAGCTTCAGGAAATCGACGGACAGTGATGCGGCTCGACGGGCAGCGGCGCCTGGACGCTGCCCGCTCACCGCTTCTGTCAGGATCAGACCGTTATGCTCTGACGGTCGGTTGGCGTATACGTCATCCGTATATCAGCTGTCGTTACGCAGGGCCCGGGTACGTCGGGAAGCCAGTCGGTCGGCCTGCCGGGTCGGCTCGGGCAGTTTGTAGCGAGTCAGACAGCACATGACCCATTCAACCGCATTATCCAATCCGATCCGATGTCCGGTTGAAATATAGAGAGGTTTCACCCGCTCCCGGGTACGCAGCACCATCCCAATGGTTTCACTACGATCGACCAGCGGCGTACGCGCGCCCTTCTCCTCGGCCACCGGTTCGTGGCGTCCACATAATCGACTCTTGCCAACACCGATGGTCGGCAGCTCCAGCCATAAACCGAGATGGGCGGCGATTCCCAGCCGGCGCGGATGTGCGATGCCCATGCCGTCCACCATCACCAGTTGAGGCGTACCTTCCAGGCGCTTGAAGGCACCGATTGCCGCCGGCAGTTCACGGAATGACAAAAGCCCCGGCACATAAGGCATGCGGGTCGCTTCGCGATGAATGACCTGCTCGACGATCTCCAGCGAAGGCCAGTGCATCAGCACGATCACGGCGCGAGTGGTCGCACCCTCGTCTTCGAAGCCAATATCCACGCCAGCAATATGTTCAACGTGTTCGGGCTCACCTTCCCGAATGATGTTTGGTGCCAGTTGATGCTGCAGGCCAATGGCCGTCTCGGGATCAACGGTCCAGTCGTGCAGCTCTCGGAAATTGATACTCATGATGCCTCGCGTCACCGTTTGCTCCCGCAGCGTAGTCGAATGAGAGCGATTTTATTCGCTGCAAATGCCGGAGCCCGACAGTGAAATTGGCTGATCAGCATACCGGGCCGCTGCCACCTTGGTCGTAATGACGTTATCCGCTCCGACTGACGAGACTGGAAACATTCACCAGCCAATGGATCCAGGCACATGAAATATCCGGATATCTTTACCATCGAGGATGAACGCTTTACCCGACTGATTCTGCCCAATACTCAGCTCGAGCATCTCTGGAGTGGGGGGCGCTGGTGTGAAGGGCCGGTGTATATCCCGGCCGGACGCTATCTGTTGTTTTCCGACATCCCCAATGATCGCATGCTGCGCTTTGACGAGACCGATCAGCGGGTCAGTGTCTTCCGTCAGCCTGCACGCTTCAGCAATGGCAATACGCTGGATCGCGAAGGTCGCCTGATCAGTTGCGAACACCATAGTCGCAGTGTGACTCGTACCGAGCACGATGGCAGTCTCACCGTGCTCGCCGATCGTTTCGAAGGCAAACGCTTCAATTCACCCAATGATGTCGTGGTGAAATCCGATGGCTCGATCTGGTTTACCGATCCCAGTTATGGCATCGATAGCGACTATGAAGGCGGACTGCGTGATGCCGAAATGGATTGTCACGTCTACCGACTTGGCGTAGATGGCACTCTGACCCGCGTAGCCGATGACTTCGACAAACCCAACGGGCTGGCTTTTTCACCGGACGAACAGTGGCTCTACATTGCCGATACCGGCGCCACTCACCATGTTGATGGGCCACATCATATTCGTCGTTTCCGGGTTCAGGACGATCACACCCTGAAGGATGGGGAAATCTTCGCCGAGTGTGACTACGGCCTGTTCGATGGTTTTCGTATCGATACCCACGGCAATCTCTGGTCGAGCAGTGGCGGCGGGGTTCATTGTTATGCGCCTGATGCCACTCTGCTGGGGCGTATCCATGTGCCTGAAGCCATTGCCAATGTCACCTTTGGCGGACAGCAGCGTAATCGTCTCTTCATCTGTGCTACTACGTCACTCTATGCCATTTATCTCAATGTCCGAGGCTGTAGTGTATTGACCAGAAACAATCCGTAGGCATCAGATGAAGATAACGGTATAAAATCAGACCTGATCCTTGACTCGCAGCCATGCATTGGCCAGATGCCGTCCCAGTGCATCGATCAGTGCATGGCAGTCTCTGGCTTCCAGGGCATCGATCATTTCCTGGTGCTCGGCGACAGCAGCCGCCCATTTTTCCGGCCCGGAGTGACCGATAAAGCGAATTCGCTTGAGTCTCGAGTGCAATCCGGCATGCGCCTGAATCAGCGACTCGTTGTGCGATAGCCGCACCAGGGTGATATGAATGAGCTGATTGGTCTTGTAGTACTCCAGTCGATTACCGGCACGATAATGTTCCAGCATGGTGTCATGCAGTATCCGGAGTTCGGCAATCTCTTCATCGCTGGCCTGTTCACAGACCAGCCGGCCGGCCAGTTCCTCCATCGCCCGAATGACCACCAGCATGTCTTCGACATCGCGCGCGCTGAAACGGCGTACCGAGGCGCCACGATTGGGCGTCAGCTCTACCAGCCCTTCACTGGCCAGAAAACGCAACGCCTCGCGCAGTGGAGTACGTGATACGCCCAGCTTCTCGCACAGCGGTCCCTCATAGATGCGCTCGCCGGGCGTCAGTTCACCTTCGATGATCATGTCACGCAACCTGCCGACGATGGCATCGTGCAGCGAGTAACGTGCAATGGTACCGGTACCGCCGGCCGGGTCTGATCCGTTCTGTTTCATGCGCTCATCCAGGTCATGTCATTCACGCTACTGCTCTGAAGGGGTCGCCTCTGCAAACCCCATGGTCGAACAGAATAATGGTCGGTGGAAATAAACTTTCTACTCCTGAAACAGAAGCGGTTATCACGAACCACGGCGCCACTATGCCGAAGTACTCACCAGGGCTGGCAGAGGCCATCTCCATACCTTTGTATAATGTATACATTATTCGGACAGGTGCAATCTCTTCTCATGACAGCGGCTCCCCCGAGGCGCTCAATGAGGATTGAACATGGCCTATCAGATGCAGACACAGCACGCCAAAAGATGCCCGATCATTGCACTGGCCATGGGAGATCCGGCGGGCATCAGTCCGGAACTGACCGCAAGACTGGCAAAAGACTCCATCGTGCTCGAGGCCGCTCGCCTGGTCATCATCGGCGATCGCCGTATCCTCGAGAAAGGTGCCAGCGTTGCAGGGGTGACGCTCGATATTCCACCTCTTGAAGAACAACTCCCGGCGCACGGTGCCGTGATGCTCGATCTGGCACATCTGGCGCCCGAAGATGTCAAGCAGGGCCATGCCACACCGGCTGGAGGCGCATTCGCTACCCAGAACTTCCGGCGTGCTCTGGAGATGGCTCGTGACGGTCACGCTGACGCAGTCTGTTTTACGCCCTTCAACAAACAGGCCATGCGCTACGCATGGCCCGATTACGACGATGAAATTCGCTTCGTCGCCGATGTCCTCGGTTTTACCGGCAAGGCCCGCGAATTCAATGTGCTCGAAAACATCTGGAATGCCCGGGTGACATCGCATGTACCTCTGGCACAGGTAGCATCACTGCTCAGCGAGGAACGCATCGTCGATGAGCTGGCGCTGACCCGTACCTGTCTCGAGCAATCCGGCATCGGTGAACCGCGCATCGCCGTGGCCGGACTCAACCCGCACGCTGGCGATGGGGGCAGCTTCGGTCGCGAGGAGATCGACATTATCGCGCCAGCCGTGGAGCGCGCCCGGGCCAGGGGTTGGCAAGTGGAGGGCCCCTTCCCTGCCGATACCGTGTTCCTGAGAGCCATAAGGGAGGGATTCCACGCCGTACTGACCATGTACCACGACCAGGGTCAGATCGCCATGAAGATGATGGGCTTCGACAGTGGCGTCACCATGCTCGGTGGCCTGCCCTTTCCAATCTGTACGCCCGCTCATGGTACCGCCTATGACATCGCCGGACAGGGCCGCGCCGATATCGGAGCTTCCCGTCAGGCGCTGTTGCTGGCCGCCCGTATGGCGGAGCAAAGCAAACAGACCCGGACCCAGGCAACGCACTGAACAGTCGCCATCCGTCGTCTGCCATGAAAAAGGCAATCATTCAGAGGACACGCTCATGATTCGTCAACTCACCCTGCTCGGCGCGGCCATGACCGTCTCGGCTGCCGCCATGGCCTGGCAGCCCTCGCGGCCGGTGGAATTTGTGGTTACGTCGGGCCCCGGAGGCGGTACTGATACCTTCGCGCGTACCGTGCAGTCGATCATCGCCAAACATGATCTGATGGATGCCTCCATCATCGTCACCAACAAGGGTGGTGGCAGCGGCGCCGAAGGGTTTGTCTACTCCGCTGCATCGAAGAACGATCCCTACAAGCTCACTTTCGGCACCAACAACGAATACCTGCTGCCCGAAGTCGGCAAGATGCCCTACAAGGCCAGCGATCTGCAGCCCGTGGCCGCCATGGCGCTCGATGAGTTCCTGATCTGGGTCAACGGCAAGGCCCCTTACCAGAGTGCCAGCGACTTCATTGCTGCAGCAAAACAGCAACCCGGCAAGCTGCAGTTTGCCGGCAGTCAGTCAAAGGATACCGATCAGACACTGGTTAGCATGATTGCCGAAGAAACCGGGGCCGAATTTCGCTATGTCCCTTTCAATGGTGGCAGTCAGGCACTGGTACAGCTCGCCGGCGGGCATGTCGATGCCAACGTCAACAATCCCAACGAAAACCTCGGCCAATGGCAGGCCGGCATGGTGAAACCGCTATGCGTATTCAGCCCCGAGCCGCTGCCCAGGGGTGAACCGGTACATGATGACAAGGGCTGGGGTGATATCCCCACCTGCCAGTCACAAGGCATCCCCATCAGTGAATACCGTATGCCGCGCACCGTCTGGCTGCCGGCAGGCGCCCCTGAAGAGGCGGTTACTTTCTATCGGGAGCTGTTGCAAAAGGTCAGCCAGACTCCCGAATGGCAGGCTTATACCGAGAAGACCGTACAAACCAGCGATTTCATGTCGGGCAAGCAACTCCAACAGTACATCGCCGATAACACCGCCAAAGTGACAAAAGTCTTCAAACAGGAAGGCTGGAGCGTCAACTGACCCACTTGCGGGTGCCTGCGGGCACCCGCCTGTCACTCCGGGAGGCTGACATGGAAAAGGGCTCGCTTTCTCGCTACAGCATGGAAATCATGACCGCTGTGCTGACCGGCGTTATCGGGGTCATGGTATGCGCAGGGGCCTGGCAGGTCGGTATCGGCTGGGAGAACAACGCACCGGCCTCGGGCTACTTCCCCTTCTACATCGGTCTGCTGATCGTGGCCGGTAGCGTCATCAATCTGCTGCGCACCCTGATTCAACAGCGCCATCGCGACGATGTCTTTCTGGATCGCGCCAGGACGCGTTCACTGAGTCGATTCGCACTGCCGGTCATTGGTTTCGCCGTGGTTTCGGTGCTGCTGGGTCTTTATGTCGGCACCACGCTTTACGTGCTGTTCGCGATGCGACTGCAGGGTCGCTACGCATGGTGGATCGCGGCGCTTACCGGCATCGCCGTCAGCGTCAGTTTCTATCTGATCTTCGAACTGGCTTTCCAGGTGCCGCTGCTCAAGGGCCCGCTCGAAGGCTGGCTTGGCATCTACTGAGCATCACTGACGACGCTCGGTGCCGAAGGAGGAAGTCGCGTGGACAATCTGGCCTATCTGATGGACGGCTTTGCCACTGTATTGAGCGGTTATCACATCGCGATCATGGTGGTAGGCGTACTGCTCGGCGTGCTGGTCGGGGTCCTGCCTGGCCTGGGTGCGCCCAATGGCGTCTCCCTGCTGCTACCGCTGACCTTCACCATGGATCCGGTGTCAGCCATCATTCTGCTCAGTTGCATGTACTGGGGCGCGCTGTTCGGCGGGTCGACCACTCGATCCTGTTCAATATCCCCGGTGAGCCCTCTTCAGTCGCTACCACCTTCGATGGCTACCCCATGGCCCGCAATGGCCAGGCCACCCGAGCACTGACACTGGCCTTTACTGCCGCTGCGCTGGGCGCCCTCTCCGGGGTGGTGATGATCACCCTGCTCTCCGGCTGGGTGGCACAGTTCGGGCTCCAGTTCTCCTCGCCGGAGTATTTCGCCGTTTATTTCCTCGCCTTCGCCAGCTTCATCGGCATGAGCTCCAGCGCTCCCTCCAAAACCCTGGTGTCCATGATGCTGGGACTGGCCTTCGCCACCGTTGGCATGGACACCATGTCGGGCGGGCTGCGACTGACCTTTGGTATTCCGGACCTGGTCAAGGGCATCAGCTTTCTGGTCGCAGTGATGGGTCTGTTCGGCATCGCCGAGCTGATGGTCACCACCGAGGAAGGGCTGAACTTCAAGGGAATCAAGACCCGTATTCGTGTCAGCGATGTACTGCGTACCATTGCCGAAATGCCGCGCTACTGGCTGTCGCTGATCCGTAGCATCGTGATCGGCATCTGGATGGGTATTACCCCCGCTGGCCCCACGGCAGCCTCGTTCATGAGCCATGGCATCGCCAAACGCTTCTCGAAACATCCCGAACGCTTCGGCAAGGGCGAGCCGCAGGGCATCGTTTCACCTGAAGCAGCCGATCACTCTGCGGGCACTTCTGCACTGCTGCCGATGCTGGCACTGGGCGTGCCCGGCTCGGCCACCGCAGCGGTGATGATGGGCGGCCTGATGATCTGGGGCCTGACACCGGGACCGATGCTGTTCATCACCCGCCCGGACTTCGTCTGGGGGCTGATCGCCAGCATGTACCTGGGCAATGTGGTAGCGGTCATCCTGGTACTCGCTACGGTCCCGCTCTACGCCTCGATCCTGCGGGTGCCCTTCGCCATTATCGGCCCGATCATAATCGCGGTGATCTTCACCGGCGTTTACCAGGTCGCCAACTCGACCTTCGACATGTGGCTGGTACTCGGCTTCGCCCTGCTCGGCTACCTGTTCAAGAAACTCGATTACCCGGTCGCGCCGCTGGTGCTGGCGATGGTACTGGGAAACCGGGCAGAAGAGGCGTTCCGCCAGTCAATGATGATGTCGCAGGGCGCGCTGAGCGTATTCTGGTCCAATCCCCTGGTCAGCACCATCATGGGACTGGGTGTTTTCATGCTGATCTGGCCGCTGATCTCTCGCTGGATCGGTCTACGTGGTTTCCGGCGACGCAGCAGCCTCCCACCAGGCGTCACTCACAAGTAATCGATCCTGTTCGGGAGCCACTACCGTGAACCTGCACCACTATCTCGATTCGAGCACATCCGATCCTGTGCATATCTGCGTAATCGGTGCCGGAGGCTTCGGCCGCAGTTTTATCCTGCAAGGCCAGCGTATACCGGCACTGGATATTCGTATCGCTGTGGATATCGATGCCGAGGCTGCCGCCCGGGCTTTCATCGAAGCTGGCATCGATGAAGGCAACATTCGCATCTGCCACTCCCCGGCTCAGGCCAGACGCGCCTGGCGGGCCGGGCAGTGGATCGCTACTGACCGACTGGAAAACGTGCTGGAACTCCCCCTGCATGTGGTCGTCGAAGCTACCGGCCACCCCGAAGCTGGCGCTTGCCACGCCATTCAGGCCATCGAGGCCGGCTGTCATCTGGCGCTGGTATCCAAGGAAGTCGACAGTGTCATTGGCCCGGGGCTGGCTCGAATGGCGCGCGACCGGGGCTGTCTGGTGACGCCGGTCGATGGCGATCAGCCCAGCCTGTTGATCGGATTGGTCAGCTGGGCCGAAACGCTCGGACTCGACATTATCGGCGCCGGCAAGGCCAGCGAATACGACTTCATCTTCGATGAAGGCGCTTCGACCCTGACCAGCAACGGTCGCACCATTGGCGTACCGGGCTTCGATGCACTCTGGCATCTGCGGGGAGATCCGGTAATGCGCACAGCACAGCGCGCCGAGCAAGCCCGGGCCCTGCCGCAGCGTGCTGTGCCTGATCTGTGTGAGCTGGCCCTCGTCGCCAATGCCACCGATTTCGATCCCGATATACCAGCACTACACTGCCCAATTGCCCGGATCAGTGAAGTAGCCGAACTCTTTCGGGAGCGTGCACTGGGGGGACTGTTCAGTGGTAGCCGTCGACTTGATGTCTTTCACTGCCTGCGCCGACCTGACGAGTTCAGCCTCGCTGGCGGCGTTTTCGTGACCGTGCAGTGTCACGACCGGGAGAGCTGGCAGATACTCGCCGAAAAGGGACATTTGGTCAGCCGTGACGGCCGAACTGCCACTCTGGTGCTGCCACGTCATCTGCTTGGCCTCGAAGCGGCTACCAGCCTGCTTGAAGTCACACGTCGAGGCATACCCAGTGGCGCTCTTCAACCACTACCCCGTTTCGACCTGATCGCTGTCGCCGAACGCGACCTGCCCGCTGGCACCGAACTGACCGCTCATGGTCATCATCACTCGATCGACGATGTCGGCGCATTGCTGTTGCCGGGTACACGACTCGCCGGCGACAGCGCCCTGCCCTACTATCTGGCGGCCAATCGACAACTGTCACGAGCGGTGCGTGCCGGTGAGCCGATCAGGGTTGATGACATCATCCTCGATGAATCCGCCATGCTCTGGCGTCTGCGCCTTCAGCAGGATGCCATGGGTCTGCCCGAGGCCATCATTACAACAGCTGGAGGCGGCGCCTGATCCATCAGGCAGTCGTACCAGCTGCTCAAAGCCCCACCGTCATCACTGCCAGCTGTCCCATTGTTGCTCTCGCCAGCGCTCGAACCATTTCAGACCGGCCGAGGTTTCATGCCAGGGCCGGTATTCACAGCCGATCCAGCCGGAGTAACCGGCCTGGTCGAGCTGCTCAAACAGCCAGGGATAATTGACCTCGCCACTGTCCGGTTCATGACGTTCCGGCACACTCGCTACCTGTAGATGCCCAACCTGATTGCGATGCTGCTGCCAGCTTTGCCACAGATCACCTTCCATGATCTGGGCGTGATAGAAGTCCATCTGCATACGGATGTTGGGCGCGCCCAGCATCTCTATGGCGTCCCGGGCCTGCTGCTGATAATTGATCAGATAGCCTGGCATATCGCGGTGGTTGATGGCTTCTATCAATAGCGTGATGCCCGCACTCTCGAGCCGTGGTGCTGCCCAGGCAAGATTTTCCAGCCAACACTCATGCATCACCTGCCTCTGTGCCGGCTCGGGCGCGACGCCTGCCATGATATGCAGTTGCCGGCACTCCAGCACCTCGGCGTAGTGCAGCGCCGTATCAACACTGGCGCGAAACTCGGCTTCGCGTCCGGGCAACGCAGCAATGCCACGCTCTCCCGCTTCCCAATCGCCCGGAGGCAAATTGAACAGCACCTGCTGCAGCCGATGTCGCCTGAGTTCAGCAGCGATAGCAGCTGGCTCGAAGGCATACGGAAACAGATATTCCACCCCCCGAAACCCTTGTTCGGCGGCCGAGGCAAAGCGTTCCATGAACGGCACTTCGTTGAACATCAGACTCAGATTTGCAGCGAAACGGGGCATGGCAGACTCCTCACTGATCGGAGGTGGGGGAGGATGCGAAACCGGCCTGTTCGAGCAGATCGGCCGGCGCCTGACTCAGCCGCCACTCGGCATTATCGAGATGCCGGCTGACGGCCTGCGCCGCTGCGTCAGGATCACTGCGACCGATCGCAGTCACGATGTCGTCGTGTTCCGCCATGACCTGGGTCATGAAGACCGTGCGCCGTGCCTCGTTGGTACGCGTCAGAGTGATGGCGTGATGCAGAAAGCGGTTATGGAAATCAATCACGGCAGTGAAATGCTCATTGCCACAGGCTTCGGCGATCGAACGATGAAAGGCCATGTCCTGATCGACACCGGTATCACCGGCCTCGACCGCCTCATCAATTTCGACCACGGCATTGCGAATGCGGCGTAGCTGAGCCGGTGTTCGGCGGATGGCAGCCAGGCGGGCAGCCTCAACCTCCAGCGCCCGCCGCAGTTCCAGCAAACGAATGACTGAACTCAGCGAGGCCGAAGGCAGCGGCATATGCAACGTCACGGTCGGCGATTCAGTCACGAAACTGCCACTGCCTCGACGCGACATGACCAGGCCGGCGTTGCGCAGCATCGAGATCGCTTCGCGCACCACCGGTCGACTGATCCCGAAACGCTCCCCCAATGCCGCCTCCGTGGGTAGACGCTGGCCCTGGCGCCACTCCCCGGCATGGATCGACCGGGTCAACTGTCGGGCGACCTGTTCGGCCAGGTGCGGGGCGCGTGTCGGCTGCGAATGCTCGCTCATGTGTAGCTTCCTTACCGATCCTCCACCATCGTCTCACAGACCAATGGCGGGATTGCCTGCAAAAGAAATTTGCCTGACAACATTACAACCGATCCTGATCGGTGTTTGCCATCAACCAATCGGCGCATGCCACATAAAAGGTAGCGCCGGCATCTTTTTCTCAGGAGACCCGCTCATGCATGTGGTGGTTACCGGTGGCGCCGGTTTTGTCGGTGCCCGTCTGATCCAGAGCCTGCTCGATCCCGCCACGGCCACGGATACCCTGCCCGTTTCACGGATCACTTCCATCGATCTTGCGCCCTGCCCTGTCGATGATGATCGGGTTACCTCGCTGACCGGTGATATCAGCGATCCAGCCCTGATCAAACAAGCCCTGACGGAAGACACCATGGCAGTCTGCCATCTGGCTGCCGTGGTCAGTTCCCAGGCCGAAGCCGAATTCGAACTCGGCATGCGCATCAATCTTGATGCTACTCGCGCCCTGCTGGAGCAGTGCCGGGCTCACCCCCAGCGCATCCGCTTTTTGTTTGCCAGCTCACTGGCTGTATTCGGTCCCCCGGAGAGCGAACCGGTACCGGAAAATGTTGCCCCCGAGCCACGCTCTTCCTATGGCATTCAGAAAGCGATCGGGGAACTGCTGGTCAACGACTACAGTCGGCGCGGTTTCGTCGATGGTCGAGTATGTCGCCTGCCCACGGTGGTCGTGCGTCCCGGTCGACCCAATCGGGCCGCCTCATCATTTGCCAGTTCAATCATTCGTGAACCCGTAGCGGGTGAAGAGGCCATCTGTCCGGTCGCCGCCGATCTCCCCCTTTGGCTCTCTTCGCCACGCGCCGTAGTGACCAATCTTCAACGTGCCCTGCAACTCACCCCGGAGCAACTGGATAACTATTCATGGCGCACCTTCAACCTGCCCGGGCTAACGGTCACCGTTGAGGAAATGCTGAACGCGCTGGAGCGTCAGGTCGGCAGCGAGGCGCGACAACGAGTCCGTTTCGAGCGCGACCCCACCATTGAGGCAATCGCTGCCAGCTGGCCCGGCGCCCTTGAAACCCACCGCGCCCAGGCGCTGGGGCTCGAAGCCGATGCCGATTTCGATGCCGTGGTGCGTGCTCATCTCGAAGAAACGGGTCACACCACACCATAAACCGAACGACCGTGCTCCGATCGTCCCCGCTGACAAGACTGTCGGGAGTTAGCCTGTCATGACGGATACCGCAATTGCCGGCCCTCAGGTCATCATTGGCCTGGGGGTAGCCATTTTCATCATGATCGTGCTGGTACTGCGTACCAGGGTCCATGCCTTGCTGGCTCTGATCATCGCCGCGTCCATTGCCGGCATCATTGGTGGCATGCCACCCAATCAGGTCATCGATGCCATCACTACCGGCTTTGGCAAGACGCTCTCTACCATCGGCCTTGTGATCGGTTTCGGCGTCATGATGGGCCGTATTCTCGAGGTGTCGGGTGCCGGGCAGCGCATGGCATACGCCATTTTGCGCATGCTGGGCAAGGGCCGCGAGGATTGGGCGATGGCATTGACGGGCTATATCGTCTCAATCCCGATTTTCTGCGATTCGGCCTACGTCATCCTCAATCCGCTGGTCCGGGCGTTGGCGCGCAACAGTGGGCGTTCGGTGATTGCCCTGGGGATCGCATTGGCCTCGGGACTGGCGGTTACGCATAGTGCCGTGCCACCAACGCCGGGTCCATTGGGCGTGGCCGGTATCTTTGGGGTCGATATCGGGCTGATGATCGCCTGGGGATTGGTCTTTACCGCCCCGGCACTGATCGTGATGGTGATTTATGCACGCCTCATGGGCCCGCGCATCGAGGCCAGGATACGGGCCGAGAGTGACGATGCGCTCGATCAGGACCCCGAATCGGCGCCCCGTCAGCTTTCGGAGAGCGAGCTGCCGCCACTAACACGCTCGGTCATGCCGATCGCGCTCCCCATCGCACTGATCTTCCTCAATACTGTTATCAGTGCCATAACCGGTGCCGGCAGCGACGCCAATCCTGATCCAGCCTTTGCAGTACAGCTGATTCTGTTCTTCGGTGATCCGGTCATTGCGGTGGGTATCGGCGTACTGACCGCCGTGTACGGTCTGGTACCGAAAATGCCGCGCGACGAGGTGCTGCGCCATCTCGAGAAGGGCGTGGAAAGCGCAGGCATTATCCTGCTGGTAACGGGCGCAGGCGGCGCGCTGGGTGCAGTACTGCGGGCAAGTGGTGCCGGCGACTACATTGGCCAGCATATCGCTTCATTGGCACTGCCGGCGGTGCTGATTCCCTTCATCATCGCCACCCTGGTACGGTTCGTTCAGGGTAGTGGTACGGTGTCGATGATCACCGGTGCCTCCATCTCTGCACCGATTCTCTCTTCAATGCCGGATGTCAACATGGTGCTCGCTGCTCAGGCGGCCTGCCTGGGCGGGCTCTTTTTCAGCTACTTCAACGACAGTTACTTCTGGGTAGTCAATCGAATGCTGGGGGTACGCAATGCTCGCCATCAACTGCTGGTCATGTCGATCCCAACTACGCTGGGATGGGCGACAGCCCTGGTCACCCTGCTGATGGTCAACGCCATTGTCGGTTAACCTCATCCGGATACAACGACGCCTCCCGAGCGGGAGGCGTCGTTGTATCAAAGGCGACGGCCGTCAGGCGACGCGCTGAAGCCGACGGCGCTTCTGACGCAGCGTTTTCGGTCGGCGACGGCCGAAAGTGCCCAGCCAGATCTTGCCCCGTTTACTGCGACGATCTCCCTTGGCCATGTCATACCTCCTTGCGATATATCGGTCGATGGTAAGTCACAGTGCCACAGCCTGGCAGATCTTTTCCATCTCTGCCGAATCACTGGAGGCCGTCAGGTCGGATGATTATGCTGAACCAGCATGAATTCCGTCCTGCCGGAGGTGCCAATGCCGAGACACTCATCCCGGGCCAGAGCCCGACTCACTCTCCTTGCTGCCCTGTCGAGCCTGATTGCCTGTTTGCCACCATTAGCGGCGGCCACCGAACAACCCTCTTCCTCCTCCCGCGATATCACCGGCTTATGGGAAGCCGACAGCAGTCACGGGCATCCGGAGGCGCTGGTGCGGATCGAGGGTTATCACGGCCATTACACCGGGACGGTGGTCAGACTGCTCAAATCGGGTACCGATCCTGACAAGCGTTGTAGCGAATGTAGTGGGCCGCGACATAATCAGCCGATTGTCGGCATGGAGATCATCTGGAATCTGGAAGATGGCAACGAGGCGGGGCATTACCGCAACGGCAAGATCCTCGACCCCGATAGCGGCAAGATCTACGACTTCAAGGCGACCGTCAGTCCGGATGGCCAGACACTCAGTGGCCGGGGATTTATCGGCCTCTCGTTACTCGGCAAGACCCAGACCTGGCAGCGTCGTGATCCGGAAATGCTGCATCACAATGACAACGGCAACAAAGGACCCTGAAAAAACAGCCGGTGCCTTGAAGGGCACCGGCTGCTGATGGACTGCTTGCCTGCTCGGCAGGCGAAAAGCAATCAGGATGCGCGCTGACGACGCTCCGGCGCTTCACCTCGGCGGCGCTCCGGACGCCCCTGGTCTTCGCTGATATCCAGCGTCCGCCCACCAACCCGGGCACGGGCCATCTTGGCCAGAATCGAAGACGGCAGGCTACTGGGCAGATCAACGAGACTGTGCGACTGACGGATATCGATACGACCGATACGCGCCCCTTCAATGCCCCCCTCGTTGGCCAGCGCACCGACCAGCTGACCGGGTTTGACGCCTTCATTGTGGCCCACGGCTACCCGATAGCGCGTCATGCCCTCGGCCGGCGGCGTGGCACGGCGACGCTGTGGCTTGCCATCACGATTGCCACGCTCACCCCGATCACGATCGTTACCGCGTCCGGGTTTGGGCATCGCCTGAATCGCCGGCTCATCGGCACGCGCCATGGAGGCGAACACACAGGCCAGATCGACCGGATCAAAACCCTGCTCGATCAACGATTCGACCAGTTCACGCTGATCGTCGGCCCCGCGCTCGAGAGCTTCTGCTGCGCGTGCCTTGAAACGCTCGGCACGATGGCTGCGGATGGCATTTTCATCCGGCAGCTCCATGTTCTCGATGCGCTGCCCGGTCGCCTGCTCGAGCCAGCGTACGCGGCGAGCTTCGCGGCCACCGGCAAAGGTGATCGCAACGCCTTCGCGACCGGCACGGCCGGTACGGCCGATACGGTGAATGTAGGCTTCATTATCGTGAGGCATGTCGTAGTTGATGACATGCGTAATACGCGGCACATCGAGACCACGAGCGGCCACATCGGTCGCTACCAGCACATCGACCTTGCCTTTCTTGAGTCGCATTACAGTGCGCTCGCGCAGGCTCTGATCAAGATCGCCGGAAAGCGCTGCAGCCGCGACACCACGAGCGGTCAGCTGATCGACCAGGGTCGTACAGGCGGCACGGGTACGCACGAAGACGATGGCGGCATCGACCGGTTCGACTTCCAGAATACGTGCCAATGCTTCTGTCTTGGCCGGACCTTCGACACGGCAGAGGCGCTGCTCGATGGTGGTCGTAGCCGCCTTGGTTTCGATCTGAACCGTCTCCGGCTCCACCAGGAAGCGGCTGACGATGCGTGTAATCTCCGGCGGCAGGGTAGCCGAGAAGAATACACGCTGCGCATCAGTCGGCGTATCTTCGAGAACGCGCTTGACGTCATCGATGAAGCCCATGCGGAGCATCTCGTCGGCTTCATCCAGCACCATGGCATTCAGGCCTTCGAGCGTGAGCGAACCACGATCCAGGTGATCAATGACACGGCCGGGCGTACCCACAACCACCTGGCCGCCTCGCTTGAGACCGCGCAACTGCTCGCGATAGTCCTGCCCCCCACAAAGGGTAACGACTTCCAGCCCCTTGAGATTCTGGCCATAGCGCCCAAAAGCCACGGCCACCTGTTGAGCCAGTTCGCGAGTCGGCGCCAGAACCAGTACCTGAACCTCACGCCGGTCCAGTTCGAGTCGAGAAAGCAGCGGCAGCGCAAAGGCAGCCGTCTTGCCGGTGCCGGTCTGGGCCTGTCCCAGCAGATCACGGCCCTCCAGCAGAGAAGGAATGGTGCGTGCCTGAATGGGCGAAGGGGTTTCGTAACCCAGTGCATCAAGAGATTCGAGCACGGCAGGCAGCAGTGCCATGTCGCCGAAGTTCGGCGAGGCAGCGGAAGTCGAGGTCATGTCACACCTTATGGGCCGGCCTGAAGGCCGGTGGAAAATGTCTGATCGGCAAGGCAGTTGAATCACTGCCGATGGCCGATCGGGTCGCACTCAGTTGAAGATGTTCCGCCGAAGCTGGCGGTCGATCATCGAAGCGTGTGGCGACCATGCGCGCGCCGGTCTGTTACCGGTGCACTCCATCTATGCGTCTTGGCGCAGCTGGCGCCTAGGGAAAATCGTCCCCATCGCAGCGGCAATTCATGGGGGGCGATTCAGCAGGATGGCAGGTCTTCACATGCAAGGAGTGCTATCCTAGCACACACTTTTGCTTCCTGCAGACCTTTATCTTATTGACTTCCCCAATCGGACCGATCAAGGAACTTCCTGTGACAACGCTCTGGGTCGACGCCGACGCCTGTCCACGCAGCATCCGCGACATCATCGTGCGCGGCGCTACACGCAGCGCCCTGACCGCCTGTTTCGTCGCCAACCACGCCCTGCCCCTGCCGCGTTCACCTCATATTCGCCAGCTTTCGGTGCCGGGTGGCGCCGATGCTGCCGATAAACTGATCATCGAACGACTGACGGCGGGTGATCTGGTCATCACCTCGGATCTGCCGCTGGCACTCGAAGCCATCGAAGGCGGTGCCCGGGTGCTGACTTCACGCGGCGAAACACTGGATGCCGATAATATCCGGGCAAGATTGAACATGCGCGATTTCATGGAAACCCTGCGGGCCAGTGGCGAGCACACTGGTGGCCCGGCAGCGCTGACAAGCCGTGATGTACGCGAATTTGCCAATGCCTTTGATCGTACCCTGACGCAACTGAGCCATTGAATCAGTGCAGTTAGAATACCCAATCACTGCGAAAGCCCCGGGCGCAGGCCTGAGCGATGGGTATTGGCCATGGAGGGTATATACAGCACTCGCGCCCTCTCCCATCCGATGGCCATTATCGACATGAATTTTCTCGACACGCTCAGGCGCTGAAGCGGCTTTATCCGGTCAGGCGTAACTCATGATACCGGCACCGGGCAGATGGTCACGCGCATGGGGGCGCTCAAGATCGAGCCGGGGACCTCGCGGGACAATACCGGTCGGGTTGATGGCCCGATGGCTGCCATAGTAGTGCCGTTTGATGTGTGAGAAGTTGACGGTCTCGCTCACACCGGGCCATTGATAGAGTTCACGCAGATAGCCGGAAAGATGAGGATAGTCTTCGATGCGACGCAGATTGCACTTGAAGTGCCCGTGATAAACGGCATCGAATCGGACCAGAGTGGTAAACAAGCGTATATCGGCTTCCGTCAGATATTCACCGGCCAGATAACGTCGTTCCGCCAGTAACGTTTCCAGCCAGTCCAGTGCTTCGAACAGCTTCATGAAATGCTGCTCGTAAACACTCTGCTCAGTGGCGAAGCCGGTCTTGTAGACCCCGTTATTGATGTCGTCATACACCCGTGCGTTGATGCGGTCGATTTCCCCGCGCAACGACTCGGGATAGAAATCCAGTCGATTACCGGTCAGATGATCGAAGGCCGTGTTGAACATTCGCACCAGATCAGCGGACTCATTATTGACGATCTTTCCCTGCTTGCGGTCCCACAGTGCCGGCACCGTAGTGCGCCCGGTGTAGTGCGGATCGGTCAGGGTATAAAGCTGATAGTGGCGCTGCACACCATTGATGGGATCGCCACTCGAGCCCTCTTCAAGACGGTAGGTCCAGCCCTCATCAAGCATGTAGGGACTGGTGACCGAGACGCCAATCAATTCTTCAAGGCCCTTGAGCCGCCGCATGATCAGGGCTCGATGGGCCCAGGGGCAGGCGAGAGACACATAAAGATGAAAACGTCCGGCCTCGGCAGGAATACCGGGTTGGCCTTCGGGACCGGGCTCACCACCCCGCGTAATCCAGTCGCGAAGTTTTGCGGACTCACGAATGAATTCACCACCATGACTTTTGGTGTCGTAATTGCGATCGAACCACTCTCCGTCGATCAGAAGTCCCATCATCTTCTCCCGTACTCATGCTGCACGATGCTGCTGCACCGTTCGGTCCCCCGATGATAGCTGCCGGCGCTCCATTGTGCCGGGCGAATCCGATTACGTGGCCGAATGACGCTCCAACGATACTGACGCAGTGTCATCATGACCTGTCACTTGACGTTGAAGCGCCGGGCACGCTTCTACCGACTCGCGCAAGGATTGTGCCAATGCCCGAGCCGCCGGACCTGCACCATCGGCATCGCGAAAATAGAGCTGCAAAGGCACCTCGCGTACTGCACCGGCTCGCAAGGGTAAAGGTCGGAGCTGCCCGGTTTCGAAATAATGATGCAACCGGGTTTCGGAGACCCAGGCAAACCCCATCCCTTCGACCAGCATTTCCAGAGCGGTAGCCACATGCGAAACCGTCCAGCGCTGTTCGGCTCTCAGCCAGCCATGATCGCTGCTCTGATATTGAGCGGAGTCGCGAATGACAATCTGGCGATAGTGGCGAAGGTCACGTAAATCGAGCTCACGCCCCAACTGGTGCAAGGCGTGCCCGGGATGCGCTACGGCCATGAAACGCACCCGGGTGAGCGGTTCACCAAGAAAGCCAGGAACGCTGACTCCACTGATCAACAGATCGGCACGGCCGGCCTGTAATAACTCAACGCCCCCATTGAGCACACATTCATGAAGCTGTATCCGGGGGTGAATGTAATCATGGGAAAATGCCGAAAGCGCCTGAAAAAGCGCCTGATGCGGAAATATCTGATCAACCGCCAGGGCAATTTCGGCTTCCAGTCCTCTTGCCAGACTGCCGGCTACGGATTCAATGGCCTCGGCGCCCTCCAGCAGCTGACGCGCCCGTCTCAGCAACATACTGCCGGCTTCGGTGGGTACGACCCGACGACCGCGGGTTTCCAGCAGCTGAACGCCCAGCTGTTCGGAAAGCTTGTGAACAGCATGATTGATTGTGGAAGGACTCTTGTGTATGACCTCAGCCGCTCGGGCAAAACCACCGTGATCGACCACAGCCGCCAGCATCTGCCACTGCGCCAGGGTTACTCTGGAACGCGTCATGTCTCTCTCACTTGAGCGCCACCTGCAGGATTCGTCTCGGTCAGCCAGCGTCATTCTATCCGTTGGCAACATGACATACCCGTATGGGCAGCGAAACTGTTGCCCCTGTTATGCCTGTACTACATCGCGGACAACGGTATTCCGGCCCCATTTTGTGAGTACGGTGAAACGACTTATCAAAAGAAGCCGCCATGCCAGCGCACATGTCCGGTAAATTATCGCTCGGGTTCACCCGGAAAATGTAACGTCTGGTTAAAACGTATTTCAGGATGCAGTGCAACAAAGCGCACACTGATAATACTTAAACTTCTCTGAAAAGTAATAGTAACAGGCACTCACAATGCTACTGACCTGTACTTTCCTCTTGTATTCAACAGACCGACTTTACACCAGTGCCATGGCACGTAAATGAATATCCTGCCAGGCAAGCTGACGTATTTCCGCCTCGCCATCGCCCTGAACACAACCCAAAGCAGCTCGAAAAATATCCTGTTATCAACTCATGAACGGCCTGAGCACAGGCTCTGCGCCCTTTCACCACATCTGGCATGTCATGGGGAACATTTCGCTTTCAAGGTCATCGCCACATGCTGAAAAAGAGGAATTTTCATGAACAGCAACTTGAAATGGCAAGGCTTATTACCGCCTTTTAAGGCTTTGCAGCATACGGGTATTGGGGTAAGGTGAGCAGGCCTTTTTAAATTGTCATCATAATTCTTGTACAGGCCTTTACCACAATGTTGCGAATCATTCGTTCGCTGCCCCGCACTCACAAATTGTTACTTTTACCCGTTACGACCATGGTTACCGTGCTGGGCGCGCATCAGGCACTAGAATCCTTCCATCAGACTTCCGAGCAAACACAACTGGAAGTCCCCATTTCCAATGCGCTGGCTGATACACAAGTTACATCGCCGCTTTCGATAAATGATGCGCCGCAACCTGATGTCGCTGCAGCGCTGGTAGTCGCGGGTACTTCCCGGTCAGCTGCCATTACCCCCGAAGCCAGCAATGCGGCAGCTCGCGCCATTTCCGAACAGAAGGCAGGAAATGCCGAATCCGGAGATCAGCAGCTCACACCGATTTATGCTTATTCGGTACTGCCCCGCACTCTCGAAACACCGACTGCTCGAACAGGACAGCCCCTGGTGCGGCCTGCCATTGCCGCAGCTGCCCACCTGAGTGAAGCCTCAGGGGCAGATCTGAATGGCGGCATATCGGCGGATCCGGTGGATCTCGACGATAGCGATGATCCGCTGTCACTTTCAGATGAGATCGCCTCCGACGAGCAGTATGTCCCGCAATGGCAGAGCTATACCATTCAGAAGGGGGATACCTTTACCGACCTGGCCGAGCGTAGTCTTGGCCTGGGGTACAGCGAAGTCCTGGCGCTACTCGACAAGGCGCCGGATCGCAAGGCCCTGACCCGGCTGCGGGTGGGCAACAGCCTTGATTACAAGGTCAACGAGCAGGGACAACTGCTGGCGCTGCGGGTCATGAAGGACTCCCGCAAGGGGTATCTGTTTCAGCGGGACCAGGCAGGAGAAGCGTTTGCCGTTTCCGACATTCAGCGCGCCAGTCAGGCCACACAGCGACTGTTTGCCGGCACCGTTGAAGGCAGCTTCGGGTTATCGGCCCTTTCCACCGGCATGAGCAACGCCGAGGTCGCCGAACTGACCGAAGTGCTGTCCAAGAAGATCAATTTTCGTCGACAGGCTCGCCAGGGGGATCACTTCCAGGTCGTGGTCGAGTCTGACATGGTCGATGGCAAGGCTTATGATTCGCGCATTCTGGCGGCGCATTATGAAGGCGACAACAGCGATCTTACCGTGATCCGCCACAACGATCATTTCTATACCCCCAATGGCAAGGGGCTCGATCCGGCCTTCAATCGATACCCCTTCAAGGGGCACTACCGTATCAGCTCCCCATTCAACCTGCGTCGTCATCACCCCATTACAGGTCGCATCAGCCCGCATCTGGGAACCGACTTTGC
This sequence comes from Kushneria phosphatilytica, assembly GCF_008247605.1. NCBI lineage: Bacteria > Pseudomonadati > Pseudomonadota > Gammaproteobacteria > Oceanospirillales > Halomonadaceae > Kushneria > Kushneria phosphatilytica. Next base: position 1,290,309 of record NZ_CP043420.1, on the reverse strand, counting down.
CATGCCGGCCGGTACCACCGTGCGCGCGCCTGCCGATGGACGAGTCATTCGTGTTGGCCATCATCCACTGGCGGGCAATTACATCGTGATCCAGCATCCCAACGGCTTCAAGACCCGCTATCTGCATCTCAGCAAGGCTCTGGTGCACAAGGGCGAAGCCGTCACCATGAATGAAAAAATTGCCCTGTCAGGCAATACCGGACGCAGCACCGGCGCCCACCTGCACTATGAAATCCGCACCAGCAATGGCCCCGTTAATGCCATGCGGGTCAAGTTGCCGGATGGTGACAACCTGTCAGGCAAGGCACTTGCCAGTTTCAAGCGCCAGGCCGAGCCGCTGTTGGCCAAGCTGGATAACGCTGATAACAGCCGCGCTGTTGCTCATGTTGACGACAAGTCCGGCGATGAAAACGGCTCCTGAAGCTACTCGCTACCTGAACGTCATGCGCCCCGTGGATACGGGGCGTTTTCGTTATGGGGATAGGGTACGCCCCTGATTGATGCGCTCGGGATTGGGCGCATCCAGAAAGCCACCGGCATCGTAATGTGGCACCGCAGCATCGAGTTTCAATCCGCCCCCCAGTGCCTGAACCAGCTGGACCGACTGATCCACCTGGCTGGTTCGAAGATTGGCCAGTGTCTGCTCTGCACTGAGCAGTTGCTGTTCACTCGTGAGTACGGAGACATAATCGGTCACCCCGGATCGATAGCGCTCCAATGCCAGATCAAATGCCCCACGGGCACTGGCTACTGCCTTCTGCTGGTCTTCGCGCTGCTGGGCAATGGAACGCAGACTGGTAATATCCTGGGTCACGTCTCCCAATGCGGAGAGCACAGTCTGATTGTATTGCGCCACGGCAAGATCATAATCGGCTTCGGTACTGTCCAGATTGGCCCGCAGGCGTCCACCCTGGAAAATCGGCAACGAGATGGCAGGTGTTACACTTTGTGATTTTGCGGCTTCCTCGAAGAAATAGGAGCCCAGAGCCGATTTGAAGCCGGCCATCGCCGACAGATTGAGGTTGGGATAGAACTTCGCCCTGGCCTGTTTGATGCGCTGTGAGGCGGCTTCAACGCGCCAGCGTGCTGCCACGACATCAGGCCGGTGCCCGACCAGTTCGGCAGGTATCACCGAGGGTAGTGCCATCAGTGCCGGAGACAGCGGCTCGGGGCGAGGGATGCTGACGCCTCGATCCGGCCCCTTGCCCAGCAGGATCGCCAGCGAGATACGGTTGCTGCGAATCGATTGCCGAGCCGACTCCAGCGACTGTTGTGCGCTGGAGACCGACACCTCCGATTGCAGGGTCTCGGAACGATTGCTCAGCCCTGCCTGATGCAGCTCCTGATTGATCTGATTGATCTGTCTGGCCCGCTTCAGCTGCCGCTTTGCCACGTCACGGACCGCGTAGGCATTGGCAAGACTGACATATCGGCGTGCCACATTGACCGAAAGCGTCAGTGCGGCAGCTCGGTAGTCGATTTCCTGGGCCCGCGCCTCACCCAGAGCCGCCGACCACCCTGCCCGATCGCCACCCCATAGATCGAAATCAAAATCGAGGCTGGTACTCAAGGAACGCGTGGTCGAGCGGTAATTGCCGACACCCTGCGGGTCTTCAACCTCGGAAACCCTTGAACGGGAAACATTGGCCGAAGCATCAATCGAGGGAAACAGTTCCGAATGGGCAGTACCAATTGCCGCATTGGCCGATCGCAACCGTGCCTGCGCCACATCGATATCCGGTGCGTTGGCCAATGCCTCGTGAATCAGCTTGTCGAGAGTGGGATCTCCCAGCGCCTGCCACCATTGGCGATCCGGCCATGCAGCAGGCGTAATCGGACTATTGCCAATGGCCTGTTCGACACTAAGCTGGCTGAGGCTGGTCAGTTTTCCCTGAGGTTTGATGCCGGCGTAATTGGCGCATCCGTTAAGCAGTGTCAGAACTGCCACTCCCATCCCCACCCCTTTCAGGGCCTGCAAATATCCCCAAGACCTCGGCATTACGTTATCTGCTCCTGCCATTCGCTATCGTGCTGACCCGAGGCCAGTCATTCCCTCATGTTTACTACCCGACAGTCCTGGGGTATGCATGTTTCAACGTTGGCCCCATTTCAGCCCTGCCATCAGATAATTACCGCTCGACATCGCCGGTTGGCACCTTCGACAGAGGACCCTGCGTGTAGCCCTTTGAAGAGGTACTTTCACGCTTATTCGATTCTTGCCCGGACTTACTGCCCTGATCAGGGCTCTCATCACCAAACACGGCCGACAGCGTTTCCACCGGCGATGTCAGTAGATTTTCGAAGGCTTCTCCAACCGCCTGCCAGACTATCCGGCTGATATCGAGTGAAGTGCCATCCAGCGAGGCCTGTACAGGCACATCAAGATTAATGACACCATTTTCCCCCTGAAGCAGACCGATCAGCTTGCGCAGCGGCAGATCGGTACTGCCGGGCTGCACTTCAGGGCCCAGATCCAGTTGATGAAGAATGATATGGTTATCAGCATCAAGTTGTCCCTGATGAATCCGGTAGTGGAGGTCCAGGCGTACCGTCCCCCCTTCCACCTTATACCCCCCGAAACGGCGAATATAAGGCGCAAAACCGGTCAATGGGAGTTGCTCGGCCTGCAGCCGCAAATCACCCGACAGCTTACCGGCCAATGGCGAGAACTGTCCCCGGATACTGATGGAAGAGGCGTTATTGACCCGTCCATCGAGCTTCAGACGGCCGGGGTTTTCTCCACCGCCGCCCAGCCCGGTCATTTCACCTTCGAGCTGACGGATATCCAGTTGAAAGGGCTGCTGCAGATGCCGATCTGTAAAGCGGATACGCCCTTCATGAACCTGCACCTGCTGGAAGCGGAACGACTGACTGCCCTGCTGCTCACTCTTCTGCGAGCGATCGGTATCATGCTTTTCCTGTCGCTGACCGGAGGAGGATCGGGCATCGGATGAAGGCGGCGTCAGAGCACTCAGATTGGTCGTCATACCGGGAAGAATCACGGCATGCAGCATGGGTGAATTCAGCGTCAGCTGTTTGATGGACAACCCCTGATGACTGGCAAATTCCAGCGTGCCAAGCGATATGTCATTGGCGGAAAACAATACCGTATCCGTCTCGGGTGCCTGTAACACAGGCCGGGCGAGACTGGCTGAATCCGCTGTCAAACGCAGAGCACCATTGGCCGCTTTCCCTCCACTGAAATGCCCCTGAGCGCTTAGTGTGCCCTGTGTGACGCGTGCACGCATCAGGCTCTGCAACCATGGGGAAAAAGTCGTCAGCGCGATATTACGCCCCTGATAATCCAGGGTCGCCTGCCAGGGCGAAAAGCCCATCTGTCCCTTCACCTGCAAAGTACCATCGCCTGTCGTGGCGGTCCCCTGAAGCTGAAAGGGATGGCTGCCGGTATGATCGTAGTTGCGTATATTCAGGGCGACCTGTTTCAGCGTAACCTGTCCTTTTGGATGACGATCATGATTCTGCCAGCTCAGGACACCATCATGAGTGGTCAAATGATCGATATGAACAGGGGTTGGCGGCCCGCCGGTATCCGGAAAAAGTTGCCCGATATTGAACTCTCCCTGCTTGTTCATCACCAGGGCCAGATGAGGCTGTTGCAACTCGACCGATTGCAGGTGCCAGCCGGCATGCCAGAGTGAGGACCAGGCGAGATCCAGACGCATCCGTTTCGAAGCAAACAGTGGCATTTCATCCGGCATGTGTCCTGCAAGCCTGAAATCATCAATGGTTATCACAGCCGTAAACGGGTTGATCGAGACATCACCGAGCGTCACTTCGTGCCCGGTTTTGGACGACAGTCGACTGGTAATCAGATGCCCCAGCAGTGGTGGTGCAGCCAGATAAGCGGCGACCAATAGCAACAGCACGATGACCGCACCGCCTATACCCCAGCGCTGCCATTGATGCTTCCCTGTCGTCATGAAGACTCCTTCAATCAATCCGTTATCGCTTCTTCGGTTATGCCGAACGCACGATTGCACTACCCTGAAGATATACATTCCGACTTATCAGTGCATAAACCGGATCGCTCGCAGGCCGATAATGTCTGCAAGGGAACATCAGGAAGACAACATGGATCTGTTCTGGATCGCATTATTGGCGATCATGCTGGGCTGGTATGGCCTGATCAGGGGATTTACCCGCGATATCTGCATTACCGTGATGCTCATGGCTGCCGGTGTCATGATGGCACAATTGATCTGGTTCGATCGTCACTGGGCTTACGGTCTGGCCATCCTGCTGGCCATTGGGACCATTATCGGCTGCTTGCGAGAGGGACAAAAAACGCTGTCCAATGCTGACACACGCCCGATCAAACGCCATCAGCCACTTCCGAGGGTCAGTCGCAAGCCCACCGGCAATGCCATGGCAAAACGCCGCTCGGGTCGCGGCTGCTGATCGCCTGCCCCCGGGATAGACATACGCTTGAACGCACTACACTGAAGCAGGAATAGAACGCCAGGAGGCACCATGTCCGAACGCATCTGTGACTGCAAATACTGCCACTGTACTGTTCCCGCCAGTGCGGTGGAACTTGATGGCAAGGTTTATTGTTGTGAAGCCTGCGCTTCAGCACACCCCGATCGAGCGCCTTGCCAGAGCAGTGAATGTGACTGTCATCAGCATGGCTGGGGCGGTATCAAGACCTGAAACCGATACGCCCGCCAAACATGGCGGGCGCTTGCTGTTTACTCGGAACGCTTTTTGCTATTGGCCGCAGCTTCGAGCAATTCCTCCGCTTCACTGCGCGGTTTCTCCAGCAATTCCTTTTCGAGATCGCTGTATTCTCCACGCAGGGTATTGCATGAAGAGCAGAATACCTTGTCAGTAGGATTATGTACTTCGGAAAGACGAACCCGGTGGCTGCCGCATTCCGGACACGGGGTCGGCATACGTTTCTCTTCGGAAAGATCAGGCATGGCATGACTCCTCATTCAAGGTTCAGCAAGCGGGACAACCCTGTCCCTGACATGCACCGCTAGCGGCTCGGAATATACAACGCCCGGCCGAATGGCCGGGCGCAATACTGATTCGACTGGCAGAAGCGTCGAATCAATCGACCCTGCGAAGGGTCAGGTCATTACTCGACTGAACCTGCTTGTAGTCCCGGCCCAGCAGTTTCATGTCACCGTTATTGAGCGGCAGCAGATTATAGATCGTATTACCGTTGGTGCCCTTGAGCTGATAAACCAGCGGATATTCGTTCGGTCCCACATCGTGCAATACCAGCACCTGACCTGTAGTCTTCATCGGCTTCTCGCTCTGGCCGATACGAGTGCTGTTCAGAGTGAAACTGGCACCAGTGTTATCCTGATTGCGGATATCGAGGCGCGTGCGAATGCCTGAACAGTCCGCACACGGCAGAGTGCCTTCATAAGAGCCCTGCGCCTGGGCATAGGGCGAAGGATTGGCAGGTTCATTGCTGGCACAACCAGCCAGTACTGCAAAGGCCGCAAACCCGATGGTCGTGGCGACTTGCTTGAGCATCATTGAATCTCCTTTTCTGCTCTCTGTTCCCGAAGGTTCAACCTTCCCTATGCACGTTCCAGTATGGATGCCATTTCGCAATATTGCATAATCCGGATCAAACTTTTGACGAAAGAAGCCATTCACGCCATGACATTTTTACGGTTTTCACCGAAAAGAGTAGCCCTTGTTCTGGGATTGCTGGTACTGCCTGCAGCTCTGCCCGTCTCCGCCGATACCCGGGATCAGGACACCCCTTTGGCTGCCCAGCCTTTTCATCGGCAACTCGATAATCTCACTGAGCAGAAGAATATTCTCGAACGCTACCGGCTGGATCAGCTGACGCACGGGCATATTGAAGTCACACTCTGGTATACAGGGGATTATCAGCTTGACCCCGAAGAAGTGAAGGCTTTTACCAATGGCACCTGCTTCGGCATGCTCAGACAGGCTTTTGAATCGGGCCTGCGCCCCTATCGAGACAACACCAGCATACTGTGTCACGCGCGCCAGCAGGACGGCGATGCCGTTTCTGCTCACGCGCTTGGTACCAGCCGTTACAGCGCCGACAGTAGTGACGAGTTCATCTTCGAGCCGGAATAAACGAACTATACTGCCGGTTCAACCCGGCAGCCCGTACTCTTCTGGCACCTCACCCTCTGCAATCAGAAAATCAGCAACCATGCGCTGCTCATCATCGTACTTGTTGCCGTGATGATGAACGAAGTCGATCAGCCGATCTTCATCGAAACTGTCGTGCCATTCCCAATCAACAAACTGACTGTTCACGAACCAGTTGCTGGCATCATGACGGGTCGTGATTTCCATGAGACTCCTCACAAATCGCGCTATAAAGTGAAACTGATCGCGCTTGAGCGATCATCCGCCTGAAGCGTAGCTCATGAAAAACGCGTTATCGGGAAACAGGCAAGCTGCTTGAAGAACACATTCCGAAGCACTTTAATAACGGTTGCCGGTGCCCCTGACCGGCTATCGTTCGGCTCCCGAGAGGAGGTCTCCACCCATGATTGATGCGCTCAACAATACGCTGGAACTGATTCGCGATCTGCTGTCGATCTTTTCCTGAAACGGACGGCTCGCCACTCTCTCGCTTCAACTTCATGCGTTGCTATCAAATGCCCGGTGCTCTTCGACCGGGCAACAATATCCGATTGCTACATTGCGCCGCACTACCCGCCTTCGCCTGGGCGAGGTAAGCTGATCGCATCACCCCTCGTCATCATTCGTCACGCTCAGCGAGGTTCCGGTCATGCTGAAGGATGCGTTCTCCATCGGTCCCTTCACGATTCGCCCGGTCGGTTGCATCAAGCAGGGGCAACAGCTGGATATCGAATACGGGCACGATACCGTCGCAAGCGGGCTGATTGTCTCAAGGGGTACACGCACGCATATCATCGAACAGATCAGTGACCGACTCACCGACGTGGTCACCAATCTGCGTGACGCGCTCGAGTGCCACCCCATGGAACTGATCGACCGACAGGAGCAGGTTCTCGCTGGTTTTTCGAGCGACCGCGAGCTGTCCCAGGCACTGGGTGAAACACCCCTGTCAGCCGAGGCCGACTTCTACCTGTGCAGCGCCGATCGACGCTACGCGCTGGCCGTGAGTCTGGATGAATACGCGCGCCTGCGGGCCCGTCACGAACTTCCCGCCAACGCCTGGATTGCTGCGCTGCTACCCGAGGAAGTCACCACCCCGGTCTACAGTGACTGGCGTCCGCCGACTGGCTGGGAGCTTTTGCATGTCGCCGGGGAAGGTAGTCTTACCGCAACCGGCTGGCAACGTGCCAGTGAACTGACAGGGATACCTGCCGAGCGCCTGAAACGCCATGCGGCCCGCGTTGAAGCCACGACCCAGTGTCCATTGGGCTATGCCGAATGGCATCTGCTGCTGCACCGACTGGCGGTGCAGCAGCTATCGGTGGAAGCACAAGCAGGTTCAGCGCGCGGCTGATATTGTCAGCCGTCGCCAGCTGCTGAAGGCCAGCGGCACCACCACAACAGCGATCGCGGCACACCACAGGCCAATGGCCAGCCCCGAGCCAAACAGCACGCCGTAATCTCCTCCACTCATCGCCAGCGCTCGTCTCAGGTTCTGCTCCATGAGCCCCCCCAGCACGAAGCCCAGTACGATCGGCGCCAGCGAGAAGCCAAACTTGCGTAACACATAGCCCATGATGCCCACGGCCAGCATCAAAAAGATGGCCATCAGGTCGGAATGCAGTTGATACACGCCGACAAAGGAGAGCAGTGCAATACCCGGCACCAGCAGCCATCGCGGCATGGTCAACACGCGGGCAAACACACCGGCCAGCGGCAGGTTGAGCAACAGCAACATGAGATTGCCGATGTAAAGCGAGGCAATCAGCCCACCCACTACACGTGGCTGTTCGGAAAACAGCATCGGCCCGGGATCGATGTTATAGAGCATCAGAGCCCCCAGCAGAATCGCCGTGGTGCCTGAGCCTGGAATCCCGAGTGTCAGCATCGGCACGAAAGAGCCGACAGCCGAGGCGTTGTTGGCTGCCTCGGGCGCCGCCAGCCCGCGCATATCCCCTTCACCAAAGGTACCTTCGCGATCGCTGAGGCGCTTTTCGGTGGTGTAGGACACGGCACTGGCAACCGAAGCGCCAGTCCCCGGCAAGACTCCGATAATGAAACCGAACAACGAGGAACGCAGGATGGCGCCCTTGCAGAACAGAACCTCTTTCATTTTCACCAGCACTCGCCCGACCGGCGCCAGACGACCACCATCACTGCCCTGCTGCTCAAGCATCAGCAGGATCTCGCTGATCGCAAACATACCAATGACCAGCACCACGAAATCGATGCCATCATAAAGCTCCGGCATGCCGCCGGTAAAACGCATCACCCCGGTACCGGCATCCACGCCCACTGTCGCCAGCATCACACCCAGCACGGCACCAATGAGCGTTTTGATTGGATCCTTGCCCATCATGACGGAGAGCGATGAGAAGGCGAAGATCATCAGTGCAAAATACTCGGCGGGACCAAAATTGACGGCAAAGGAGGCCAATAGCGGCGCAAACAGCGTCAGGCCGATAATGGACAGCGTGGCCCCCACGAACGAACTGACCGCCGACAGTCCCAGCGCCGGCCCTGCCAGCCCCTTGCGTGCCAGGGGATTACCATCAAGCGCAGTCATGACAGCACCAGCGTCCCCCGGCACATTGAGCAGAATGCTCGAGATACGCCCGCCGTACTCGGCGCCGGTATAAATGCCAGCCAGCAGAATGAGCGCTGACTCCGCCGGCAAACCGAGGCTATAGGCCAGCGGCATCAGAATGGCGATACCATTGATCGGACCGATACCGGGCAATGCCCCGAATAGTGTGCCCAGCAACGCGCCGGCAAAGGCCAGCATCAGATTGAGTGGGGTCAGGGCCACCCCGAAACCGTGAATCAGAAAATCGAACATGGCCTAGCGCCCTCCGAACAGAGTACCGATTGGCAGGGAGATATCCATGCCGTAGGTGAACAGTACATAACTGCCCAGCGACATCCCGATGGCTGCCATACAGGCTTTCAAAATGCCGGCACCGAAAAGCCAGGCCAGTGCCAGGATGACCAGAGCAGAAGAGAGCACGTACCCCAGGAGACTGAACAGCAGGCCGTAGAGGGCAAGGACTGCCAATGTCGATACCACTTTCACCAGCAGCATACCGGTGGGCCAGCGCCCACCGGGCGCGGGCCTCACCAGTAATACGACTGCCAGCACCGCCAGCAGCGCTGCCAGCCCGAAAGGAAAGGCCTTCGGCCCCAGAGGGTCATAGGCAAAAGGCACTTCCAGGCGAGCAGCACTGACAGCATAAGCGGCCGCTACCGCCATCAGGATCAATCCCAGTATGCGATCGGCCGCTCGACTCATTTTGCCAGTCCCATCTCTTTGGCCAGCTGATTGAAGTGCGCAATGCGCTCTTTGACATAGGCATCAAACTCGGGCCCCAGTTTGGTAAAGGGGAACAGTCCTCTTGCCTGACGCGCCTGCTTGAACTGATCCGTTTTCACCAGTTGGGTGAACTTGTCCAGCCAGGTCTGGTAGGCCTCATCGCTGACCTTGCCTCCCATGTAATAACCACGCCAGATCGGCCATTCGACGTCGTAGCCCTGCTCTTTCGCGGTGGGTATATCAGCAAATGCACCGCCCTGACGCTCATCCGACAACGCAGCCAGCACGCGCACCTTGCCGCCCTTGAGCTGGGACTCGATTTCGGAGAGATCACCGGTAAAGACCTGAATGTGATTCCCCAGCAGGGCCGCCAGCGACTCGCCACCCCCTTCGAAAGCGACATAGCGCAGCTTGCGCGGATCGATATCGGCAGCCTTCGCCGTCAGGGCTGCCTTCATCCAGTCCTGACTCCCCACGGTGCCGCCTGCACCAAAAACCACCTTGCCGGGGTTCTGTTTCAGATCCTCCATCAGCTCATCAAGATTCTGCCAGGGCGCATCTTCCCGAACGACAATGGCCCCGTAATCGGTGGCCACCGCACCCAGCCAGCGGACTTCACTGCCGTCATACTTGCCGAACTTGCCCTCGGCCAGATTGAGGGCCGCCCCGGTACTGGCCGCCACGATCAGATTGGGATCGTCATCGCGCACGCCCATGACATGGTTGTAGGCCACGGCCCCGATGCCGCCCGGCATGTAGTTGACCGCCATCGGCTTTTTCAGAATACCGGTCTGCTGAAGAGAAGTGGCCGCCAGGCGACAGGTCAGATCGTAGCCTCCTCCCGGTTTGGCGGGTGCCAGGCACTCGGGCTTGTCGAGCTCGACTGCAGCCTGTGCCGGGGCCGCGCCCAGGGACGAAAGTGAGACGGCAGCTGAAGCGCCCAGCGCCATCAGGGCACCGCGAATGCGGATGGTCATGACAGACTCCCTCAATGAATCCCGAAGAGTTGCAAACTGCTGTTATCAGACTTTCGCAGGGGTAGGCCCCTGGCGCGCGACACCGCATCATCAACATCGTGCCGTTAAAAGCCTCGCAATCACGGCTGCGATCATAGTCATCACCACCTGTCACCAACCTGTCATCCTCCGTCCGTTGGCATCCGACATTGGTGGTAGTCACAACCAGACCCGGGTCACCGATGAGACTGCTGCTTGCTGAAGATGATGCCTTGCTGACACGCGCCATCCGTCAGACCCTGACAGCCCATGGACACACTCTGGATGCCCTGGCGGATGGCGATCAGGCCCTTCATGCCCTGACGACACAACGCTTCGATCTGATCCTGCTGGATCTGGGTTTACCGGGGCGTGGGGGGCTGGAATTGCTGAGCGCCCTGCGTGACCGCGGCGACACCACACCGGTATTGATTCTGACGGCGCGGGATGGTCTCGATGACCGGATTCGCGGACTCGATCTGGGCGCTGACGACTATCTCGCCAAGCCCTTCGAGATCAGCGAGCTCGAAGCCCGGGTGCGTGCCCTGTTGCGGCGTAGTCAGCAACGCAGTGCCGACCGCCTGGCGCTCGGCGACGTCACCATCGATCTGAGCCATTTCGAGGTCAGAATGAAGGGCACGCTGATGACCCTGCCCCGCCGCGAGCTGAGCCTGCTGGAGAGTCTGATGGCCCGGGCCGGGCAGCTGGTGCCCCGGGATCTCCTTGAGGCACGTCTGTTCGGTTTCGAAGCCGTCGGCAGCAATGCGCTCGATCTCTATATCAGCCGGCTGCGCAAGCGTCTGGATGGCCATGGCCTGCGCATTCGCACCATTCGCGGGCTGGGCTACGTGCTAGAGGAAATACCGGCCTCATGATCCGACGTGGGCACTCCCTCAAGCGTCGGTTGATGCTGTGGATGGCCGGACTGACCCTGATTTTCGGGAGCGCCCTGCTGCTTGAAGCCACACTGAGTGCCAACCGCGAGGCCGATCGTGTTTATGACGGGGTGCTGGATGACGCCATTCTCACCATCGCCGAAGCGCTGCAATGGCAGGATGGTCGCCCATTGATCGCCATGCCCGCAGCAGCCCTGCAGATTCTGGCCACCCCCCATGAGGAGCGAGTGTTCTACGCGCTGCTGGGGGCTCGGGGCGAGATCATTACCGCCAATGCCAGCCTGCCCATCACCGCCAGGCTGCAAAAAAAGGTCGCACAACAGCCGGTCTATCGTGATATCGACTGGCAGGGCACGTCGCTGCGGCTGGCTGGTCGGGAGTTTACCTCGGCAGGCTGGGAGACCCGCGAGCCGGTGCAGATCTGGGTGGCCCACACCCGCGGCGCTCGCAATGCGCTGGCCCATGATCTTGTCGCGCGTGCGGCGATGCGTTTCATTCTGATGGTAGGGCTTGCCATCGTGCTCGTATGGCTCGCTGTACGAGCATCCTTGCGCCCGTTGACGCGACTGCGTCACAGATTGCGCCAGCGTCACAGCGAAGACTTCAGCCCGATTTCTGCACGCGTCCCCGTGGAGCTCTCCGAACTGGTCGATACCCTCGATCAGTTACTGGCACGCCAGCGCAAAAGCCATGATCGCCTGATGCGCTTCATCGCGGATGCGTCTCATCAGCTCAAGACCCCACTGGCGGGCCTGCAGAACATCAGTGAGCTGGCCCTGCGCTCGCGTGATCACGAGCAATGGCATGAGGCCCTGAAAGATATCCATGCAGGCGCAAGCCGGTCGACGCGCCTGGCGCACCAGCTGTTGCAACTGGCACGTCTGGATCATGATGAGACTTCTCTCGCCACCCGACTCGATCTGACGGCGCTGGCCCGTGAGCGGCTGACCGATTGGGCGCAGCGTCCGGCCAGTGCCATGCACGATCTCGGCCTGGAAGTGCCTGACCACCCGGTATGGGTGCAAGCCACGGATTGGCAACTCGGAGAGCTGATCAATAACCTGCTGGATAACGCCTTGCGCTATACGCCGCCCGACAGTGTGATCACTCTGGGGGTGGAGGAAACGGACAGTGGCCACGAACTGTTTGTCGAGGATAACGGCCCAGGCGTGCCACCAGCGCTACGCGACTCGCTGGTACACCCCTTTGTGCGCGGCGATCGTCATGATACCAGCGGCTCCGGCCTGGGTCTGGCAGTCGCGGCCTCCATTGCCCGGTCGCATCAGGCGCAACTGAGCATCACAACCCCTGCCAGCGGAGGATTACGCGTGGCCCTGCTCTTCAGTCACGAACGGCATCAATGAGATTAATGAAATATCTGATAGCCGTACTTGCCCTACTGACCCTGGCTTCAGCAGCCCGGGCGGTGGCCGCCGAATCGAGTCTGACCATTGAAGCGGCACTGGATTTCAACGTGGCCGAACCCCTGATACGTGCCTTCGAAGCAACGCACCCGAACATCAGGGTCAGCTACCACGACAGCTCGACACTGGCCGTTGACCGCCGAGCCCGCGATGGCAGCCCGCCGGCGGATGTTTACATCAGCTCGGCCATGCCCTGGCAGGTCGCGCTCGCCAATCAGGGGCGCGCGGCACGACTCGACCTGCCGGAAGCACGACAATGGCCCGAGTGGGCCAAATGGCGCAATGAAGTCTTCGGCTTCACGTTTGAACCCGTGGTCATCGCCTATCGCCTGGATCTTGCCCGCCACACGCTGCCTCCCCAGACCCACCGCGAGTTGCTGCAGGCCCTGCAGATACCTCAGCTTCAGGGACGAGTGACCACTTATGATCCCGAGAGCAGTGGCGTCGGCTACTCGCTGTTTCAGCAGGATGCACGCTACAGCCCCCGCTTCTGGGATCTGGTTGCTGCCATGGGCGCCAGAGGGGTCACCCCCGAAGCTACCAGCCGTGCCATGCTGGAAGGCCTCAGTGAGGGGCGTTACTGGCTCGGCTACAATCTGTTGGGCTCATATGCCATCGCCTGGGCCCGCCACCATCCGGAAGTGATCGTGCAGGTCCCGACCGACTATAGCTTGGTCCTGTTGCGCACGGCGCTGGTCGCGCGCAATGCGCCACACCCGCAGGCTGCACGACTTTTCATGGCCTTTCTGCTGGGGCCCAAAGGCCAGCATGTGCTGGCCGGCCAGACACCGCTGTTTTCACCTCTGGATGGCGTGGTCGGCCCCTGGACCGCGGCAAGGTTACGTGATCAGGTCGGCGATCATCTTTATCCGATCCCTCTGGATGCCTCTCTACTGGCCTTTGTCGACCCGCTCAGACGTGACGCCTTCATGCGGCGGTGGGCCCGGGAAATCACCATACTCGACCGCACCGGCGAGTCCGGATCTTCATCTTCCGATACAGCCAGCCAGCAATCGGCCCGACCCGATACGCCCTGGCCACGCCGCCCAACCCCTCCAGTCCACTCCTCAAGGGAGACTCAGCCATGACCACTTCAGCCAATGAACGCCGTGCTGCTTTCCGGCGTCGCATCGCCGAACGCAACGCCCTGCTGGTACCCGGCGTATTCAATGCTCTCAGTGCTCGCATCGTCGAGGATGCAGGCTTTGAAGCGCTTTATCTGACCGGCGCTGGCGTTAGCAACATGTCACTGGGTCTGCCCGATCTGGGGTTCATCGGACTGCATGAAATTGCCGAGCACGCCGCTCGCGTGCGTGACGTGGTCGAGCTGCCGATGATCGTCGATGCGGACACCGGCTTTGGCAATGCCCTGAACGTGCGTCAGACTATTCGCACGCTGGAACGCAGTGGTGCGGATGCCATTCAGCTCGAGGATCAGATCTCGCCCAAGAAATGTGGTCACTTCAGTGGCAAACAAGTCATTTCGACCGAAGAGATGCTGGGCAAGATCAAGGCGGCCGTCGACGCGCGCGAGGATGATAACGTTCAGATCATCGCCCGTACGGATGCCGCTGCCGTTCATGGCATCGAGCATGCCGTGGAGCGAGCCCGTCGTTTCGCTGAAGCGGGCGCGGATATCCTGTTCATCGAAGCCACCGAAACCCTGGAGGATGTCCGCCGTCTACCGACCCTGCTCAAGACCCCGCAACTGATCAACATTGTCATTGGGGGCAAGACGCCTACGCTTTCACGCGATGAGCTCGAACCCCTCGGCTATGCCATCGTGCTCTACGCCAATGCCGCACTGCAGAGCGCTGTCTGTGGCATGCAGCGGGCACTGCCTCAACTGCAGCGAGCTGGTCGGCTTGATGAGGACCCCCAGCTGGTCGCTCCCTTCAGCGAGCGGCAGCGGCTGGTCAATAAACCGTTCTTCGATCAACTGGATTCCCGTTACGCCCCGCAAGAGTCATGACCTGCCTGAGCTCATGAACCCAGCCCGGTCAACTGATATGCGTGGCCTGCAGCAGAGCCACGCCTGCTATCCTCTTGCCGGATATCGCGATATAACGCCCGACAGGAGGGGTCATGCAGTTGCTCGCCGGTCAGATTGTCAGTCTCATCGCCCTGGCGATCTGCCTGGTGGCGTTTGCCAGCAAGCGTGATGACCGTCTGCTCAAGCTGCTGATTTCGGCCAATATCGCATTCACGCTGCAGTATCTGCTGTTCGCGAGCTGGGTCGCGGCAGCCATCACCACGCTGGTGATTCTGCGTATCGTACTGGCGCGCCGCCATCCCGGCAGTTATCCCCTCATGGCGGGCGTGCTGGCCGCCACCCTGGCCGTTTCGCTTCTCTTCTGGGAAGGCTGGCTTGATCTGTTACCACTGACCGCCGGCGTGCTGGGTACGATCGGCATGTTCATGCTGCGCGGCATTCCCATGCGGCTGATGCTGGCCGGTGCAGCGCTGGCCTGGGCGCTGACCAACCTGATCATTGGTGCCGTGGGCGGCACCTTGGCAGAAACCCTGATTTTCATCACCAATGTAATCACCATCGCCAGGATGGCACGCGATCGCCGCGCGCATTCAACGGCCTGACAGTCAATGGCTCAGGGCTCAGAAGCCGAGCTGAGCTCGCGCGGCAAATGCATTGGCCCGATTATCCGGCCCACCCGGTCTTTCAGCATCAATACGGATGTAGTTGGCAGAAAAGCGCACATGACGGTTGGCATACCAGTTCACCCCGGCCGTCAGATTCTGCTCGCGGCCGCCCACCATGCTATCGTCGTTGAGCTTCAGGGTGTCGTAGCGCAGGGCCACCTGCCAGGCGCCGTAGGGGTGCATCGGCGTAATGGCGCCGAACGCGCCCTTACCCGGCTGGTAGGCTGCCGCTCGGGATTCCCCGGTCAGGAAGTAGCTGGCCTGCATATAGCCCCCCTGAGCATCGAAGTGTGACTCCTTTTGCCCGACGCGCTTGTGCACGAACTCTCCCTGCACTGCAAAGGGGCCATGCACAACAGCCACCTGTGCATCACCTGCTGCGACGTTACGGGCATCAGTAATCGGCGCAAAACCGGTATGGGGGCCGAAGCCGACCAGCCGCTGATTCGTGACATGTGTCCCCGGGCGACTTTTGATCGCCACCTTGTGGTTATCTCCCAGACTCCGGTACTGACCGGCCAGCCCTGCCAGCACCAATCGACGCTGACTGCGCACCGGCGTCCAGACACCACGACCAACTATCCCCGCCCCACTGTCTCCAACGCTATTGTCCTCTTTCACGCTGTTGGCAAAACCGCCCATATGCGCTGTCCAGCTGCCACCATGCAAACCTGCCATGAGGCCGATCCGACGCTTCGGTACCAATGCCTCATGGATCATCGCAAACTCCATGAAGGTGGCATTGCGATTACCATTCAGAAACGCCAGCGAGAAAGGTTGTTTGACATTACCCACTGTAATGGTGGTCGGCCTGAAGCCGCGATACTGCAGGAAGATGTCTTCCAGCTGCCGGTTATCCTCTTTCGCGAAGTTGACCTGAAATTTGTAACCCCAGTCATGCTGAACGTGGCCTTTCAGAATCAGCTTGGCATTACGTATATCGGTGCCATTGCCCAGCTCTGTACGATCCTGATCAAACACCGCGCCATCCGCCTGAATCAGGCCATGCAACTGAATGGCGAAACGCTCATCGGTACTTTTCAGCCCCAGACCACTATCCGTGAGCGTCACCCGGGAGCCTGCTTCATCAGCGCTGGCCGGCAGCGCCAGCACGCCCGGCCCGATGGCCATACAGAGATTGATCATTGACGACAATAAACGACGTGCCTGTTTTTGAATCAATGGCACTTTATTTAACGATATAACATCACATTTCATGCAGAACAACTTTTTGGAAGCGGGATGAATGGCAGGGTTTCCGGGAATCGGTGATCGTCTAACGATCAGCTCGTTGTTGTGCGGATATGTTTGTCAAACCGGCGAAACAGGGCATGCCGGGAGGAGAGCCAGCCCAGGGCGTAGATGGCAAAGCTCAGTATCGCGATACAGGAGGAAGCCGGCCAGTTGATGTAGTACGAGGCCGCGATGCCGCCCCAGGTTTCGAGCAGGGCCAGCGCCATGGTCAGCACCAGCCCGGAGGCGACCCGCCCCGTCCAGGCCTGGGCCGCCGCTGCGGGGCCGATGAAGATGGCAAAGCTGAGCAGCGAGCCGATCACCGGTACCGCCATGGCCGCGGTGGCCCCCAGCAACAGCAGAAACAGCAGGTTGAGTGCCGTGACAGGTAGTCCTCGCCCCCGGGCCGCAGGCGCATTGAGACTGGCAAACCGCAATGGGCGGAACATGATCACCAGCAACCCCATCACCACCAGTGAAGTCATGAAGGTCATGTGCAGTTGTTCGTGACTGATGCCCAGTACACTGCCGAACAGGATACCGATAGCGGCATCCGCATTGGCGCTGTAAAGATTGACGAACAGGATGCCCAGCCCCAGCGAGACCATCAGGATCATGCCGACACTGATATCCCGCTGCCCGACGTTCTCCCCTGCCAGCGCCATCAGCACTGCAGAGGCCAGCACGAAGACGAATAACCCGAGCAGGGGGTCGATGCCCAGCAGCGAGGCGCCCGCCGCCCCGGCAAAACCAACATTGCTCAACGCATGCGCCGCAAACGCCTGACGCCGCAATACCACGAAGTAGCCGATCGCCGAACCGGCGATCGCAATGCAGCTTGCCGCGGCGAAGGCGTGGCGCATGAACTGCATCTCCAGCAGCGCGGGCCAGTTCATGCGCACCTCCCGGCATCCCGTGCCATTTCGGCAACACAGCGCGAGGCTCCCGCTGCCTGATCACGCATCACGAACAGACGGCCGCGCTCGCGTACCACATGCATGGGCACGCCATAGAGCGCACTCAGCACCTCGTCGTTGACGATCTCATCAATGGTACCGAGTCGACCACTGCCGCCCGCCAGATAGAGCACCTGATCAGCCACATCGACCACCGGATTCACATCATGCGTGCTGAACAGCACGGTCATCCCGAGGCAATTCCTCAGGTGGGCGGCCAGCGCCACGATCTGCTCCTGAGCGGCCGGGTCCAGCGATGCCAGCGGCTCATCCATGAGCAGCAGCCGCGGCTGATTGACCAGCGCCTGCGCCACCAGCAGACGCTGTTGCTGACCACCGGAGAGCTCGCCCAGTCGGCGCCGTGCCAGTACATGGCCATCCACCTGAGTCAGCGCATGATCCACGGCTTGTGCCGCGGCCTTCTGATGCCAGGTGATCCCCCATCGCCGGGCACGCCACGCCGCCGCCACGAATTCACGGCCAATGAACTGGCCGTCATGCAACAGACGACTGGCCTGCGGCACATAAGCGACCGCCGAACGTGCCTTGCGCGGCGACTGCTCGAACACATCAAGCGCCCCCCGACGCAGACTCGCCAGACCCAGCAAGGTCTCGAACAGGGTCGTCTTGCCGGAACCATTGGGGCCTGCCAGCGCCGTGAAGCTGGCTACTGGCAGCTCGAATGACAAATCACTGAAGGCATGCTGCGCTCCCTTGCCTGCCGCAATCGCGCGAGCATGCACTGCGGATACATCACAGGTCATGATCAGGACGGTTTTTGCGCTTTATCGAGGGCCTTCTCAATCGCCTTGAGCTGCCTGATCTGCCATTGGGCGTAATTGTCGCCATGTAATGGAATCGCACTGACACCCACTACCGGCACCCCGGCTTCCCTGGCACTCTGCACCTCATTTTTGGTCAGGCGGTTATGCACCTGCCGGTTATAGATCAGCAGACGCACCTTGTGCTGCTTCAACCCCTGAATGAATTCGCTGACCTGCCGAGCACTGGGCTGACTGTTGCGCATCGAGGCAAACTGAACATCGTGGTAAAGATTTTGATAACCCAGTAACTGGATCATGTAGTTGTAGACCGGTACGGTCGCTGTCACGGTAAGATTCGGATATTTGGCAATCAGCTGCTGCACCTGATCGTAAACAGGCAGCAATTCCTTGCGAAATTGCACAAGGCCATGCCGATAGTCGCGCTCGTGCGTCGGATCCTGTTGGCTCAGGGCCTGGGTGACATGACTGGCGGTCGCCAGCATGATGCGGGGCGAGTAGAACAGGTGCCAGTTATTGTCCGCCATGATCATGGCACTACCAGCCTCACTGGCCTTGACCACGGTTCGCCCCTCCTGACTGGTGCCTTCGAGCAGCGGTCCCATCCAGCCATCGAATCCTGCTCCGTTCATGACCACCAGATCAGCGTTCTGCAACTGACGGCCGATCCGGGGGCTGCCCTTGAACTCGTGTGGATTGACATCGGGGCTATCCAGCAGCGAGGTGACCTCGACATGCTCGCCGCCGATCGTCTGCACCATGCTGCCGTAGCTGCTCTCGGCCGCAACCACCCGGATCCTTGCTTCATCAGCGCTTGCCATGCCGAAAGTGCTCAATAGCCCCAGCACGGATATCATCGCAACGAGGCGTCTATAAAAACTCGAGTCCGGGAAAGCAAGCATCATTATCATCCACCAAAAGATACGTTATATCGTAACATAAAGAGCTTAAAGTGTTGGTTCGGGTGTTTTCAATCCTCAAATCCTGAGAGATATCCCAACCATTGCGTACCTGCGCGCATTGCATAGCAACAAATGGATCAGAAAGCCTCACCACAGCCCTGCCAGTTCCACTCACTGCTGGCCACGGCGTCGTGCGCATGCAGGCTCTCGGCATGCACAACCTGCAGCTGGAAACCGATCACTTCCTCCTGCGTCTGCAGGGTGTGATGCAGGCGACGTGCGGCATCCTCGCAGAACATCAGGTTCTGACCATTGGCCAGCGCGAAGGCCTGCTCGTCAACACGCTTGACCGCCGTCTGCAGCGCAGTGCCGAGAGCATCCTCAACGCGATTGATGGCCGCCTCCAGCGGCAGCGCTTCGGGCGTGTTCTTCAGACGCAGCGAAAGATGCGTCTGACTGCGCTGGCTGTGAGGGGTCGCCGGCACGCCCTGCTCACTGCCCAGCCAGTCATGGACGGCCTCATGGGTCAACGGCGTGTCCTGGAAGTGCTCGTCAAAAGACTGCTGAATCAGTTGGCGTGCCAGTGCTGCCGAACAGGGGCAGGTAGAGGAATAACCGATCGTCAGCTCGAGGGTGGCTTGTAATCCTTGCGTATCCTTTCGGCAGCGCAAGGTAAAGGGATAGGCTTTCCAGCCTGACAACGGGCTGACCAGGGCGGGTCGCCTGAGCATCGCTTCACCGCTCAGATCCAGAAAGGCGCGATCCGATAACCCCTGGTGTGTATCAAGAAAGGCATCGAGCACCCCTTCCACCTCGTCGATGGAAAGCTCGCGGTTTTCCAGTGCACTCAGAGCCAGATAGAGACGGGACATGTGCACACCTCGTGCCGATGCATTATCCAGGCTGACACCGGCTGATGCGCGGCCCACGATCCCCTGCCCCGCTACCTGTAGCGGCAGGGCAATCTGCTCCATGCCCACCCGAGAGAGCGCTCCCTGCAGCGTCGAAGTCTCCGTGGCAATATCAGGTAGATCATTGCGGTTCATGATTATTCGGTCCTTGCAGGTCACATCAAAAAGCGAAAGCGATCGAATCGTTGTTTGTCAGCGCCAGGCAGGAAAGGGATCAGTCAGGGTTTTCCAGTGTTCCACCCCCGCGGCGAGCTCTTCATCGTTCAACAGACACGCGTCCAGCGCATGTCGCATGCGTGGCTCATCCAGATGCTGACCGATGAAGACCAGTTCCTGGCGCATATCGCCAAAGGGTTCCTGCCACTGCCCCAGGATCGCTTCCCGGTACTCCGGATCCTTCGGCCAGCTCGCTTCCGGTACAGACTTCCAGAACATGCCGGCGAAACCATAATGAGCAATGCCGCCCGCCTGACTCCACTGTCCTGCAAACTGTGGCCGGCTCGCCAGCCAGTAAAACCCCTTTGAACGCAATAGCTTGCCGCCGAACCAGTCACCATGGATCAGTTCGAAGAACTTCTGCGGATGGAAAGGACGCCGTGCCTGATAGGCGAAACTCGAGATACCGTACTCCTCCGTCTCCGGGGTATGCTCACCGCGCAGCTCCTTGAGCCAGCCTGGCGCCTGCTGGGCACGTTCGAAGCTGAACCGCCCGGTATCGAGCACCTTCTCCAGCGATACCTGACCATTCGACATGGGAATCAGTTCGGCCTCGGGATTGAGCGAGCGCAATATGGCAGTCAGCTCCTTCAACTGTCCCATGTCGAGCAGATCGGTCTTGCTGATCAGTAACACATCGCAGAACTCGACCTGATCCACCAGCAGGTCGGCCACGTTGCGCTCATCCTTATCGCCCAGGCTCTGCCCCGCTTCGGCCAGCGACATGGCCTCCTGGTAGTTTGCGAGAAAATTGGCGCCATCAACCACGGTGACCAGGGTATCAAGACGTGCCACCTCCGAGAGGCTCTCGCCCTCTTCGTCAGTGAAGGTGAAGGTTTCGGCGACCGGCAGCGGCTCGGAGATACCGGTGGATTCAATCACCAGGTAGTCAAAGCGCCCCTCCTCGGCGAGGCGCCGGACCTCGACCAGCAGATCCTCGCGCAGGGTGCAGCAGATGCAGCCATTGCTCATTTCCACCAAACGCTCCTGGGAGCGATCGAGCGACACCTCTCCCGTTTCGCCATCGGTGCCAGGCACACCACGTATCATGGCAGCATCGATGTTGACCTCACTCATGTCATTGACGATCACAGCGACTCGGCGCCCCTCGCGATTGGCGAGAATATGGTTCAGCAATGTGGTCTTGCCGGCCCCAAGAAAGCCGGAAAGGACGGTGACCGGTAATACATTCCGTTCCTGGTGCATCAAACCTGGTCCTGTGTTCTTCGAGAAAGGGTGTTCTCGTCGCGACCGCCATTCATGTATTCAGCATCCGGCGTCGCCGAGAGAGGCATCAGCAGCGATGGCGCACTATAATATATATGTTATATCATAACAATAAACATGCCCAGGACCGTCAATCTTCATGCCTGACAGGCCGACACCTGCAGACCACTGCATCGAGGTGGCATGACTGCCTCACTGTTGACTTCTGTCTCGCAAACTCAAGGCCTTTACAGCATACCGGGAGGGAGTGGGCGGGTTGGCATGAGATGGATGGGTAGCAATACTCTGCCCCCAGGAATTTATCCGGAGCGGTTTTCCGGATGGCAGTTTGCAGTGATCATTTCGTTTCAGGGACCACCATGGCGAAACGCAGTTCCTCTTCAATACCAGTCACACTGTTGACCGGCTTCCTCGGTAGCGGCAAGACAACCCTGCTGAATCAGCTGGTGCGTCAGCCGGAGATGTCCCGCACGCTGGTGGTCATCAATGAATTCGGCGAGATCGGACTGGATCATCAACTCTTCAGCGCCACTGACGAGACCCAGGTGATGGCGATGGATAGCGGTTGCGTGTGCTGCACGATCCGCGGCGATCTGGCTCAGACGCTGCGCAACGCCACCTGGCGCTTCGCCCGCGAGGGCAAACGCCAGTTCGATCGGGTGATCATCGAAACGACAGGCCTGGCGGACCCTGCACCCATCATGCATACCCTGATGACCGATGAGCGGATCGCCACCCGCTACCGTCTCGACGGCATAGTCTCGATTGTTGACGCCAGCCATGGTCAATCGACGCTGAACCATCACACCGAAGCGGTCAAACAGAGCGCCGTCGCCGACCTGTTGCTGATCACCAAGTCCGATCTGGCAAGCCCGGAAGAAGTCTCCGGTTTGCAGGCAAGACTGTCGTCAATCAATCCGGGCGCTCGTCAGCAGCGGATCATCAATGGAGAGATCAATGCCCGGAACTTAATGGGGCTGGGATTACTCGATGCCGATGGCCTACGCTCCAACCCGCAGCGCTGGCTTGCGACTCATACAGCAACGCCGCCGGCGTTTGGGGCCATGCAATTCAGTACTGCTTTTAACCAGCAGACATCCTCATTTCCCGGTTTCGCTCAAGGTCATACCGGCTCCGACCGCAACCGTCATGACGATCATATCCGGGCCCACTGCTTTACCCTGTCAACACCGATACAGCGGGAGCGCTTCGAGGCCTGGCTCGAACTCATGCTCAGCCTGATGGGCGACAACATGCTGCGTCTCAAGGGCATTCTGAATATCGCCGGACACAACCGTCCGTCCGTCATTCACGGCGTACAGCATGTGTTCCATCCACCGATGGAACTCGATGCCTGGCCGGATGATGATCATCGCTCCCGGCTGGTATTCATTACCCGCGATATTCCGCGTGAGTCGCTGGAAAGCGTCATGGTAGCGATCACCTGACCCGGGCCGATTCGGCGTTACGCCAGCTTCATTCTTCTGAATCGGGAAGCCTGAGTAATCAAAGCGCCGCACAGCACAGCAGCGCAGGCAATCAGCAGCTGATAGCTCGGACTGCTCCAGCCCAGCAGTACCAGCAGGCTAGCCGCTATTACCGGCACCAGATAAGTCATGACGCCCAGCAGTGTGGAAGGCCCATGACGCAGCGCATATCCCCATGCCATGAACGCGACGCCGTACGGGCCGACCCCGATCATGGCCGCCACAGCCCAGTCCTGTGGAGTTGCCGAAGGTACTGAGGCTTCGAACAGCAGATGCACCAACAGGGTGATCACGCCCACGTGAAGAAAGAGGGTGCTGTAACCCCGGCTGGATAAACCACCGGTCTGTCTCAGATAGAGCGAAAACGCAATCCACGAGACACCGGCCGCCAGGCCTGCCATATAAGCCAGCCAGGAGGTTGAACTGCCAGTGCTGTTGGAGAGCACCAGCGGCATCAGACCAATGAAGGCTACCGCCGCGCCCAGCAGCGTCCTGATTCTCAGCCCCTTGCCGGCGAGTCGATCCGCCATCAGCACAAACCCCAGCGGCCAGGTATAGGTCACCAGAGTCACCTTGGCCGGATCGCCGTGCTGCAGTGCCAGAAAATAGAAATAGAGCGCCCCGATCAGCCCACCCACCGCCATTAGCCAGTAGTGCCAATCCGCCTTCGGATTGGCGCCGGAACGATTGGGCTGAAGCCTGCCGAACAGCCGGGCCAGTGCGGCTGCGCAGATCATTGCCACGGCCGCTACCAGCATTGGCGGCAGGCTTGCCAGGCTGCGCAGCACCGGAAGACTGGCCCAGAGCGCAACAGTAAAAGCGCCAGCCACAAGGCCTGAAAAATGCCCTTTATCGAACATGCCGAGACTCCCGATCAACTTGTTTGATGCCATAATTGCCGGCTATTTTGGGAGCCATCCAAACATCGGTGAAACGAAGAGTCGTGATCAAATGATCACGAAACGTGATGGCTGATATGACCAATCCCAGACCGCTGGATCTCGTGGTACTGAAAACCTTCGTCAGCGTGGTGGAGACAGGCGGCTTCACGGCGGCTGCCGAGCAGTTGCATCTGGCTCAATCCACCGTCAGTGCACACATGAACCGGCTGGAAGGCCTGCTGGATCGCCCGCTACTCCAGCGCGGACGCCGCACGGCATCACCTACTCCCGCTGGCGAGCGCCTGCTGGCGCACGCCCGTGAAATGCTGCGCCAGAACACGCTGGCCTGGCAGGATGTGCGCAATCAACGGCTCGATGGGGTCGTGCGGCTGGGCGTGCCGGATGACTATGTGGTCTATCTGCCCGAGGTACTGGCAGAGTTCGAAGCCCGTTTCCCCGGCGTGGCGCTGGAGGTGCGCTGCGGCCTGAGTGTCGATCTGGTGCGGGACGTAAAGGGCGGCATGCTCGATCTTGCCGTCACTACCCGTCAACCGAGAAGTCCCGGGGGAGAGGTGCTCTGGCGCGAGCCCATGGTATGGGCCGGCTCTCCCGGCCACGACACCCACGTGCGCACACCGTTACCGCTGGCCGTTTCACAGGAAGGCGTCTGCATCTTTCGAGAGCGGGCACTGGCAGCGCTGGATGCCGCCGGGATGTCATGGCGTATCGCCTACACCAGTGCCAGTCTTTCGGGACTGCGCTCGGCAGTCAGAGCGGGATTGGCGATCACGGTCCTCACGCCTTCGATGGCCGGCAATGAACTGCGCATTCTGGATTCGGGATCAGGTCTGCCGGAACTGCCAGGTACGGAAATCACCCTGCACCGCAGCCCCGGCCGCCCCAGCGAGGCCGCGCGTCAGCTGGCACTGCGACTTCAGGAGCGGCTGGGGGCGCTTTGAAATGGTCCGTCATGACCACACCAACCATCTTCCGGTTTCATTCCAACATGAATGAACATGGGCATGGTTCAGCCAGGGTTCGGCAACAGCAACGAGGCGCCGATCCCCCACATCGTCAGGCCAATCAAACCATCGAGCACCTTCCATGCCACTGGCCGGGCGAACACCGGTCGCAGCAATGAAGCGCCATAGCCAAGGCTGAAAAAGAACACCACCGACGCCAGCGTGGTACCAATGACAAAAGGCCACTGCTGACCGTCATAACGAGTCGAGATCGAACCGATCAGTACCACGGTATCGAGATAGACATGCGGATTGAGCCAGGTCATCGCCAGACAGACACCCAGCGTCGCCAACAGTGATACGGGTGCGGTGTCGCCAGGCAGCAGCACTTCATCATGTCGCAGTGCCGCCCACAAACTGCGTGCTCCGTAACAAAACAGGAACGCCGCCCCCGCGTAACGCAGCCATACCGCCAGCCAGGCGAAACGTTCGACCAGTACGGCAAAGCCGAATACACCTGCGGTAATCAGCACGGCATCCGAGAGTGCACAAACGACACAGATCCACAGCACATGCTCCTGGCGGAGCCCCTGGCGCAGTACAAAGGCATTTTGCGCCCCGATGGCCAGTATCAGCGACAAACCCAGCCCGAAGCCGGCAATGAAAGCGTGCATCATGACATCCTGCTGCCTGTGGTAGCTTATCCCGACTGCCCTACCCGGCAGTGCCGAGCGGATGAAGCGTATCCGGGCTGTCATCAACAGACCAACGACAACTCGTGATGGGGTATCAGCGCCTCTGATGGCCGTCGCCGTGTGCTGCGGTACGCTGGCCTTACCCGAAGAGCGCCTGAAGACATGGAGCAAGAGGGAATATGAAGCTCATGGAGCCATATCGTGTCTGATCGGCACCGGTCAGCGGACGACACCTTTCCGGGCGAGCGTGATATCGAAGCCTGGGTCCTGGGCTGGACCCGCACGCGTGAAACCCTGCCGCCAACCCGACACGACGGCTTTTTTCATGTGCAGGTAGGTGAGCTGCGCCAGCAGGCGCGCTACATCATGACCACACCCGATTATGCCCGGGTGCGCGCACTGATCTCACGCATCCATGACCCCCACGTCTATATCAAGCTGTTCGAGCCGATAGCCGTCGTAGCCTCGTTACTGCCCGACAACTGGCAGCTCGATCCTCAGGCTCACCTGATGGCCACCACACTCTCATCAGCGTCGCTGACACAAGCCCTGCCGCCGGGCTATCGGATGCAAACCACCAGGCACGAACTCTTCACGGGGCTCGAGATCGAAACGTGTCATGGCGAGCTGGCCGCCAGCGGTCGTCTTGCGCTGGCGCACGATTACGCCATCTTCGATCAGATCGAAACGCACAAGGACCATCAACGTCGCGGGCTGGGCCGATACGTGATGCAGGCGCTGGGCCATATTGCCCGCGAACAGGGCGCTCGCCGCGCTATCCTCGGAGCCACCGAAGAAGGCCGAGCCCTTTATGATCATCTCGGCTGGACGGTGCTGTCACCGCTGACATCCATTGCCATGAAAATGGAGAGCTGAGTCCGATTCTGCCCAGGCGGCTCTTTCGTCTTCCAAAGCAATCACCACGCTGAATCAATTGGCGCAGAGCACCATTTTTACGTTCTTTTTATGGTTCTCCCCGCCACGCCCAATCGATTTTTTACGCCCTGACTCCCTAGCCTTGGCTCATTCCACCGACCGAGGCATCAGGCAATGCAGATCTTTCTGTTGATTCTCTCTCTGGCGATGGGCGCCTATCTGTTCACCGCCCTGCTATGGCCTGAGCGATTTTAAGGGGAGCAGATGATGAACGACGTCATTCTCTGTTATGCGCTGGTTATCGGCCTGGCAATCCCACTGGGGCTGTACATGGCCCACTCACTGGGTGATGGGCGAAAGGCGCCTCTTGAGAGTTTCTTTCTGCCCATCGAGTCCGGAATCTATCGTCTGGCCGGGGTCGATGCACAACGCACGATGACCTGGCAGACTTATGCCTGGGCCGTGGCCAAGCTGCATATCGTGCTGGTGCTGCTGGCCTGGGGCGTGTTCATGGCCCAGGGGTGGCTGCCGCTCAACCCCGATCGTATCCCGGGCATGTCGTGGGATACGGCCCTGCATACGGCCGTTTCCTTTGCCACCAATACCAACCAGCAACACTATTCAGGCCAGGCCCAGCTCTCCTATATGAGCCAGACCTTCGCCATCGTGACCCTGCAGTTCATTACGCCGGCAACGGGCCTGGCGGTGCTGCTGGCGATTGCGCGCGTCCTGCTCAAGAAGCCGTCTTCCACCACAGCCTCGGACGTAAAAGGCGCCGTCGTCGATGTGGGCAATTATTACCGCGATCTGATGCGCACGTTAGTGCGCGTCATGCTGCCGGTCGCCACCCTGGTGGCGCTACTGCTGACTTGGCAAGGCGTCCCCGGCACTTACCAGGGGGCACAAACGGTACAACCGCTGGACAGCACGGTGACCACGACGCAACACATTCCGCTCGGACCGGTCGCCTCAATGGTCGCCATCAAACAGCTCGGCACCAATGGCGGTGGCTGGTACGGCCCCAATTCCAGTGTGCCGCTGGAAAACCCCACGCCGCTGTCCAATGTGATCGAGACCGTCTCCCTGCTGCTGTTCCCTGTAGCACTGCTCGTTGCCATCGGCGTCATGACGGGACGGCGCCGTCTGATGATGGGGATCGGTGCAGTGATGCTGGCATTTTCGCTGGCCTCGACCACGGCCATGATCGTCTCGGAGAAGATGCCGAATGCTGCCTTCGAGGGGCTGGCCATCGCCGGAAGCCCCAACATGGAAGGCAAGGAGGTGCGCTTCGGCCCGGAAATGTCAGCACTGTGGGCCAGCTGGACGACCCAGACCTCCAACGGCTCGGTCAACGCCATGCACGACAGCTTCAACCCGCTGGGTGGTGCAGTCACGCTGATGGATATGTTCGTTAACGTGACTTTCGGCGGCATTGGGGTCGGGCTGATCGGCTACCTGCTCTATCTGATGCTGGCCGCCTTCGTCGGCTCACTGATGATCGGCCGTGCGCCCGAGCTATTGGGCAAACCACTCGAGACTCGCGAAATGCGCTGGATCTCGCTGGCGATTCTCGCCCAGCCGCTGATCATTCTCGGCCTCACCGCGCTGACGGTCGCCTTCCCTGCCTTGGCCGGCACTTCCAACCCTGCCTTTCACGGCCTCTCCCAGGTGCTTTACGAGTACACCTCGGCCTTTGCCAATAACGGCTCCGGCTTCGAGGGGCTGGGCGATGGTACGCCCTGGTGGAACCTGACCTGCGTCATCGCCCTGCTGGTCGGCCGCTTTCTGCCCATGCTCGCCCCGCTGGCCGTCGCTGCATGGCTGGCCGGCAAGCGCACCGCTCCTGCGGGTCGCGGCTCTCTGGACATGGACAGCGGTGCCTTTGTCGGTCTGACTGCGGGCGTCATTGTCATCATCAACCTGCTGGGCTTCCTCCCGGTGCTGGTGCTCGGCCCGGTCGCGGAACAGCTGACACTCGGCTTGTGAGGAGATAAGGCATCATGTCGACTTCGACCCAAACCCGCCCTGCCACACCACATGCACAATGGCGGCCTCGCTGGGGCCACCTGTTCCGGGAGTCCCTGCTGCGACTTGGGCCCCGCTCGCTGGCCCGTAATCCGGTGATGGCGGTGGTCGGTCTCGGCACCCTGGTCTGCGCACTCCATACCGGACTGGCGGCAGTCCGGGGCGAAAGCATCGCCTTTGCCCTGGCGGTGACGCTGATGCTGCTGGCGACCGTGCTGTTTGCCAACGGTGCCGAGGCTCTGGCGGAATCCCGCGGCAAGGCTCATGCCGGCAGCCTGCGAGCTACCCGTGGCCAGCTCAGGGCTCGCCAACTGCAAAAGAATGGCAGCGAAGCCACTGTCTCTGCCGATACACTGCGCCGCGGCGACCGGGTCAGGGTCATGGCCGGTGAGCTGATTCCTGCCGATGGCGAGATCATCGAAGGCGCCGGCTCCATCAACGAGTCTGCCGTCACCGGCGAATCCGCACCGGTACTGCGCGAAGCCGGTACCGACAACAGCGGCGTCAGTGCCGGCACCAAACTGCTCTCCGATGAGCTGGTCATCGAGGTCAGCGTCGATCCGGGCGAGTCACTGCTCGACCGCATGATCGCGCTGGTCGAAGGCGCCAGCCGCCAGAAAACGCCCAGCGAGCTGGCATTGTCGGTGCTGCTGGCCACCCTGACGCTGGTCTTCCTGATCGTGGTGGTCACGCTGGTGCCCATGGCAGGGTTCGTCGGCATCACCCCCTCACCGATCATGCTGGTCGCCCTGCTGGTCTGTCTGATTCCCACCACCATCGGAGGGCTACTGCCGGCCATCGGTATTGCCGGCATGGAACGAGCGATGCGCGCCAATCTGATCGCGAAGTCCGGCAAGGCAGTAGAAATCGCCGGCAGCATCGATACCCTGCTGCTCGACAAGACGGGCACGATCACCCTGGGGGACCGACACGCCACCGAGTTCACCCCCTGCGATCGCGTGGCCATTGAACGGCTCCGCGATGTGGCCTGTCAGTGCTCGCTGGCCGACCCGACCCCGGAAGGGCGTTCCATCGTGTTACTCGCCAGGGACCAGGGCGCGGCGCCCACGCTGAGTGACCGAGCCGAATTCATCCCCTTCTCGGCTTCAACGCGACTGTCCGGTGTCGACCTGCCCGACGGCGTGCAGTTGCGCAAGGGCGCCCCCAATGCCATCGCGACATTCGTGCGAGAGCACGGCGGCAACGTGCCCGCGACCTACCAGCGGCTGGTCGAGCGCATCTCCCGTGAAGGCGCTACCCCGCTGGCCGTCGCCGAGGGCAGCCGACTGCTTGGCCTCATTGCACTCTCGGATGTCATCAAGCCCGGCATTGCCGAACGCTTTGCACAATTACGTGAGATGGGTGTGAAGACGGTGATGATTACCGGCGACAATCCGATCACGGCTGCGGCCATCGCGGCGGAAGCCGGGGTCGACGACTATGTGGCCGAAGCCACACCCGAGCGCAAGCTGGAGATCATTCGCAAGGAGCAGGCGACCGGGCGTCTGGTCGCAATGATGGGAGACGGCACCAACGACGCCCCGGCCCTGGCACAGGCCGATCTGGGCCTGGCGATGAACTCGGGCACCCAGGCAGCACGAGAAGCAGGCAACATGGTCGATCTCGACTCTGATCCGGGCAAGCTGCTGGCTGCCGTGGAGATCGGCAAACAGCTGCTCATTACTCGCGGCGCGCTGACCACCTTCTCGCTGGCCAACGACGTGGCGAAATACTTTGTCATCCTGCCGGCACTCTTTGCCGCCAGCATGCCGGCGCTGGGAGCGCTGGATCTCCTCGGCCTGCACTCGCCCGAATCGGCTGTACTGGCCGCAGTAATCTTCAATGCCCTGATCATCCCCGCCCTGATTCCGTTCGCCCTGCGCGGCGTTCGGTTCAAGGCCTCTTCGGCGACCGCATTGCTGCGCCGCAACCTGCTGATCTACGGCCTCGGCGGACTACTGCTGCCCTTCCCGGCCATCAAACTGCTCGACATGTTGATCGCCCTTCTCCTGCCAGGAGTCACCTCATGAATACGTCACTGCCGGCCCGCGTATCGCTGCTCTCCTCGTTCCGTCTGATGCTCGTACTTGCCGTACTGCTGGGCCTGATCTACCCCTTCGTTGTCACTACCCTGGGTGGGGTACTCTTTCCACATCAGGCGAACGGCAGTTTGTTGTACGATCGATCAGGTAACATGGTGGGCTCTGCCCTGGTGGGTCAGCCTTTCGCAGGGGCGCAGTACTTCCATGGCCGCCCTTCCGCTGCGGGCTATGCACCCGATGCCGCTGCCGGCTCCAATCTGGCGCCGAGCAACCCGGCGCTGCATGAACGCGCCATGGCTGAAGCCCGCATGCTGCAGACAACAGACGCTCTGGCACCCGGCAGCATTCCGGTTGATCTGCTGGCCGCCTCGGGCTCGGGCATCGATCCGCATATCACGCCTGCCGCCGCCCTGGCTCAGGCGCCGCGCATCAGCCGTGAGCGCGGCCTGCCCATGACAGCTGTCGAACAGGCCATCCGGACAGCGACCGAAAATACCGGGTGGTTCGGCGAGCCGGCTGTGAATGTACTGCGCCTCAACCTGGCGCTGGATGAACGGAGTCCTGTTACTGAATGATCGCCAGCTCATGAACGGTTCGGAAACCCGCGAGGCGCTGCGCCCCGATCCGGATGCGCTACTCAGAACCACGCGTCGCGAGGCGCGTGGTTGTCTGCGCCTCTTTTTGGGCGCTGCCCCCGGGGTCGGCAAGACCTTCGCCATGCTACGCACCGCCCGGGATCGTATCGCCGAGGGGGAAGAGATCGTGATCGGCGTCATCGAATCCCACGGCCGGGAGGACACAGAAAACCTGTGCGAGGGTATCGAGCGCATCCCGCTGGCCGAGTGCGAGCATCAGGGGCGACGCTTTCAGGAGTTCGATCTCGATGCCGTGCTCAAGCGCGCACCAACCATCGTGCTGGTGGACGAACTGGCGCATCGCAACATTCCCGGCGGACGTCACCCGCGCCGTTATCAGGATATCGAGGAACTGCTCGAGGCCGGCATCGATGTCTGGACCACCCTGAACGTTCAGCACATCGAAAGTCTCAACGATGCCGTGGCACGGATTACCGGCATTCGCATGCGCGAGACCGTACCCGATTCGCTGATCACCCGAGCACGTGATATCACCCTGATCGATCTGACACCCGATGAACTGATCCAGCGGCTCAGGCAGGGCAAGATCTATGTGCCGGAGCAGGCCCGCGCAGCACTGGATGGTTTTTTCAGCGTGGCCAATCTCACGGCACTGCGTGAACTGGCGATGCAAACCATGGCCGAGCGCGTTGACAGCGATGTCCGCGACTCCATGGGGGCGCTGGGGGCACAGGGGCCATGGCCGGTCAGGCCCAGGGTACTGATCGCACTGAGCGGACGCCCCGAGGATGCCAGCCTGATTCGTGCCGCCCACCGCCTGGCCGAACGGCGCAGTGCCAGCTGGCAGGCGATTCATATCGATACGGGCGATGCTTCCCGCACCCTGCGGCTCGACATCGAGCGAAGCAGTCAACTGGTCGAGCGGCTGGGCGGCGACATGGTGGTGGTGCCCGGTCAGGATCGGGTCGCCGAACTGCTCGCCTATGCCCGGCGTCACAACATAACCACCCTGATCATCGGTCGGCGTACAGAGCCCCCATGGCATTTCTGGCACCGCTCGATGGGCAAGCAACTGCTGAGACAGGCTCGCGACTTTGATCTGGTCATCGTGGCAGGCACTGAGCGACGCGAACCTTTTCACTGGCTACCGAGTCGGCGTATCACCCTGAATCTTCGCGATTGGCTCCCTCCATTGCTGATACTACCGGGAACACTTGGGCTGGCCCTGCTCATCGATCGTTCCATGGAGCTGGCCAACCTGTCACTGGTATTTCTGACCGGCGTCCTGATCACTGCCACCTATAGCGGCACCCGCGCCGCCATGCTCAGCGCCGTGCTGAGTTTTCTGGCCTACAACTTTTTCTTCACCGAGCCCCGCTACACGCTGGCGATGGTGAATCGGGATCAGTTGCTGACGGTCTTTTTCTTTTTCGTGGTAGCAACGATCGGCGGGCAACTGGCCGGCAGAGCCCGCCGCCAGCTGATTGCTCTGCGGGCCAGCCGCGACCAGACCCGTCAGCTGCTGCAGTTTTCCCGAGCGCTCTCGATCTCGGCCGATCATGCCAGCGCTCGAGCCACGGGGGTCACGACCCTGGCCAACTGGCTGCAGACTCAAACGGTGTTTCTGGAGTATGTACAAGGAGAGGATGAGCTGCAGATCACCGATGCCCACCCCGGTGAGGCTCGTCTGGAGAAGCCCGCCAGACAGGCGGCGACCTGGTCCTGGCATCACCGCCGCCCGAGCGGGCATGGCTCGCAAACCTTGGCATCGCAACACTGGCGGTTCATTCCGTTGGTCGAAAAGGATGAGGTGCTGGGCGTGATCGGATTGGCACTGGGGGCGCGGGATGTTCCGCTGGAGCACGATCAGGAGATCCTGATCGACACGCTGCTCAACCAGTTGAGCATGGCGCTGGCACGTACACGGCTGGTGCATGATCTGGGCGCCGCAAGGCTGGCCGAAGAGAACGAGCGACTGCGTTCTGCGCTGCTCTCCTCCGTATCTCATGATCTGCGCACGCCGCTGGCCTCGATCATCGGAGCTGCCAGTTCTCTGCGCGATCTGGACGATCAGCTCTCACAGCACGACAAGCGCGAACTGCTCGACGGTGTCCTGGGTGAAAGCGAGCGACTGAACCGCTATATCCAGAACCTGCTGGACATGACGCGTCTCGGCCATGGCACCCTGAAGATCGAGCGGGACTGGGTGGCACTGGCCGACCTGATCAACGCCGCCCTCAAACGCCTGGCCACTGCGCTGGATCACATCAGCATCGAGCGCGACTGGCCTGCCGAGCTCCCCCTGCTCTACGTACACCCGGCGCTGATCGAGCAGGCGCTGGTTAATGTCATCGAAAACGCGATTCGCTTCTCACCCCCCGATGGACGCATTCGCATCAGCGCTGAACGCCAACAGGACGATCTCATCGTGCGCATCAGCGATGAGGGCCCCGGCATTCCGGAAGCGCTTCGTGAACAGGTCTTCGACATGTTCTTTACCGGCGGCGAAGGGGACCGTGGCAAACATGGCAGTGGTCTCGGACTCGCCATCTGCCGTGGAATGATCGGCGCGCATGGCGGCTCCATCCACGCCGAAAGCAACTCCCCGGGCCAGGGCACCAGTATCGTGATCCGTTTGCCACTGCTCGACTCTGCAGACACTGACCCGGATAGCGAGGCCGTGAAT
The DNA here is from genome assembly GCF_008247605.1 of Kushneria phosphatilytica. Lineage (NCBI taxonomy): Bacteria > Pseudomonadati > Pseudomonadota > Gammaproteobacteria > Oceanospirillales > Halomonadaceae > Kushneria > Kushneria phosphatilytica. Next base: position 1,256,441 of record NZ_CP043420.1, on the reverse strand, counting down.
GACCCCTGACCATGCGCGCATCCTGATCGTCGATGATGAGCTACCGATTCGACGCTTTCTGCGTATCAGCCTGCGTTCGCAAGGCTACGAAGTGCTCGAGGCGGAAACCGGTGGCCAGGGGCTTTTAATGGCTGTCAGCGACCAACCGGACCTGGTACTGCTGGACTTGGGCCTCCCTGATATCGAGGGTCAGGAAGTGCTTCAGGCCATCCGCGAGCAGAGCCGGATTCCGGTCATCGTCGTGTCGGTGCGGGATTCGGAAAGCGAAAAGGTGGCCTGCCTGGACGCCGGTGCCAATGATTACATCACCAAGCCTTTTGGTATCCAGGAGCTGCTCGCTCGGGTCAGAGCCGTATTGCGGCAGCGTAGCAGTACTGGCGAATCATCCGCGCCCAGACGATTGCAAGCAGGTGAGCTGATCATCGATTTCGATATGAGAAAGGTCACACTGGCAGGTCGACTCATCAGGCTGACCCCCCGGGAGTATGCGGTACTGGCCATGCTGGCCGAGCATCCGGGACGGGTGATCACACAAACACAACTGTTAAAGGACATCTGGGGGCCCGTACATCAGCGGGATACGCACTATCTGCGCATCATCATCAGCAAACTGCGCTACAAACTGGGCGATGACCCCGAGCAGCCTACCCTGATCCAGACGGAAGCGGGTGTCGGCTATCGGCTGCTGGAAGTTTGAAACATGGCCGACCAGAAAGCTCAGCAGGCTCTCCCAGACAGGGTTTCCCTATCCCCAGGCCCCCAGATCCAAAGACAACATGATAAATAAAAGGCACCAAACACAGTTAACAAGAAATCTGTTTTCCGGAAAAACCTGATACACATTTTTCTTGAGCAGAAAATTTTTGCCATGCTCAACAACAGAAGATCAGAAAAACCGTTTGAGAACCTGACGCAATAACGATGATACTTTCAGGATATCGAACAGAATTTATATAGTATTTTACCCTCGCAAAACAGCGCTGTTAGCTTCCAGAAGTGTTCAATTCTGGAGCTCGCGCCATGATTCTGGAAATCCCAACCTCGGAAATCAAAACCAGACAAGATACATTCGTCAGGAATTTGCAGAGCCAACAGTGTGATGCAGCGCTACTCTTCAACGTCACCGATATATTTTATCTGACAGGGTTCAATTTTCGACCTTCCGAAAGGCCCATCTCCCTCATAGTCGATTCCAGGGGTGTTTTCAGCTTGTTCGTACCTCGTATGGAGGTGGAGCACGCACAGGAATATGCCGTCATAAGCGAGACCCATGACTACCCCGAATACCCTGGCATTACTCACCCGATGGAGTATCTCAGGGCCGTCCTTCAGGACAAGAACTTTGGCGCTCTGAATGTAGGTCTTGATGCCGAAGGCTATGGTTCGGCCAAGGGCTATGCAGGTCCTTTTATCACTTCGTTGATCACATTTGCCAGCAAGTGCTCCATCAAGGGGCTTGTAGAAAGACAGCGCTATATCAAATCACCGAATGAAATCGAGCTCATCAGGGAATCTGCACGCTGGGGTAATCTGGCACACAGCCTGCTGGTCAAGTACACCCACACTGGTGGCCGGGAAATGGAAGCAGAAGGTCGCGCTACTCAGGAAGCGACCAGAGCAATGTTTGAAACACTGGGCGCAGGATACCGCCCTTACGGTTCCCCGGCTCATGCATTCTATCGAGGCCAGATTGGGCCACATTCGGCTTTTCCGCACTCGCAAAACCAGAACGCCGTATTCAAAAAAGGCTTTAATGTTGTCTCTCAGGCCGCCTGTGACGTATGGGGATACAAAAGCGAGCTTGAGCGCACCATGTTTATTGAAGAATTTACCAGGGAGCAGGAAAAGTTCTTCAATCATATGCATGAGGCACAGGAAGTTGCGTTTAGAGCCATTAAACCGGGTATTCCCGCTTCCAGAGTCGAGGAAGAGGTCCAGCAATATTTTCAGGACAATGGCCTGACTCAATATGTGAAACATCACACTGGCCATAACATGGGTCTCTTGAACCATGAGGCGCCATTTTTTGATCTGGGAGATCATACCCTTCTCGAGCCCGGCATGGTCTTTTCCGTTGAGCCCGGGTTGTATGTGGAAGGGATTGGCGCCTTCCGGCACTCCGATACGATCGTGATAACGGAAAAAGGCATGGAAATGATTACTTATTTCCCGAGAGATCTTGAGTCACTGACCATCCGCTAATCACTGACAGGGTAAGACCTTGCGCTTACCCTTGTAGTATCCAGGGAGATCACAATGAAAAAAACAGAACCCGCTGCCTCAGCGCTCAACAAGAAGAAAAAAATACCGGACTCGTACGTCATCCTGTTTGCCATGCTGATCATTGCGTCAATTGCGACCTGGATCATTCCAGCAGGCAGCTTCGAGCGTACAACAGAGAATGGCGCTGCAATGGTAGTGCCAGGCAGTTATGAATCATTGCCTGCCAGTCCGACAACACTCTACGACTTTTTCCTGTCCATACAGTCCGGGTTGATTGACTCTGCAAATATTATTTTCCTTGTATTAACCATTGGCGGTGCATTCGCTATCCTCGATCATACTGGTGCCATTCAGGCTGGCATTATGAAACTGATCAGAAAAACGCAGGATAAAAAATATGCATTGATTGTGGCAGTTTCGATCGTTTTTTCGGCAGCCGGTTTCATCGGAGCATTGCAAACGGCTGTTATTGCTTTTATCCCGATCGGTATCATTATAGCCAGAGCCTTTAAACTTGATGCTGTCGCAGGTGTGGCGATCATTTATCTGGGCGCTTACGCGGGCTATACCATTGGTGGTCTGGACCCCATTACCACCGGATTCGGACAGGAGATTGCAGGTTTGCCCATCTTCAGCGGTTTATGGTTTCGCTTCGCCGTCTATCTATGCATTCTGACAGCCACAATCGCCTATCTTTGTTATTACATTTCAAAAATTTCAAAAGACCAGAACAGGTCAGTGCTGGGAGATATCCCCTTCCCTGCAGAAGTTGAAAATAATAGCGCGATCCCCAGCGAGTTCACCCACAAGCACAAGGTGATACTGGGTTATTTTTCCTTCTGCATGATCGGCTACGTGATAGGGGTATTCAATCTTTCCTGGGGATTGCATGAAATGGCTGCACTATTTCTTGTTATCAGCCTTGGCACAGCAGTGATTGAAAAGATATCGGCAAACCAGTATGTAAGCCTATTCATCAAAGGCGCACAGGGGATGCTGTACGCAGCATTAATTGTTGGTCTTGCCAGATCCATCGTCGTGGTGCTCGAAAACGCTTATGTTCTGGACACCATTGTCAACTCGATTGCGATAATGCTCCAACCGTTACCCGGGGTTTTAGCAGCGCTGGGCATGTATGTCTTCAACCTGGCATTCAATATCATTATCAGCTCTGCCAGCGGCCAGGCAGCAATTGTTGTTCCCGTCATGGCGCCTTTGGCAGACACCATCGGCTTGACCCGACAGGTGGCCGTACTGGCCTATAACTTTGGTGACGGGTTCACCAACATTATTACGCCGACCTCGGGAATTCTGATGGCCAGTATTGCCATTGGCGGTGTGCCATGGATCAAGTGGCTGAAATTCGTGATGCCCTTGCTATTGATCTGGATACTTATCGGAGCGGTGGCACTGGGTATTGCAGTAGCAATTGACCTGGGCCCCTTTTAAAGGCATTCAGGACTCAGGCACGATCAATTGATGGATCGTGCCTTTTTGCATCCTCTCCTCAACATGATGAATAAAAAGCCGTGCTGTATCTGTCAACAAACCGGGATTCCAGGCCATCGAGCTGATCTTTTTCATGTTCGAATCGATTTCCTTGTATACGACATGGTCATTTTTTATATAGGTTGCAGATTGCGGGAGTAATGTAACGCCCATTTCAGCAGCCACAAGTGCTACCAGTGTTTGCTGTTCCTGAGCTGTCTGGATGACATTGGGTTTGAAACCATGCTCCTTGCACAATGTCAGAATTGCATCGTAGTAACCGTGACCTGCTTCGCGGGGCGTCATGACCCAGTTTTCATTGCCAAGTCTGCTTACATCAATAACCTGACAGCCAGTCGCCAGTGGATGATTTTTGGGCAGACAGGCAACGAAGCGCTCTTCCAGTATAGTGATACTATCTATTCGCTGGTCAGAAACCGGAGAAACAAGAAAACCTATATCAATGGTTCCATGAATCAACCCAACAATCTGATTGTATGTAGTTAACTGTTGCAGACGTATATCGATGCCAGGATGATTCTTCTTGAAATCCTTGACAATAGACGGGAGCACATGAAACGACATGGTGCCACTAAAACCTATGGAAACGGTCCCTTCCTTGCCTTGTGCGATTCGTTGGGTGAATTCAATTTCCTTGTCCAGCGCCGCTATGCATTTTCTGGCTGCTTCGAGAAAATACTGACCCGCTGGCGTTATACGAACTTCCTTGTTATTTCTGACCAGCAGTTGAACACCGATTTCTTCTTCAAGATTCTTTATCTGATTGCTCAATGGTGGCTGAGAGATATTAAGTAGCCTGGCAGCGCGCCCAAAGTGCAGCTGCTCGGCAACAACTATGTAATACCTTAAATGCCTCAGTTCCATACAAGCTCTTTGAGGGTCTCTGACAAGCCGATAAAAATCACCTTCATCAGGCTGATATTACAGCGTTTTCCGCTGAAAGAAATGATCAGTTAACCATGATGCGCGTTCCGGCATTGGCTTCGAAAGCTCGCTCGACCAGGTGCTCTCTGAAAACTGAGTAAAAAGACCGAGCCGGGAGCTCGGTCATCGACGACATTAAAGCCGCTCAGATTGCCTTGAGGCTCGTGGATTTGAAGATGGCTTTCGGCATATAACAGGACACGACCCAGTTTGGCTGGTCGACAATCTCACTAATGCGTAATTGCCCTGCCACACTGCACAGTGCATAGGCCATCTCTTCTTCCATCCCCGCCTTTTTCACAAGGCGATCCATCATGAATCGAACAGCATCCCGAGCGCCCTGCATCAGATCAGCGCCCACCCCCGTGGTCACGATAAAGCCTTCATTGAGGGATTGATCCCTCTCGACAGGTGGCATATCAAACATCGGTGCCAGAATCCTGTCCCCTTTATGCAACCGAATTGTTGCGGTGGCTTTCATACCGGTTTCGACGGCCGTGCCACAGACTTCTCCATCACCCTGACAGGCATGAGTATCGCCAATACTGAGCAATCCGCCCCTGACCTGAACGGGTAAATACAGTTTGGAACCTTTGACGAGATCACGAATATCCAGATTACCGCCACACAGACGAGGCGGCACAATGGAGTGTTGTCCGGGTTCTGCTGGCGCCAGACCGATGGTGCCTGCAAAGGGGCGAAACGGAATCACGATATCATCGCGAAAGTACACCGACTCACTGTCGTATTCCGAGATTTTCAGCCAGGGCTGCGTGAAATCATCGGCCAGCAAGCCGAATCCGGGAATAAGGCCGGTCCACCCCCATGCGCCAGGTTCGAAATCTTCCAGCTCGATTTCGATGACATCGCCGGGATCAGCATCCTCGATAAACAGAGGACCACAGACCGGGTTCAACGCATCATGAGGCAAGCGAGTCAGGATGTCGGCCTGACTCTCCTTTTGGATCAGGCCGCCACTGGCATCCTGGATGTCAAAACATCGAGTGTCGCCCGAGCTGATGGTTTCTACCGGCTGGAGCGCGTGATCGAAACAGTGATGAATGTCATGAATGGTCTTGAAGTTCATCCTAGATCTCCATGCTGACAGACCGGCCGCGACGTTGCGCCACGGCGTAAATGGCCACGCCCAGGATGGTCCATCCAAGGCCCGTGAGGATCGTGTAATACTCGAAGCCACTCCAGATATAACCCACTACGGCCAGACCCAGCAGCGGACAGATGACATGGAGAAATACGTTGGCGGACTTCTTTTTAAACACGAAATAGTAAAGGGTGCTGATATTGAGCACCATGAAGGCGGTCAGCGCCCCGATGGTCACGATTGACGTGAGCAGGGCGAGATAATTCATGAAGGCCATCCCGACCACGATGGATACCGCTCCAACAAGCAGCGTACTGATATAAGGCGTTTTGAATCGCGAATGCACACGTGAAAGCGGTTCCGGCAACAGTCGATCACGCCCCATGCTGTAGAGGATACGGGCTGTCGCGATTTGTGCGACCAGGGAATCGGCAATGCCCCAGGCAATCGCCGTGGTGGCCGCAGTCAGAGTAGCCAGCCAACCACCGCCTGCGATACGCGCCGTTTCATAGAAGGCGGTATCAAGATTCTCGAATTTTGCAGGATCCGGCTGAATCAGCGCCGCGATCCAGGTCTGGGCGATGAACAGGCCACCGATGATCAGAAGGACCAGGAAGATCGCTCGACTGACGGCTCGCCCGCCCCCCCTGGCCTCTTCTGCCAGAGTCGAAATGCCATCGAACCCCAGAAAACTCAGAACAGCGATAGGCACGGCAGAAATGATCAGGCCGAGTGAGAAGTTATCAGCATCATAAACCGGGGCTGCCGAGAAGACGGCACCGTTGACATGATGGCTGACCGCGACGACCCCCATGATCAGGAAAATGGCGAGCACAAGAAGTTCTGCCACCAGCATCCATTTGTTGAATGCCGCCGTAAAACTGATCCCGCGGATGTTGATATAAGTATTGAACAGGACAAACGCCACAATGAGGATCAAAGGCGATAGCGCAGGAAATATGTCATGGATCGCCAATGCACCCACCACATACAGCAACGCCGGAATAAGAATGTAATCCAGCAACATGACCCAGCCGGCCATGAAGCCGATAAAACCATTGCTGCCCCGTGATACATACGAATATACCGAGCCTGCTACAGGGAATTCCCTGGCCATTTCGGAATAACAGATGGCCGTGAACAGCATGCCGACAAGCCCGATAATGTAGGCCGTAACGATCATGCCTCCACTGGCACTCATCACGTGGCCGAAAATCCCGAAGGGCGCAATGGGCACAATGAAGATGAGGCCGTAGATCACGAGATCTCTCAGCTTCAGGGTTCGGGAAAGCTCCTGCGTATACCCAAGGCTTTCCAGCGTGTTGTGGCTCACAAGAAATCTCCTTTTGTTCTAGTCGGTTAGCCAACATCTGACATGGCCCTGTGGGAGCCGTTGGCCTTCTTGTAGCGCTCGATACTGGTAAGCTGTGCGCGGGTCCGGTCTGATGCCATCAGTCATGCAGAGCTCGTTTTACAACGGCCTTTTGGACCTGAAGAGCACACTCAGCCCGGCAATTTTTGAGTCGTGACCAGTATCGACTCACCGGAATCAGAAAATCACAGTAAAAGGTATTGTTCAAATACCTTTTGGGGGTTCTTGTGAACAAGCCGTGTCATTCAGACCGGACTTTGGCCGGGGAAACCGGTTCCGCCAGGCAGGAACTGGCCGACAGAATCGTGACGGCCATCGCGATCGGCGCTTACTCACCGGGTGATCGATTGCCATCAGAGCGTGAATTGGCGGAGCGGCAGGCAGTCAGCCGTGTGACTGTAAGAGCGGCATTGAAAATCGTCAGTGAGCTCGGGCTCATTGAGTCACGACGAGGCCGTGATGGCGGGACTTTCGTGACGTACAAGCGTGTCAGCGACGCCTCCCCCGATACGGCGCAGCGCATCCTTGCCCAGGAGATGCCTCAGCTAAAGGATTTCTTCGATTACCGCTGCCTGGTGGAAGGACTTGTCGCGAGAACCGCCGCTGAACGGCACGATCAGCAACAGGCCAGCGAGCTGCAACACCTGCTCGACGAGTTCTGCGCGACTGACGATGCCTCGCGGGCGCGGGAGCTGGATCAGAAGCTGCATGCGTGCATCATGGCGATGACGGCCAATCAACATCTTGAGACCCAGTCCAGGCAGCTCACGGCCCGAGCCACACTGGGATTTGGCTCGGAGCCCTACCCGGCAGAATCCCTGCCGCGGGCACGACGTGAACACAAGCAGCTGGTCCAGGCCATCCTGAGACGCGATGGTGACGAAGCGTTCAGGGCAGCCCAGCACCATTTCTTTCTCACGCTTGCCATCATGGAGCACTCTCTGGATGGCAAACCCCTGTAGCTACAGGTTTGGATCAACCGGGGAGCGCCACCAGGGCTTATGCCTGGCCTTCGTACTGGTCGTCGCGGACCTTCTCCAGCCAGGTCACCGGGGTGCCATCGATCGATTCCTGAATGGCAATATGGGTCATTGCGACATCGGGCGCCGCACCATGCCAGTGTTTCTCACCCGCCGGGAACCACACGACATCGCCGGGGCGAATCTCTTCGATGGCCCCTCCTTCGCGCTGAACCCGGCCAACCCCTGCCGTGACGATCAGCGTCTGACCGGCCGGATGGGTATGCCAGGCCGTCCGCGCACCGGGCTCGAACGTTACTGCAGCACCACTGGTGCGCCCGGGCTCTTCGGCGCTGAACAGTGGGTCGATGCGAACGGTGCCGGTAAAATAGTCTTCCGGCCCCGGTGTGGATGGCTGCGTGCCGACGCGATTGATTTTCATGACAACCTCCTGAAGGGTGGCGATAACACGATCGCTGATAGCAGCCGCAGGTTAGCAGCCCTCGGCGCATTGATAATCCGCTTGCACAGGCAGCACCCATGAAAGGAGCTCATGAATGCTCAGAGAGAACATGACCGGTCTGGTGGCCTTCGCCACTGTCGCCAAGGCAGGCACCTTCACAAGGGCCGCGGCACAGCTGGGCGTGTCTCAATCGGCGCTCAGTCATACGGTTCGGGATCTCGAGACGCGTCTGGGCATCAAGGTGCTGGCCCGAACAACCCGCAAGGTGGCCCCCACGGTAGAGGGACAGCGGCTGCTGGATCGGGTGGTGCCGATGCTTGAGGAGCTGGAGAGTGAACTGTGGTCGATCATCGATACCCGCGACAAGCCGGCCGGCAATTTCCGCATCACCACCACGGACTATGCCGCCAACACCATCGTTTGGCCCAAACTGCGCCCGGTGCTCAAGCAGTACCCGGATATCCATGTCGAGGTCGTGACGGACTATCAGCTCACCGATATTGTCGAATCGCAGTTCGATGCCGGTATCCGCCTGGGTGAACAGGTCAGCGAGGGCATGATCGCAGTGCGCGTGGGGCCGGATTTCGCCATGCGCGCCGTCGCCTCACCGGAGTATTTTCGCACTCATGGCCGACCCGGCACGCCACAGGAACTGACCCGGCATCACTGTATCAACCTCAGACTGCCAACCCACGGCGGACTCTATGCCTGGGAGTTCGAGAAGGACGGCCACGAGATTCGGGTCAGGGTACAAGGGCAACTGACATTCAATACCGCCGAACCGATACTTACCGCGGCCATTGATGGCTACGGTATCGGCTATGTCCCTGATGGCATGGCGGCGGAAGCCATCGCTGCCGGGAAGCTCGAAACGGTGCTGGAAGCCTGGTGCCCGCCATTTACCGGCTATTTCCTCTACTACCCTCATCGCCGGCAGTCCTCCCCGGCATTCTCGATTCTCGTTAACGCCCTGAGCCAGGTGTAATCCGAACCCGCTTTCGCAAGGCGGCGCACCGTTGCCGATGGCCACCACCATCGACCACGGCGACGGTGCCCTGTGCAGTCTTTCCCTTTCGTGCTCACCGGGCTTTCGCGGTCATCCAGTCTCAACGGCCGGCTCCGCCACTGATGACGAGCCGCCACCCTGCCTGACGCTCGAATACCAATCCGGTAATCGTGCCAGTTTTGTCCCGGGCACCCATGAGCTCGCCTCATGAGTGTTTGCATCTCTGCGCCATGGTCGGTCACAGCAAGCTGTGCAAAGGTTTCTCTCACTGGTCGATGTGTATCACTCCCCCGTCGAATGCCGGGTCATCGAAACATCCACCGGCACCGTTACGCAGAGGTCGACACGATGAAAACCAACCACCTGATGGCCGCATTGGCCCTGACCCTGGCCGCGGGCCTTGCCCACGCGGGAAACATGCAGATCAGCCATCTCCAGGATCGGGATACGGTCGTGGGACGTGCCGATCTGTTCACCGGCCACGCGCTGATCGACCCGCTCTTCGATGGCAATGATGTCCGCCAGACCACCGGCGGCGAAGTCACTTTCGCGCCGGGGGCGCGCTCCAACTGGCACACCCATCCGGCAGGACAAACCCTCGTCGTTACCGACGGCAGGGGCTGGATTCAGGAAGAAGGCGGTGAGAAGCACGTGATCCGGGCAGGCGATGTGATCTGGACACCACCGGGCGTCAAACACTGGCACGGCGCTATGGCCACGCATTCGATGACACACATCGCCATCCAGAAACAGGTCGATGGCAGCGCCGTCGAGTGGCTGGAGCCGGTCAGTGATGAAGAGTATCGACACTGATCCGGCATCACATCCGGTTGCGAGTGCTCCCGCGCCCGCACACCGGGCCGAAGGCTACTGCACCGCTTCCCGTCGCTGTTTGCCGGAGACACCACGTCATGCTCACCAGATATCTTTGCACGCTCCCCCTGCTCGGCGTGCTGGCAGCCTGCAGTCAGATGCCGGACTCACGAGCGACTCGGGACTTCTCGCCTGCGCCCAGCGAGAGCGAAATGAACCGCGTCTCGCCAGCGTTTGCGCATTACACCAACGAGATGGTGCTCGGTGAGCTATGGCACCGAGCCGGCCTGAGCCCCAGGGATCGCAGCCTTGTGACCCTATCGGCGCTGATCACTCAGCAACAGGTCGCCGAGTTGCCCTATCACTTCAATCTCGCACTGGACAATGGCGTCACCCCCAACGAGCTCTCCGAGATCATCACCCATCTCGCGTTTTACACCGGTTGGGGTAACGCCACCACCGCCGTGGCGATTCTGGAGGATGTCTTCGCGACACGGGGGATCGACAACTCGTCCGCGCCTGCGGTGCCCACGCAGCGCCTGCCGCTTGACGAAAAAGCCGAGGCCAAACGTCAGCAGTTGGTGGCCGAACGCTTCGGTGCGGTGGCACCGGGCGTAGTCGAATACACCACCGATGCGCTGTTTCAGGATTTGTGGTTGCGTCCAGGCCTGGCCCCCAGAGATCGAAGCCTGGTGACCGTCAGCGCGCTGGTGGCTGCCGGTCAGCCCGAGCAGGTCACCTTTCACCTCAATCGTGCCATGGATAACGGGCTATCCAGGGCCGAAGCCTCCGAAACGCTCACTCAGCTGGCGTTCTATGCCGGATGGCCGAGGGTATTTTCAGCCATGCCGGTCTTCAGGGCGGTGTTCGAGTCGCGCGGGCTGATCACGGATTGATCTGCACGCCTCGTTCGGAAGCACTGTGTTCAGTGCCTTTTCCAGCGCCCTTTCGAATCCTTGCACATCATCCAGGAGATCATTCGAATGCCTACCGATTTCGCCAATAAGGTCGCCCTTGTTACCGGCGCCGCCATGGGCATGGGATTCGCGACGGCCAGAGCCTTTGCCGAAGAAGGCGCCCGTGTCGTGCTTTCCGATGTCAGTCAGGGGGGCCTCGAAGAAGCGGTGCGCACACTTGAGAACGAGGGCCATGAGGTCACCGGTATTCTCTGCGACGTAGCTCAGGAAGACCAGGTCGCGCACCTGATCGAACAGACTGTCGCTACCTATGGCCGACTCGACGCCGCCTTCAATAACGCAGGCGTACAAAGCGACGCCTGCGAAACTGCCGATGCCACCAGCGCAGAGTTCGCCCGTGTCAATTCGATCAACCTGTTCGGCGTTTGGTGCTGCATGAAATACGAGCTCGCCCAGATGCGTACACAAGGCAGCGGCACCATCGTCAACTGTTCCTCACTGGGTGGCCTGGTGGGCCTGCCCGGGCGCTCAATCTATCACGGCACCAAGCATGGCGTGGTCGGCATGACCAAAAGCACGGCACTGGAATACGCCGCCCAAGGCATCCGCGTCAACGCCGTCTGCCCCGGCACCATCGACACTCCGATGGTGCAAAGGATGGTCGAGCGTGGCGATTTGCCGCTCGAGGAGATCGTTCGAGAGCAGCCAATCGGCCGCCTGGGTCGCCCTGAGGAGATTGCCTCCGCCGTGCTCTGGCTGTGTGGCCCGGGCTCTACCTTCGTGATTGGGCACGCACTACCGGTCGATGGCGGTTTCACCGCGCGCTGAAGCACTGCTCACCCCCACTCATGTGATCGCACCACCCACTTTCATTCTCAGGAGAGAAAGATGACTCAGGATATTCAGGGCAAAGTTATTGTTATTACCGGCGCCAGTAGCGGTCTCGGCGAAGCCACCGCCCGACACCTGGCAAGCCATGGCGCCATCGTGGTACTCGGCGCAAGACGCATGGATCGCCTGCAAAAGATCGTCGATGAGATCCAAGCCGCCGGCGGCAAGGCCCTGGCCCTGCAGACCGACGTGACACGCCAGGCTGACGTTCAGGCGCTGGTCGATAAAGCGGTCTCGAGTTATGGCAAAATCGACGTGATGCTCAACAACGCGGGGCTCATGCAACAGTCACCTCTCGAGAAGCTGAAAATCGACGAGTGGGACAACATGATCGATATCAACCTCAAGGGCACGCTTTACGGCATCGCCGCAGTGCTACCGCAGATGAAATCACAGCAGTTCGGCCATGTGATCAATGTCTCCTCGGTCGCTGGTCACAAGGTGACTCCGGCGGGCACGGTCTATTGCGCCACCAAGCACGCGGTACGAGCCATCAGCGAAGGTTTTCGCCAGGAGGTCAAGGACTACAACCTGCGCTCGACGATCATCTCCCCGGGAGCCATCGATACCGAGCTGCCCAGCCATATCACCGATTCGGAATCCTCGGAGGCGATCGGCGGCTTTTACGCCTCAGCGGCAATTCCGGCGGACTCCTTCGCGCGCATCGTCTACTTCGCGATCACTCAACCTGAAGATGTCGATATCAACGAGGTACTCTATCGGCCCACCTCTCAGCCGCTATAAGAGGCACCTTTTGCCGAGTCGACACAGAAGCTGATAGCCATCAGCTGTAACGAACAAACGTAGCCGCCATGGCGGTGAATCATGATCCTGCCGAGGTAGGGCACTCAAATACTGGCAGTGAGTGCCAGCTATAACAAAAAGTGCTCTACCCTGCCTGATAGCAATAAAACATCTCTGATATAAATCGGTCGCAGTCAATTTTGAACACTATTTTTTACAACCTTGGGGATTATAAATAATACAAACCACCAAGCCTACGATTACAGAAGCCAGAAGCGTCAAAAATAATGACTGATGGCGCCCAATTTCTGCTAAAAGATCAAAAACTAAAAGGAAAAGGGTAAGTCGGGGTTGGCAGGCCCGGCAGAACGTAAAAATGCACTTAAGGATTATGAGTTCGCTTTTAAATCAATAAGATACTGAAAAGTCTACGAAATCAACCGTAACCTAGCAAAGGTTAAAGTATTGGATTATCAGAAGCTTAGCGAAGGTTAGTGTAACCTACCCGAACCAGCTACTGTACCGTCAGTGTACCGATATCAGCCCATTTCCCAAGGATTGATCGTCTCGACGCTCAGCGTCTCGAAATCCTTTATATTGCGTGTCGCCAACACCGCTCCATGCTGGATGCAGATAGCCGCAATTTGGGCATCGGCCATGTGAACCTGTCTTCCTACGCCCTCGCTGGCAGCGACCTGCTCTGCGTAGTGAATCGCAGCCCCGCTATCGAACGATAGAATGCGGCCAGAGAAATCTTCCTCGAACATTGCCGCCGCCATGGCCGCGAAACCACGCTTGCGTTTGCCGTCTGGCAGGCGCTCGATACCATAGAGAATTTCTGCGACTGTAATAGCGGAAATTGTCACGGAAATAGCGTCCTGCCTATCCAGCCAGTTGACAACCCGGGTGTCTGGCTCAGGCCGCATCAGCTCAGATAGCACATTGGTATCAAGAACAATCATGCGCCGAAGCCCGGATCACGAGGCTTATCCGACCTAGGCGATACTTCCAGCTCGATGCCCCCCGCGTCTGCGAACCGCTCACGTATGCGACTCCCTAGCCCCTTTGCTTGAGGCTGGTTCAAGGCACTACGCAGAATGATGCGAACCTCCTCTTCCATGGAATGGCCATGCCTAGCCGCCTCCATGCGAAGCTGAGCCTTCAATTTGTCGTCCAAGTTGCGAATCGTGATCGAAGCCATGCCAGACTCTCCATATGATTACAATGCTATCAATGATAGCATGAAGCCAACGAGTGCGCCTATGCATGGCTATAGGTATCATGCTGGCCCTAAGCGAATGGGCGGTAAAGGGAGGAGGGTTGGTACCGTACCGGCTCTCCTCTAATGTATGAGCCGAAGTTGAGCAATTATTTAATAAGCCAGGGAAAAGAAATGCCGTCACAATCTGATAATAAGTATTTTGATATTTTCGTTTCACCGATTTTATCTTGCGAGCACTATAAGCCTAAACTTGGGGCCGGTGGTAAAGTTGGTGTCGACTTACAGAAGTTCCATGAAATATACGGGGATGACCCATTCTATTCCTGGATAGGTGTTAATAGTGATTTAATGTATGCTGCACACAAAGCTGCGGGCGGCATGACTTCAGTTTATAGGCAAATCGGTATAGGTTGTGAGCGCTTATTCAGGGAAATAATTTTTGATCAGACTGGCTACAATGATCGCGCTTTAGCCACTTGGTCTTATACTGCTCAAACAAGGTCTGGCAAAGATAAAACTCTTTCACTGGATGGCCGCTTAAAACTAGACGAAGTTGTCAATAACGAGGTTAAAGCAGCCACAGAATCTTGGCTACGAAACTATTGTGATGGGTTACAAGTTCAATACCCACCGAACGGCATAGTCTTTGAAGTAAGACAAGGCTATAAAAGCAAGGATAGCAAACGCCAAAATGGCGATATAGACAATGCTACAGTTGCTTGGTCTAAAGGCTACCTTCCTGTTTTCTCAGTCTTTTCATCCCAAATTGATAATGACATAGTAGTTAGGTACAGAAACAATAGTTGTGGTATACTCGTAGGCCTCAATAATGACAACCCAAACATTTCTCTATTTGCATTCTGTAGACAAGTTCTGGGGTATGATATGGCAGCTTTTTTTGAGAGAAATTCGGAAGAATTGCGCATGCAAATAGAAATGGTTTTGGAAAAATTACTGAGAGCTGAGTAATGCTATCTGTTAAACAAAGATCTGATTACACTTTCCGATTCAATAAAGAAATGGGAAGACATGGATGGCTAAGGCTAACCCCCGCATATTCCGTAAAACTTGTGCAGGAGCTTGTAGAAGAAACTCCTAGGAGGGCAAGAATCCTAGAACCTTTTTCTGGCACGGCCACTACGGGCTTGTGTGCTTCTGAAAGCGGCATGGCTTCTGACTCATTGGACATTAATCCATTTCTTGTTTGGTTCGGAAATGCTAAGTGCGCTCAGTTTGAAGAGAATGAGATTGAAGCATTAGAAGCGCGCATTGACCGTGTCATTAACAACCTCCCTCAGTTTTTAGAAATTGAAAACTGGGCACCTAAAATACATAACATCGAAAGATGGTGGTGCGGGCATACTCTGCCACTACTGTGTGCTTTAAGGTCTTCTATTGTTGATGAGTTTGGAGAGCCTAGCGAGAATAAGTACAGCTCACTCGCATGGATTAGTTTTTGCAGGCTAATGATTGAAACATCTTCCGCTGACTTCAATCATGTTTCAATGTCCTTTAAAGATAAGGTCACCAGATATGAAATTAACCAAATAAAACTTCTTTTCAAAGACATAGTTGAAGCTATTACTTTTAGCGCCAAATCCAATCTTACAGGTAAGGCAGGGTTTTTCCTAGGTGACTCTAGGACTCTAGACGCCTTGGGCGATAATACTTATGACCATGTAATAACCTCTCCTCCTTACCCAAACAGGATGAGCTACATCCGTGAGCTTCGCCCATACATGTATTGGACAAAGTTCCTTAATGAGAAGCAAGAAGCAGGTGAGCTTGATTGGCGTGCGATAGGTGGAACTTGGGGAACGGCCACGAGCAAACTTAAGGACTGGGCTCCTGATAATGTGAATCTTCCCGAAAGTCTCTTAGCTGTTTGCGAAAAGATTTTAAATGCTGAAAATAAAAACGCCGAACTGATGGCCAGGTATGTCCATAAGTATTTCTACGATATGCACAGCCATTTCTCTAGCTTAAGAAATCACCTTAATCATGGAGCAAAAATAGATTACATAGTAGGCAACTCATCATTCTATGGTAATCTGGTGGATTCTGAGCAGATATTTGAATCTTCATTACATTCTCTCGGATACAAAAATGTATCATCGAGGATAGTTAGAAAAAGAAACAGTAAAAAAGAGCTCTATGAATTTTGCGTTTCAGCCACTTGGAATGGTTGAAAATAACACTAGCTTAATCGGCGGTTTTTATTGGGCAAGTGCAACACTTGGCTTATCAGACATGGTATTGCCGTGACCTAATACTACCGCCGTCTCGCTAGGCGGCCCTAGCCAAATCTAATGTAATGAAGAAACCGCAGAACCTAAATAACTTGTACTTTATCTCGTATTTCAGAGCGCAATTTTTCGATTCGAGATAACAGGGCAGACAACTCGATCATCTCCGCCACTTCCCCTCTCTGACCTTCACTATTGGTCAACGCCATCTTCAAGAGCCCACCTAGCCTTCCAAGGTCGCCATTCAGCTTCATCAAATCACCTACCGCTGCATAGTCGAGCATAGATTTGGGCTCATAGCCCAAGCCAAGGTTTCTCAGAAAGGCAGAGGAACTCATGTTGCAGGCTTTGGCGTTACTCTCTATCGACAGCTTTTCGCCTTCATCGACCCAAACCTTGATCGGCTTTTGACGCACCCTTGTCTGACTTCCCATTTTATCTCCTTGTCACTTAAGCGGCGGTAGCCGCTCTGCCTCGCAGAGCAGGATCTGTGTCGAGCCCCAAGGGCGAGTAAGCCCTATGCATTGTTGGCCAGCCGCTTGCGGCGTAGGCCTACAATGCACATCCTGCCATTTTCTTCTGAGGCATTTTAAGGCATTGCCCTATAAGTGCCTTACAGTGCCCTTGTTTGCCCTACCTTGCCTTTATTTGCCTTACTGTGTCTTAGCGAGCCCTACCGTGCCTTTGTTTGCCCTAGCGTGCCTTATGATGGCGCCTTTCATCCGGGACATTATTGCCGCAGCGCTTTGCAGCAACCCTCCGATTGAATCGGAACGCCAAAAGAAGAAATAACGCTGCGTACAGCGCAATCGGTAAGACCAGGATGCCTAGACGACCTAGTGGCTCCATCATTTACTCCCGCCGAACTAGTAACCGTGACAAACTCACGTAAATATTAGAAACTCGCTGCTCAGCAATAGCCCCACGTGAACTCATCACTAAAATCGCTTCAGAATGCCCTCTGAGGGCTTTCTTCAACCAACCCATCCAACCCCCTTAGGTTGAGCATTTAAGCGCCTCAGGAAGCATCGTTACGCCTTTTTGGCGTTATTTTTCATTTCGCCTTGAGACAACTGCTTTTTGATCTGCAAGAAGGCTTCCCTGCCTTGCGTCGCTTCTGGCTGCCCATACCCCGCTCGGCGTGAGTACTCAAAGCAGGCATAGGTGGGCTCGAAATTTCCTTCGTGATAGCGACGTACGACTGCTCGAAACCAGTTCACAGGTGCTTTGTTTATTCGCCCGCACACCAAAGCACCCTTCAGCTCATCAATCAGCAGGCCCGCATAGCCAAGGTCGACTTGGTGAAGCATACGCGCAATCAAGGCCTTCTCGCCTTGCATCACTGCATCGGGCAATGACCCGACCATCTCCTCGACTGACTCATGCTCATTCTCGAAGTTATCCACAGGGTCGCTCCTAACTTCCTTTTTTACTTCCTTTGTTTGTTCTAGGGGTGACATAGCTGTGTCACCCCCGGGGGTGTCACCCGTGTCACCCTCCCCCTGACACCCTGTCACCCTCCCCCCCTTTGGGGGTGACAGGGTGTCAGGGGCCCTATCAAGCGCTAGGTAATAGCAATTAGAGGTTTGGCGACCGTGCTTATCGTAACGGGGCTCGATGGTAAGCAGGCCGTCTGCCCGTGAATCCTTCAATACTCGCTGAACAGTCCGAGTAGAGCTGCCGCTCTTTTCCGCGATCCGGTTCATGCTTGGCCAGCTCTTCCCTTCGGGGTCGGCATGATAGGCGAGCACCATCAGAACCATCTTGGTGGTTGAGTCGCGCTTCAGAGCGAAAACCCAGTCCGCGGCACGATAATTCATTGGTCATTCCGCTGAGGCGATGTACTCGGCGATCTCAGGCGTTCGGAAATACACCCGGCGACCGATCTTGATTCGCGCTTTTTTGATCTCCTGCGCATAACCGTGCGGTTTACTCATAGCTATGCGAAGACCATCGGGGCTCCGATGTAACAGCTCAGCAAGCTGGGGCAGGCTAATGAGAGGTCCATATTTTTCGAGCAGGGAGCGCTCGATTGCGATCTTTGTCGTTTCCATCGGTCAGCATCCATTGGTTACGTTGGTTTGCGTAATCTATGCCGAGCAAAGTGGAAAGAAAGGAACCATATATGTAAGAATGGTTGACAACCTTAGACATATCCTAAGGACAAGCGGATGCGTGAGGATTTCTACCTGCTCAACCCAGTCCCCGGCTGCTCGCCGGAGCTTGCGGAAGCCCTTATTAATTTTCGAGACAATGTCACGGAATCGCACACGACAGGTTCCAGGCGCTGGTCGATTTGGTCATTAGTCAGGGATGCATTGGATGAGAGCGTCAACGCTTGTCTGAAAAGACACAACATGGAGAACTTACTTAGCGGAGAGGCATTTTCAGAATTCTGCAAGAAAAGAAGTGCTGATAGAGCCGATATTCAAATTTCAGAAAGATTCAAAAAATATAAAAACACAAGCGCTACGGCTGACGCTGACGTAATTCGAAAAGTATTAAGATTCTGTTCTTATCGGGATTCTAAACACACTAGTAATTACTATTTCTCAAAAACCAAAACACAAACAAATAGAACAGGTAGACAAAAACCCCATTGCGAACTTTGTTGGAAAAAGAGTCGTGCAGCACAAGAAATAGATTTAGGAAAAGATTTCAGCTTGGAAAGCTCAAGGTTTTGCGAAGAGCATGACCCTAGAAACCCGAAATCCTTATACCGTACAGACCACAACAAAAGGGATTTATTCACCCATCATCTACATAATGTAAGAGCAACAGGATACTACTACAATATTCTTGATCCAGTACAAAAGCAGCATGCTCGGTGGGTAGCTTATAGATTGGCTCAACTCAATGTTAGAGATCGCGACATGGCTATCATGGATATGCTAATTGATGGAGTTGCGCAAGCAGAAATAGCCAGGCGCCTCGGTGTAACTAGGCAAAATATCTCTAAGCGCGCATCTAATCTTGGCAAGGCGATAGAGCTATGGAAAGAAATTAAAACCTCCACTTACCCTATCGACCCTGAAGATTTGGCTATATGGGATAACCTTCCTTAAAGCCAACCACAAACTATAAAAAGATGGCTAGAATCTGGGTTATCACAATGTTATTGCCTCCTTACTCTATCCAGCCTGGCCACCAAATCCTCGGCTCTCAAGTGCGTATACCGCCGCAACATCTGCATGGACTTATGCCCACTGATCGCGGCGACCTCCTGATCGGATAGTCCAGCCTCTACCAGCCGGCTGACGGCCTCATGTCGCAGGTCGTGAAAGCGGAAGTCATCGAGGCCAGCCTTCTTCTTCGCCTGATTCCATAGCTTGGTGTAGGCGTAAGGACCGCGCTTGCCATCTTTTCCAGGCTCACCGAAGAATACTAGGTCGCAGTCGAGCGGGCGCACTGGGTTGTTCAAAGCCTGCTTGAACACCTCGGTGGCGGCCTGGGTCAGCGGCACCAGGCGTGCTTCGTTGTTCTTGGTGTCGGTGAGGCGCACCACGCGGCGTTTCACGTCGATCTGGGAGCGAGTGAGGGTCAGGATTTCCGAGGAGCGCATGCCCGTTTCCAGGGCGATTCTGGCGATCCAGGCCAGCATGGGATTGCTGTGCTGTTGTAGCACGGCAAACAGGCGCTTTTCCTCGTCGGCGCTCAAGCGCCGGTCGCGTCCCTCCCCTGGGCTCGGCTTGCGGATGTTCTGGACGGGGTTATAGGTCAGGCCTAGCCCCCACTCCTGAATGGCCACGGTGTAGAGGTGCCCAAGCAATGCGAGCTCTAGGCGCACAGTGTTGGGGCTGATCGGTGAACCTCTACGCCCAAGGCTGTTCAAACGAGTATCGCGATAATTTGCGATGAGGTCAGGCGTTAAAGCCGCGAGAGAATACTTACCCAAGTGTTCGATGAGTTTCGTGGCCTTACCACGCTCGCTCTTTTGAGTGCTGGGCTTCTTGGTGGGAGTAACGTCGGCCAGGTAACGCTTGAGCGCCGACTCCAAAGTCATGCGCTCTGAGGCACTGCGCTGGATATAGACACCACGCACCATTTCATCTTCGGTGCGGCGGCTCCAATCCTGAGCGTCACGTTTGGTACGAAAGGTCTTGGCGGTGGTGGGCCAGCCGGTCTTGCGGATGACGGCTTTCCAGCTACCTGAGGGGGTCTTGACGATGGTGGCCATGAAAATCTCCAGGGGGCTGAAGGATCGGCACTGTACCGAAACTGTACCCTTGGAACATGGGACTCACCAGCATGAATCGCTAAATGCTTGATTTTAATGGTGGGCCCAGCAGGACTCGAACCTGCGACCAAGGGATTATGAGTCCCCTGCTCTAACCAACTGAGCTATGGGCCCTTTACCGGCGGGGGCGTATGATAAACCAAAGGCCTCGGCCGAGGCCAGCGCCTACCGGCATGGAGAGCATTATGCGTTTGATTTCCCTGACTGCCATTGCCCTCGGTGGCCTGATGGCAGTAACCCTGAGCACCGCAGCAGAGGCCGCATGGCGCTTCAATCCGGATCAGAGCCGGATTACCGCGGTGGTAACCGATCAGCGCCCGAGCGGCAATGTGCCCCATACCTATCATGTCTCGCAACTCGACGGGACCATCGATGACGACGGTAACCTGACCCTGCCACTGAGCCTGTCGCAAACCGATCTGCTCAAGGATCAGGGCAACCTGGCCGGATTACTCTCCGGCTTTTCGAAATCACCGATGGCGACCCTGCATACCAAGGTTGATCCGCAGTGGCTGAGCCAGCTGAACGTGGGCGAATCGATTACGCGTAATCTGCCCATCCGGGCGCGGGGCAATCACTTTGACCGGACCGAACGGGTGCCGCTGAAGCTCACGCGTACGGCGGAGCATCGCTATCACGTAACCACCGCAGAGCCGATCAGCGTCGATACCCGGCAGCTGATGCAGCTCGATAATGCCCAGACGGTGCTCTCGCTGCTCGGTTACAACAAGCTGACCGATACCATTCCGATCAACTTCGAGGCACAGCTGGTGCCGGCCGGCTGACACATGAAGCCACTCGCGCCACAAAAACGCCCTGCCATTCGGCAGGGCGTTGTCGTTATGGGATGCTGTGATGAATCACTCATCCCACTCGGGCGCAAAGCTCGGGTTGGCAATACGCTCGCCACGATCGAGTTCATCGATGCGGGTCATCTCATCGGCGGTCAGTGAGATCTTCATCGCTTCCATGTTGGATTCAAGATGCTCGCGTCGGGTCGAGGAAGGAATCACCACGATATCCCGCGAGGCGACCCAGGCCAGAGCGATCTGAGCCGGCGTGGCATTCTGTTCTTCGGCAATGGCCTTCAGGGTGTCGTCTTCCATCACCCTGCCCCTTGCCAGCGGCATATAACCGGTCACCTTCACACCGCGTGCTTCGCAGTGATCGACCACCTTGCGATTGGCCAGGAAGGGATGCACCTCGACCTGGTTGGTGATGATCTGATCGCCGCCCTCGAGATTCAGGGCCTCATCGAGCTGGGCATTGGTAAAGTTCGATACACCAATATGACGCGTCAGCCCCTGCCGTTTGGCCTCGACCAGGGCGGCCATGGATTCAGCCATGGGCACTTCGCCATTCGGTGATGGCCAGTGCAACAGCACCAGATCGACATACTCGGTGCCCAGCCGCTCAAGGCTTTCATGCAGACTGGCGATCAGGTCGTCATGGCGGAAGCGGTCGGTCCATACCTTGGTGGTCAGAAAGATATCGTCACGCGGCACGCCACTGTCGGCGATCGCTCGGCCGACTTCACGCTCATTGTCATACATCTGCGCGGTATCGATATGGCGGTAACCCAGCTCAAGCGCATTGGTGACCGAGTCGATAACCTCCTCTCCCTTGAGTTTGTAGGTGCCCAGTCCAATGGATGGCAGCATGCAACCTCCTGTTGAATCACGATGTGGTCATCCGTGAATGACGCTATGGATCACTACAGGATAGCTGCGGATCAGCGATCCGACCTTCAACCCATCAGGATGAAAACGATGGCTCGCGTTGCGATGACACCTTTGGTCGAACATGCGAGACTGCCGAACTGCAACGTCAACCTTCCGATCGAACCAGTCCAGTCAGGTATGAAAGCTCCATGATCAAGATCATCATCGTGGCCCTGATCGTGGCCAGTGTGCTCTATGTGCATTTTCGTGGCCGGGTGCGACACCGCTTTTTCCGCCAGCTCTCCGATCACTCGACCTTCATGGCGCCCATCAACGCCTTCATGTATCTGTTCTCGAAGGTGCCTGATCAGCCCTATCATCGGGAAGCCGATTTCCCCGAGCTGGCGCCGCTGACCGCTCGCTGGGAAGAGATTCGCGATGAAGCGCTGGCCCTGGAAAATCATATCAAGGGTTCGCAGCAGAAGGACGATGCCGGCTTCAACTCGTTCTTCCGCCGCGGCTGGAAGCGCTTCTATCTCAAGTGGTACAACGACAGCCATGAATCAGCGCGCCAGCTCTGTCCGCGCACGACCGAAATCCTGGCCGGCATCCCCAGCGTCAAGGCGGCGATGTTTGCCGAGCTGCCCGCCGGCAGCAAGCTGATGAAGCACCGCGATCCCTACGCCGGCTCGATCCGCTATCATCTCGGGCTGCGGACGCCCAACGACGACCGCTGCCTGATCAATGTCGATGGCGAGTCCTACAGCTGGCGCGATGGCCAGGCAGTGCTGTTCGATGAGACCTTTATTCACTACGCCGAAAATTACAGCGATCAGAACCGGCTGATTCTCTTCTGCGATATCGAGCGGCCGATGAAGTATCGCTGGGCGGCGGCGGTCAACCGCTGGTTCAGCCGCAACGTGATGGCCGCGGCCGCCTCGCCCAACGATGAAAACGATCGCACCGGCGGCATCAATCGGGCCTTCAAGTACGTCTACAAGGTGCGGGAAATCGGCAAACGGCTGAAAAAGAAAAACCGCACGGTCTATTACATCGTCAAATGGCTGATCTTCGGCGGTATCGTGGTTGGCCTGCTGTCACTCTGATGCCCGGTTAAAGCCTTGCATACATCGCCTGATGCCCCTGTCTTCATGACCCCGCCGATGCCGGCCTGGCCTTTCCTGCCGGCATCAACGCCTGCGCCCTGGTTGTTCATCAGCCGATTCGACCCGGCACAATTCTGTGAGACTGCCTGGCACCAGGCCGATGTCGAACGGCCCGCAACGCTTGAGCATGCGGCCACCAAGCGGCGTGCCGAGTACCTGGCCGGTCGTTACTGTGCCCGCCAGGCGTTGCTTGCCCTGGGCCTTGAAGCCTCCGCCCTGCTGCCGCTTGCCGATCGACAACCCCAGTGGCCTTCTGAGGCGTGCGGCTCGATCACCCACAGCCATGGCCTGGCGGCTGCCCTGGTCGCCTCGCGCCATCACTGGCGTGGGGCAGGGATCGATACCGAACGATGGCTAGACTTCACCCGCGCCGAACGTATCGCCCCCGCGGTACTGACATCACGCGAGCGCGAAGCACTCCACTCGATCCCCCCCGGTGATCGCGCCCGCTGTGTCACGCTGACCTTCTCGCTCAAGGAGAGCCTGTTCAAGGCGCTCTACCCCCTCACCGGCACCCGCTTCTACTTTCATGATGCAGAGCTTGAGCCGGAGACGCTGCCGCGGCTGCTCGAGCAGCGGGGGCGCTGTCTGCTCGAGCTGCGGCGTTCATTATCGGATGCCTGGCCGGCCGGCGCTCGCCTTGAAGGCGATTTTGCCGAACTGGAGGAACGCGCTATCACCTTTATCGGTGTCGCCCACAACGCGCACTGACCGCGTTGCGCCTGCGGGTAACGTTGATAATAATTCGTATTTCAGATACGCTCGTATTCATTCTGATCCATGCGGTGTGCCCCTCTCACGCGGGCTCTCCGGCGGATACAGTCCCTGCATGAGGTATTCCTTCCCTGGTTGGTCCGGATCGGAGTCTGCATGTTCGAACTCAACGCGGCCGGTTTTGACGTATCAGGCAGAACGCTGCTGCAACCGCTCGATCTCTCCTTCGAAGAAGGCTGTGTCTGCGGCCTGATCGGGCATAACGGTTCCGGCAAGTCGACCCTGCTCAAGCTGCTGGCTCAGCAGCAAAGCCCAACGCGTGGCAGTATCGAACTGGATGGCAAACCGCTCTCCCAATGGGGCAGTCGTGAATTTGCCCGCCGCGTGGCCTACCTGCCACAGCAGCTGCCCAGCGCCGAAAACCTGACCGTGCGCGAGCTGGTCCGATTCGGGCGCTATCCATGGCACGGCCTGCTGGGTCGTTTCACCCGGCGCGATCATCAGGCCGTCGATCGCGCCATTGCGCTGACCCATACCGAAACGCTGGCCGACCGACTGGTCGAAACCCTGTCAGGTGGCGAGCGTCAGCGTGTCTGGCTGGCCATGCTGCTGGCGCAGGGCAGTGACTACCTGCTGCTCGATGAGCCGCTGGCGGCGCTTGATGTGGCCCACCAGCTCGAAGTGCTCGAACTGGTGCGCGATCTCAGCCATGAACTGCAGCTCGGCGTGGTCATCGTGATGCATGATATCAACATGGCAGCCCGCTTCTGCGATCGCCTGGTCGCCCTGCACGGTGGTCGGCTGCTGGCCCATGGTGACGCCCGAGAGCTGATGTGCGACCAGACCCTGGAAGCCATCTACGGCATTCCCATGCATGTCATTACTCATCCACACGGGTCTCATCCCGTCGCCGTCATTCATTAAGGACTGCGCGTGACCTCAGCGTCACCCCGGCCTGCGGCTCAGTGCCGACCGACTGCCGAAACAACGCTTCTGTTCACCTGCCGGTGGTGGCTTGTTGTCTGCTTCATGCTGCTGGCACTGGTCAGCCTGACGCGCACCCCCGCGCGTGCCGATGAACCCTCTTCGACCCCGGCACTGATCTCGCTGGACTGGGCAATGACCGAAACGCTGCTTGCCATCGGGGTGACGCCGCTTGGCGTGGCGGCACCGGAGAGCTACGCGCGCTGGGTAGGAGAACCGGCCATCCCCGAGGGCGTGCAGGATATCGGCCTGCGCAACCAGCCCAATCTGGAGCTGCTGGCGCAACTCGCTCCCGATGGCATCGTCACCGTGTCCTTTCTGGCAGGTGACAGTCGTCTTTCACGCATCGCTCCGGTCCATATCTTCAATATCTACACCAGTGATCGTGATCCCTGGCAGCAAGCCCTGCGCGTGACCCGCCAGCTGGGTCAGCTGACTCATCACCAACAGGCTGCCGAACAGCTGATCACTCGCGTCAGCGAGGAGATCGCTCGTATCCGCCGATCCGGGGTCGATCAGCACTCTCCGGTCGCCGTGCTGCAGTTCATCGATAGCCGCCATGTGCGTATTTATGGTCAGGGGAGCCTCTTTCAGTCCGTTTTCGATCAACTCGGACTGACCAATGCCTGGCAGGGCGAGGCCAATGACTGGGGGTTTCGTCAGCTGGGCATCGATGAGCTGGCCCACCTGCCCGCCAATACTCGTCTGCTGGTAATCCGGCCGCTGCCCACCACGGTCGATGGCCAACTTGAAGACAACATACTCTGGCAGCATCTGCCGGCCGTCCGCCATGGTCAGGTGCATGAGCTCGACCCCGTATGGAGCTTTGGCGGACTCGCCTCCATGGCGCGTTTTGCCCGGGAGCTTCATCAGGCGCTGCCCTCCGGCGACCACGGAGGCGAGCCATGAGACAGCGGCGGGTGACACCGGGGCATCTGTGCAGCGTACTGGCGCTGGCCTGTGTAGTGATGATCGTCTATCGATTGCACCAGTTGCTGCCTGCCAATCAGTGGCTGTCAGCGCTCACCAGCCCCCGGGATGAGGCGATCGAACAGGTCGTGGTGCATTTCTCGCTGCTGCCCAGAATCTGTGTGGCGTTGCTGGGCGGCGCCGCACTGGGGCTGGCCGGCACCCTGATGCAGCAGGTGCTGAAGAACCCACTCGCCTCCCCCACGACCCTGGGGGTCGCCAACGGCGCTCAGCTGGCACTGGTGGCGGCTTCATTATGGGCACCCGGCTGGTTGATCATCGGCCGTGAGTGGGTCGCCCTGCTGGGTGGGGGCCTGGCGACAGCGCTGGTCTTTGCGCTGGCCTGGCGGCGTGGGCTGGCACCCATGGCCATCGTACTGGCCGGGCTGGTGGTCAGTCTCTACCTCAGTGCCATCAACAGTACGCTGATGCTGTTCTACCCCGAGCGGCTGCGGGATCTGTTCATCTGGAACGCCGGCTCGCTGATTCAGAACGGCTGGGGTGCCACGCAGTTTCTGCTGTTGCGCCTGGCACTGGCTGGTGGTGTCATGCTGCTCCTGCTGCGGCCTCTGGCACTGCTCGATTTCGACGACCAGGGCGCACGCAATCTCGGGGTGTCGCTGCGTCAACTGCGGTTCGTGACACTTGCCATCGCCGTTTTCATGACCGGCTGCGTGGTCAGTCAGGTTGGTATCATCGGGTTCATCGGCCTCGCCTCGCCCGCCATCGTGCGGCTGCTGGGGGCACGCCGGCTGAGTCATCGGCTGCGCTGGGCACCTGTGCTGGGTGCACTGCTGCTGCTGGCCACCGATCTGCTGCTTCAATTCGGTAGTGGTCCGCTCGCGACGCTGCTGCCGACCGGCGCAGCCACCGCCGCGCTGGGCGCGCCCCTGCTGCTGTGGCTGATTCCGCGCCTGTCCCTTCAGGGTGATCGGGCACCCAGTGCTCCCATGGCCTACCTCTATCGGCACCCCGCCCCCAAACGTCTGCTGATGCTGCTGGGTCTGGCGCTGTTACTGGGGGTAGTCATTGCGCTCAGCCTGAGTCAGGGGCGCGAGGGGTGGCACTGGCCGGCCCCGGGCAATCTGATGGATGCGTGGCCATGGCGCGCGCCGCGGGTCGCGGCTGCCGCTGCCAGCGGCCTGATGCTGGCGCTGGCCGGTACCATTTTGCAACGCATCACCGGTAACCCCATCGCCAGTCCCGAAGTACTGGGCATCAGTGCCGGGGCGGCGATTGGCGTACTGGGCGTCATCATGCTGACGCCGCTGGCCTCACAGGGCGCCTCACTGCTGTTCGGTACGCTGGGGGCGCTGCTGACCCTGGGCTTGCTGGTGCTGCTCAACCGGCGTAACGGACTGGCGCCGCAACGTCTACTGCTCTCCGGGGTAGCCATTACGGCCCTGTTCGATGCCCTGCAGCGTCTGGCGCTGTCGGGTAACAGCCCGCGCACCCAGAAGCTGCTCGCCTGGATCTCGGGCTCAACCTACTACGTGGATGGCACCACGGCGCTGATCGCTCTGGCAGCGGCCGCCGTGCTATTGATCGCGACGCTCCCCTTCCACCGCTGGCTGGATTTGTTGCCACTGGGCGAGGACAGCGCCCATGCGCTGGGCATCAATGTTCGGTTCAGTCGCATCCTGCTGCTGGCGCTGATGGCCGTGATGACGGCCGGCGCCACGCTGGTGGTGGGGCCGCTTTCCTTCATCGGACTGATGGCGCCGCACATGGCACGGCTGGTGGGACTGCCGGACGCCCGCTCGCATCTGCTGGGCGCCGGGTTGATCGGCATGCTGATCATGGTGCTGGCAGACTGGCTGGGCCGAATAGTGGCCTTCCCCGATCAGATTCCTGCCGGGCTCGTCGCCTCACTGATCGGGGGAGCCTGGTTCATGTGGGGATTGCGCCGGCTCTGACGCTACCTGCAACGCATCGTGGGAGGCGCGGTGATAATCATCGCCCTCCAGTTCGCGCAGTTGCCCATTCTGCATCAGCAGCAGCCGATCCGCCTGCGCGAAATAGCGCTCATCATGAGTGATCGCAATCACCGTAATGCCGAGGCGGCGCAGCTCGGGCAACAGCTCAAGATAAAAGGCCCGGCGGAACACCGGGTCCTGGTCCGCGGCCCATTCATCCAGCAGCAGTATGTCGCGCTGTTCGGCCACCGCCAGCAGCAGGGCAAGTCGCTTGCGCTGCCCCTGGGAGAGGCGAGTATCGTTAAGGCGGCCCGCCGTGAGACTGACTTTTTCACGCATGCCGAGCCGGTCCAGCCATGCATCGACCAGGACCGGGTCTGCCTCTTCGCCGTCCGGCCCGAGCAGCCGATCGAACAGATGAAAATCGGTCAGCACCGCAGCAAAGCGCTCTCGCCAGGCCGGCCGCAGGACGTCGGTAATACTCTGTCCATCCAGTTTCAGCATCCCTTCATGCGGTGCGTACAAGCCACTCAACAGCCGGCCGAAGGTTGACTTGCCGCTGCCGTTGCCGCCGATCACGAATACCTGCTCGCCCCGTTTCAGCGTGAGCGCGAGCGGCCCGACCGTGAAGGGTTCATCCTCACCGCGGGGCGCATAGGTGTAACGCACACCTTCCAGGGTCAGTTGCTGCCAGTCATCGGGCAACTGCTCGGCGGGCTGGAAATCCGGGTGCCAGGGCGCCAGTTCCAGCGCCTGCAGCCGTCGGAAGGCAACTTCCCCTGAAAGTAGCGTCGGCAGTGCACCGACGGCCTGAATCAGCGGCGCCCGAATGAACAGCAGCGTCAGGGCAAAGGTGGCCGCGACCGCTGTACTCGCCCATCCGAAGGCATTGGCCAGCAGAAAGACCACCCCAATGGCCCCGAGCATCATGATATTGGTCCAGTTACCGGCCGAGAGATGACTGGTATCGGAACGGATGATGTGGTGCCGGTAGTCCCGTGCGTGGCGAGTGAAATCCTCTTCATACAGCTGCTGCGCCCGATCACGGTTCAGCGCCAGCTCGCGACGTCCATCAATGATGGCCTGAAAGTCGCCATAGAGCTGATCTTCTGCGTCCCGGATATGCCCCAGATGGTGATAGACGCTGCGCACCATTCGACTCCCCACGGCCAGCGTGACAATCAGCCAGGCAGCGGTGACCAGAAACAGGGGCACGGAGAGCATCACCAGATAGACCGTCGCCGCCAGCGACAGCACCACCCCCTGAATCAGCTCGGGCAGGCGCACAAAGGCCACGGTGATGTTGCGAATGTCACTGGAAAGGGCTGCCAGCAGCGGTGCACTGCCCAGCGCTTCGATACGCTCGATATCGGTATCCAGCAAACGTTTGACCAGCCGCCCCCGCAGGTTATAGACAAAGCGATGGCCCAGCAGGGTCAGCGACAGTTGCGCCGCCAGCGAGATCACCAGCAATAATGCAATCAGTCCAAGAAAAGGCCACAGCGTCGCAATGGTTTGCCCCTGCGCGTCGATCAGGCGCCGATTGATGAAGGCGATCACGCCAATGCCCAGCACGGCACTGAGCAGGCTGAGTACCATAACGGCAATGAACGACAGACGATAATGGCGCAATACGACCTTGAGCAGCGTCATGACAGGTTGGATCCGAACAGGAAAAAGCCAATGGGCGGGTAACCGTTAACGATTCTCATTTTGCCATCAACGTCGATGCATTGCATGCACCAGCCCCAAATACTGTATACTTGAACAGTATTCGACCCGGAGCATGCTCATGGCTCAAGAGCTCTCTCAGAAACTGATCGTACTGGCCGATGCCGCCAAGTATGACGCCTCCTGTGCCAGCAGTGGTGCACCGCAGCGTTCATCGAAGGGGCGGACGGGGTTGGGTGCGACCAACGGCACCGGGATCTGTCACAGTTTCACGCCGGATGGTCGCTGCGTGTCACTGCTCAAGATTCTGCTGACCAACTTCTGCCTCTACGACTGCCAATACTGCATCAATCGCCGCTCTTCGAGTGTGCCGCGGGCGCGCTTCACTCCGGAAGAAGTGGTCGAGCTGACCCTGTCGATGTATCGCCGCAACACCATCAGTGGCCTGTTTCTGAGCTCGGGCATCATTCGCTCCAGTGACTACACCATGGAACAGCTGGTCCGCGTCGCCCGGCTACTGCGTCATACACATGAGTTTCGCGGTTATATTCATCTCAAGACCATCCCCGATGCCTCCCCCGAACTGATCCGCGAGGCGGGTGAGCTGGCCGACCGACTCAGCGTCAATATCGAACTGCCTACCGATGCCGGTCTCACCCGGCTGGCCCCGGAGAAAAACGTCGGCAGCATTCATACCGCCATGAACACCATTCATCAGGGTGTCGAGGCCGCAGCCGAACGCGGCGCCCCCCGCTTCACCCCCGGGGGCCAGAGCACCCAGATGATCATCGGCGCCGATGACAGCGACGATCACACCATCCTGCATCGGGCCCAGTCGCTCTATGGTGACTTCCGGCTCAAGCGGGTTTACTACTCGGCCTTCAGCCCTATCCCACAGAGTCCGAACTCGGTGCCGCTGGCGCCACCACCCCTGATGCGTGAACATCGGCTTTATCAGGCCGATTTCCTGATGCGGGGTTACGGTTTCCGCGCCGAGGAGCTGTTGAGCAGCCGACGTCAGCTCGATCTCGATATTGACCCCAAGCTGGCCTGGGCGCTCGACCACCGCGAGCACTTTCCTGTTGATCTCAATCGCGCCGAGCCGATGATGATGGCTCGGGTGCCCGGGCTGGGCATGACCAGCGTACATCGGCTGATCGAGCTGCGCCGCGAGCGCCGCATTCGTTATGCCGATGTCGCCCGCCTGCGTTGCGTACTGGATCGGGTGACACCCTTTATCGTCACCCAGGACTATCGTCCGCGCGGCGATGGCATCGAGAGCGCAGCCCTGCGTCAGTCACTGAATACGCCCCGGCCTTCGCAGCTGGCGCTCTGGTAAGTCTCGACAGGAGTTCTTGCATGACGCTGATCACCGTCACACTGGAATCCGATACCTTCCGGGCCTGGCGTGCGCACGCACGTCACCTGCTGGCTGCCGATATCGCCCCGGAGCATGTTCTCTGGCAGGACAGTGACAGCAGCGGTGATCTGTTCGCCGATGCCAGCTGCCAACCTTGCCCTGAAGTGGTGACACGACGTCTGACTCTATCGCGTCGGGCCATCGACTGGCTCGAAACGGCCTCGCGTTTTCTGCCTCATTCACTCCATGAGCCGACCCAGAGCCGCTGGAGTCTGCTTTATCGCATTGTCTGGCGGCTGGCCCGGGGCGACGGCGCGGCACTGCTGGCCGGAGATCGAGATGGCAGTGTGCTGCATCAGCGTATCAAGGCCGTCGAGCATGAAGCGCATCACCTGCATGCCTTTCTCAGATTTCATCGCCGTGCAATCGATGAGTCGGGTGAGCCCGAGTTCGTGGCCTGGTTTGAACCCGCCCACGATGTGTTGCAGGAAGCCGGCGAACACTTTCTGGCCCGGATGGGTCAGCGCCGGTGGCTCATCGCCACGCCACTGGGCGCCGTTCGGGGAGATGGAGAGCGTTTCGACATCGAGCGGCCCTGCCCGGCGCAGGCCAGACAGTGGGCCCGGGCCATACCGGAAGACGATGAAGGCACACGTCTGTGGCGCTTGTACTACGCCAGCATCTTCAACCCGGCCCGGGTCAATCCACGGGTCACCCGGCGGCAGATGCCACAGCGCTTCTGGCGTTATCTGGATGAGGGCGATCTGATCCGCCCTCTCACCCTGCGTGCCTGCCATGGTGATCAACAGGTCGCCCAGGATCAGGCGGTCGGTCGGCAGAAGGGGCACACCATTCATTACCGGCCTGCTTCAGCTCACGACGCGGAGTAGACCACTCGTCATACAACCATGGTCTTATTGCATTATCGCCCTGTATAATGGCGCATCTTCCAAGGACAACAAGGCGCCTCTGGCCACCGCCTCGGCGCGGTCACTCCGCCATTTGCAAGGAACGTCATGTTTGCTCAACTTTTCGCCGTCATGGCCCCCGTACTGGCCGGCGCCGGCGTCGGTTTTTTCTGGGTACGCTTCAAACAGCCCTACCCCACAGGGTTCATCACCAAGCTGGTGCTCAATGTCGGCACGCCCTGCCTGATCATCCACTCACTGACCCGAACGCATGTCGAACTAGGTGCCTTCTCGCGCATGGCACTGGCCACCGTGAGTGTGCTGGTGGTGATGGGCATCATCGGTCTGATCCTGGCACGCATTACACGCATGGACTGGCGGGTCATCGTACCGCCGACCCTGTTTCCCAATACCGGTAACATGGGGCTGCCGGTGGCAATGTATGCGTTCGATGACAAGGGTTTTCCCCTGGCCGTGGCAGTTTTTGTGGTCATGTCGATGTCCCAGTTCGTGGTGGGCTGCATTACCAGCAGCTCCCGACCGCTTCGAGGCATCTTTACCACGCCTACCATTTACGCCATCGTCATCGCCGTGCTGCTGATGGCCTTTCAGATCAAGCTGCCAGCCTGGCTGGCCAATAGTGTGGAGCTGCTGGCGGGGTTCACCATCCCCATGATGCTGATCACTCTGGGCGTAGCGCTGGCCAGTATCCGCGCCCGCAGTCTCAACATTGGCATCGGCTTCGGTCTGGCACGCGTGGTAGTGGCCGGTGGCATCGCCCTGCTGATCGGCTGGCTACTGGGGCTGACCTCACAGGCGCTGGGGATTCTGGTCGTGATGATGTGTATGCCGGTCGCGGTCTATAACTACCTGTTTGCCCAGAAGGCAGGACGTTCACCGGAATTCGTGGCCAACCTGGTGCTCTGCTCGACACTGACCTCGTTCATCTATCTGCCACTGCTGCTCTCCTTTGTCATCTCGCACGGACAGTAATCCCCCACGCTTTCACGACGACGCCCCTGCCATGCCGGGGCG
Organism: Kushneria phosphatilytica; assembly: GCF_008247605.1. NCBI lineage: Bacteria > Pseudomonadati > Pseudomonadota > Gammaproteobacteria > Oceanospirillales > Halomonadaceae > Kushneria > Kushneria phosphatilytica. Next base: position 1,223,429 of record NZ_CP043420.1, on the reverse strand, counting down.
TTGTCGTTTGAACGGGGGGTGCCGTTACCGGATCAGGCCTGACCGGTCCCGGCCGTCATGAAACGATCGCGGTTCTTCACCCGGCCATGGCGAAACTTCTCGCCCATCAGCTGCTCCATGGACTCCAGCGGTACATTGCGTGTTTCCGGCACGAATCGCCAGGTGATCAGCAGGCTGCCCAGTGTCAGCAAGCCAAACAGCCAGAACGGGAAGGCGCCATGAAAGGCTGCATTGAGCCATTCGCTGCCCCGCATCATCGGGAAGGTCTGGGCGACAATGAAACCGGCGGTCCACTGCGCTCCCATCGCCCATGCCATGGCGGTGCCCCGAATGGTATTGGGAAAGATCTCGGAGAGCAGCGTCCAGCTGCAGCAGCCCCAGGAAACGGCATAACCGACGACATAGACCATGATGGCCAGCATCGCCGTATACCCCTTCACATCAAACCAGAAAACAGTGCCCAGTACGGCCATGCTGGCGATACAGGCCAGCGTGCCGACCGTCATCAGCCGGATGCGCCCGGTGCGATCGATCAGCATCATCCCCAGCAGATTGCCCAGGATAAAGACCAGGCCCACATAACCGGTCTGCAGTAACGCACTACCGGTCGAATCGGTGACACCGGACAATACGGTGGGCGCGTAATACATCACCACATTGATACCGGTAAACTGCTGAGCGGCGGAAATGAAGATGCCCAGCACGGTAATCCCCAACAGGATCGGCTGGCGGATGGCCCCACGCGAAGCTCTGCGTTCATTGCGGCGCTGCTGGTTCATCGCCCGGCGACCGCTGGCCTGGCCACCCTGCAGCGAGTAACGCACTTCCTCGATCAGCTGTTCGGTCTGTTCACGAGTATTGAAGCGATTGAGTACGCGACGCGCCCGATCGAACTGATTGTTCATGATGCACCAGCGCGGCGATTCCGGAACAAGAAACAGCAGCACGCCAAACAGCACCGCCGGGATGGCCTCCGAGCCCAGCATCCAGCGCCACCCCAGCTCTGTCAGCCACTGCGTGGAAACATCCCGGGCGATAAAGTAATTGACGAAGAAAACAATGGTCTGGCCGACCACCAGCGACTGCTGGAACATGCTCAACGTTCGTCCCCGCCAGCGTTGTGGCGCCAGCTCTCCCATGTACATGGGAGACACTACACTGGCAATGCCTACCGCCAGCCCGCCCACGACACGCAGGGCAATGTAGAACCAGAAGCTGAAAGCCAGTGCCGAGCCAATGGCTGACACCAGAAACAGCACGGCCGCCAGTTGCATGGTCAACCGGCGGCCGAGCACATTGGCCAGCCACCCGGCACCGCCGGCACCGACGATACTGCCAATAACCACGCTTGAAACAGCCCAGCCCTTGAGGGTGGGAGAAAGCTCAAACCAGGTGGCAATCGAGTCGATTGCACCGGAAATCACGGCCGTATCATATCCGAAAAGAATACCGCCCAGCGCGGCGACCAGACAGATACAGATCACGTAGCCCAGCGCACTGCCGGAAGCCTGTTGCTCTTTTGTCATGCCTCACTTCCCTGTGGTGACCGGAAGCCTCCTGCTTCCGTATTGAATATTCAGGGATGCGACTTTAGTAGAAGATCAACGGGGCTGCGAACCTGTCTTGCGACTCACCCATAAAAAAACCGCCCGAAGGCGGTTTTTTATGAGATCAGATCAGGCGTGCACTTATTGCTGCTGCTGCGCCATTTTCTGAACCTTCTGCATCATCTGCGGATTGTTCTGAACGGCCTGACCGATCTGATTGAACTCATCCACTTTCAGCCCGTTGTCCTTGACGGCCTGGACCATCTTGTCATTCGCCTCCTGGCGAATGTTCTGTTGCTGATCGGAGCCATCGGCATTCTGCAGACGCTTGGTATAGGTCTGGGAAATACCGGCAATCTCCTGCGATGCCGAAGCAAAGTTCTGGAGTTGCTGGTCGCTGAAGTTCTGCTGGGCCTGTGTCTGGCCCTGAGACTGAGCAGCGCTACCCTGGGACTGGCTGGCAGCCATGACCGGCCCCGAAGCGAGCCCGGTGGCGATGAGCGTGGCTGAAAGAAACGCAGTCGTCCGTTTCATTGATTCCTCCGTACTTTGCTTTGCCATGGACGTTCGAGCCTCGGCTCCGCCCGCTTTATACCTGCTTTGAGTTACCTGACAGTTTGACGGTCGGTATCGCGGGGAGTTCAGGAAATTGCAGTAACAAATTGTAGTGACTGCAATTTCCCTTCCGACCTGCTGCCGAGATCATCGTAGCACGATCATTGAAGTTCTTTCAGATAAGCCGTTCCGCCCAGCTGACGCATCTGCTGGCGAATCCAGCGAGCATGCTGCATCACGCTGGCGCTCGGATGGAGTGGGCTGCGATGACGTGGATCGGGCAGCACGGCCGCCAGTCTGGCCGCTCGTGCGGCACTGAGCTGATCGGCATCAATGCCATAGTAGTGCCGGGCTGCGGCCTGCAGTCCAAACACGCCTCGGTCCCACTCCACGACGTTGAGATACACCTCGAGAATCCGGCTTTTGGGCCAGAGCAACTCGATCAGACCGGTAAACCATACCTCCAGCCCCTTGCGCACCCAGCTGCGCTGCGTCCAGAGAAAGACATTGCGCGCGGTCTGCTGACTGATGGTACTGGCCCCCCGTAGCGGTCTGTCCTCGAACCACCATGCCTTCAGTGATCGACGAATCTGTCTGAAATCGAAACCGTGATGGAAGGGGAAGCGCTGATCCTCTGCAGCGATCACCGCCAGGGCAGCCTGATTCGAGAGCCGATCAAGCGAGCGCCAGTGGTAGTCGATATCGATGGACTGATCTGTCATTCGTGCATGAGCCCAGCGCTCGAGCATTACCATCGAACCCGGAAGCGGCACGAATCGAAACAGCACCACCACCAGCACACTCAGCATCATCAGCAGACCCACGGCCTTGAGCAGCCAACGTCCCAGTCGCCCCAGCATGGATACCCCTCTCCCTCATGACGAACATATTTCGGCTGCCCCAGCCGACTGCCGTGTCATCGTGATTGTCATGGCATTTGTTGTAGCTGCCGGGAAGCAGCCATCAGAGTGCTACGCTGCCCGGCCGCGAAGCGCCATTGTAAGGGATTGCGGTAACAGACGCTTACCCGGGAAGAGGAAGGAAATCATCGGGTATGCCCGGCCGGGCATACCCGAGCGCCTCATTCTGCCTGCAGATAACGGGCGTGATAGCGCAGATGGTCATCGATGAAACTGGCGACAAAGAAGTAGCTGTGATCGTAGCCTGGCCGATAGTTGAGGGTCAGCTCGTGATCACACTCCTGGCAGGTGCGTTCAAGCTCACCGGGCTGCAGCTGCTCATCGAGGAAGTTATCATCCTCGCCCTGCTCAACCAGCAGAGGCTGGCGCGAGGTGCCGGCACGGATCAGTGCACAGGCATCATATTCGGCCCATAACGCACGATCATCACCCAGATAGTGACTGAAAGCCTGCTCACCCCATGGGCAGTTGACTGGATGACAAACCGGCGAAAAGGCCGAGACCGAGACGTAGCGCCCCGGCTGTCTGAGCGCACAGACCAGGGCACCGTGCCCACCCATTGAGTGACCACTGATGGCTTCACGGCCATTGAGCGGGAAGTGCTCTCGTATCAGCTCGGGCAGCTCCCGGGTCACATAGTCATACATCCGATAGTGCCGAGACCAGGGTTCACGGGTGGCGTTGACATAGAAACCGGCTCCGGAACCGAAATCGAAACGCTCGTGCTCACCGGGCAGATCCGTCCCCCGGGGACTGGTATCCGGACAGATGATCGCAATGCCCAGCTCGGCCGCCAGCTTCTGAGCGCCGGCTTTCTGCATGAAATTCTCATCGGTGCAGGTCAATCCCGACAGCCACCAGAGCAGCGGCACCCGCTCTTCTTCAGCCTGGGGTGGTAGATAGATCCCGAAGGTCATGTCGCAGTCCAGCACCTCGGAGTAGTGCGTAAACCGGCTGACCCAGCCACCAAAGCTCTTGTTGGCGCTGACCCGCTCGATCGCGTGCTGTGCCATCGTTTGCTCCTTCCACTACGGTTTTGACCAACGTGATTCGGCTTACCGAACGCGCGCCGACAGATCTGAAAGATTGCACATTATCCTGCCCGCCCCATGACAGTGCGCCGCCCGGGACAGAGCGGCGCACGGTTCGGGACAAGCTCAGAAGGTCAGCACGGTACGAATGCTCTCGCCCTTGTGCAGTAGATCAAGCGCGTGGTTGATCTCATCGATCTTCATGGTGTGCGTGACGAAATCATCAATATTGATCTCGCCTCGCATATAGCTGTCGACGTATCCCGGCAGCTCGGTTCGCCCCTTGACGCCGCCAAAGGCAGAGCCCTTCCAGACACGACCGGTCACCAGCTGGAACGGCCGCGTCGAGATCTCCTCGCCGGCACCGGCCACTCCGATGATGATCGACTCGCCCCATCCCTTGTGGCAGCACTCGAGCGCCGTGCGCATGACATTGACGTTGCCGATGCATTCAAACGAGTAATCGACCCCGCCGTCGGTCATGTCGACCAGCACTTCCTGGAAGGGACGATCGTAATCGTTGGGGTTGATGCAATCGGTAGCGCCCATCTGACGGGCGAAGTCGAACTTCTCGGGATTGATATCCACGGCAATGACGCGTGCGGCCTTTGCCAGGTGAGCCCCCTGAATGACCGACAGACCGATCGCCCCCAGACCGAACACTGCGACCGTCGAGCCCGGTTCGACACCTGCCGTATTGCGCACCGCACCGATACCGGTGGTAATGCCACAGCCCAGCAGACAGACCTTGTCGAGCGGCGCTTCGCGACTGATTTTCGCCAGCGATACTTCAGGCACCACGGTATATTCTGAGAAAGTTGAGGTGCCCATGTAGTGATGGAGCATCTTGCCGTTCTTCGAGAAACGCGATGTCCCGTCGGGCATGACCCCCTTGCCCTGAGTGGCACGCACGGCACTGCAGAGGTTGGTTTTGCCGGAGAGACAGAACTTGCACTTGCCACACTCGGCGGTATAGAGCGGAATGACGTGATCGCCGGGTTCGAGCGAAGTCACGCCCGGACCAACCTCTTCGACCACGGCGCCGCCCTCGTGACCGAGAATGGCGGGAAAGTTGCCCTCGGGGTCCTTGCCGGAGAGCGTATAGGCATCGGTATGACAGAGGCCCGTCGCGACGACACGGACCAGTACTTCACCGGCCTTCGGCCCTTCGACGTCGATTTCGTCAATCTCCAGCGGCTGCCCTGCTTCCCAGGCAATCGCTGCGCGCGATCTGATACTCATGAACTACCTCGCGTGTTGATGTAAACCCGTCTTCGGGCATGATGATCCACTCTATTGTAAATCATCGTGTCCCCTCGGCGCATGACACCCCGACGCTCATGAGCATGCCGGTACCGGCTGCGGGACAAGAATCAGTCCGGATCGGCAGCCATGCTGCGATCACCGGCGGCACTTCGCGATGAGAGTCCCGTTTCCTGCCATAACGTCTCCGACTCGAAAAGCTGATCGGATACCCGCTCATGAAGATAGTGATCAGAGAACCCGGTCGCCCGAATCAGAAGCTCGGGGTCGGGAATACTGATGCGATTGCGATCACGATAGACCAGCCCGGTTTCACGCAACTCACTGAAGGTCCGGCTGACATGGACCGAAGAGAGCCCCAGGATATCAGCCAGCATCTGCTGGGAGAGCGGCATGCAAAAATGCTGTGGCAGTTCCGGATAAACCCGTTTGAGACGCATGTACATCTCACAGATGAAATGAGCCAGCTTGTCACGGGCATTGCGTCGGCCGACATTGACCAGACGCTCGGTCAGAAGCGCCTGCTGGCCGGCCAGCATCGAGAAAAACAGGGCCGTCAGGCGATGCGAACTGCCGAACAGGCTGATGAGGTAACGATACGAAATGCGCCCCAGCGATACCTCGGTAAGCATGGCAACGCTGCTCAGGCGTTTATAAAATGAAAACTCCCTCAGCCCGATCACATCCCCTGGCAGATAAACATCCAGTACCTGCCGGGTGCCGTCATTCATGGCGCGATAGGAGTAGGCCCAGCCCTTGCGCAGTACATAAAAGGCATCAGCCGTCTGATGCTCTTCCCAGAGAAGATCACCCGCCGAGAGCGTCATGGGATGGCGCTCCAGTTCATTCAGTAACGCTCTGTCATCCTCCTCGAGTCCACAGTACTCCTCAAAATGGCGAATGATATCGACGTCACTACCATCCATGAATGTATTTCCCCTCGTCACCTGGCATGCGATCTACTTGTGAAAGGCCCTGCACCGCACACTGCAGGAACCGGTAGAAGCATTGTCAGGGGACAAACGGAAATGCTGTTATAACCTGCGTTAACACCATGGCGAAAAACTCGCCGAGAGTCATGATCTTAGCCCACACCATCGGGATCAGACGAGCAGTAAAAATGCTTGTTGCATTAGCGGTTACCTGCCATGGAGAGACGCAAGACACATCACCTGAAGGCATATCGCGCGTCCATGGACGCGCGATCCGGCACAATCCTTCCGGGATGCGCTCAACCCTGTCGAGCCACGCCATACTCGGTGGCGGAATCAAGCAGCCACTGCCACAGGTAATCGGCATAGCTGCGTCGAATCACCAGCTCCCACTGCGCTTCGCCAACCCGACAGATCATGGCCTGGGCACGCGCAAAACAGGTGGTGACGCTGCGCCCTACCGGAAACGCGCGCGGATGAACATCCACCGGCGCGGATTTCATCAGCACTTCCCGGGCCTTTGCACCGGATAGCATGATCACGGTTTGTCCACCACTGACATCCACTACCGCAACATGCCCACCCAGCGTTTCTCTCAAGGCCAGCTCCAACCGGTATTCTTCACCCCCGGGGACAATCAGCAGCCACTCATCCGGTGAACGCCAGTGCAGCCTCGCCATCTCTCCGACTGTCGAGGTCATGGGCGTCACCGGCAGGGCGACCCCCAGCACCTTTTCAATACCACTGACAAAATCGGGATCATCGGCACTTCCCCGGATCACCAGATGCCCCAGGAAGGCGCGCTCCCCCAGCAGCACCCCCGCTTGCTCCTGCGCACTCAGTGATACAGGAGAGGCTGCATCATGCAGCGGAGACTGCGTGCGCACGCCATCGAGACTGTCGGCTGACTCTTCGGCACTCCCGGAGCGCACCGGATGCGGATCGAAAACAGCGAATTCAGACATGCTGACGCTCTCCCCTGGGATCATAGAACATGGAACTGACAATCTCGGCTTCCAGTGTGGAACCATCGGGCTGAGGCAAATAGACATGCTCACCCTTGCGGCGATGGCCACCACGTACCACGGCCAGGGCGAAACCGTGCCCGAGCGTGGCGCTGTAGTAGCTTGAGGTCACATGCCCCACCATGGTCATGGGAATCTGCTGCTCGGGGTCGAAGACGATCTGGGCCCCTTCCGGCAGGACTACCTCGCTACCATCCAGCGGCTTCAGCCCGACCAGCTGCTTGCGATCGTCACGCTGCAGATCGACACGCGCCATGCCGCGCTTGCCGACCCAGTCAAATGGCTTGCGATAGCCGATCGCCCAGGTCATGCCGAGATCCTCGGGCGTCATGGTGGCATCGGTATCCTGCCCGACGATGATGAAGCCCTTCTCGGCACGCAGCACGTGCATGGTCTCGGTGCCGTAGGGGGTTAGCTCGAAGGCCTCGCCATGGTCAAACAGCGCCTCCCAGACATGCATGGCGTAATTGGCCTGCACGTTGATCTCGAAAGAGAGCTCACCGGTAAAGGAGATGCGATAGACCCGCGCCGGAATGCCCGCCACCGTGCCCTCGCGAAAGGCCATGAAGGCGAAGGCATCGCGGGAGAGATCGATGTCGGTCAGCTGTTCCAGCAGTTCACGGCTTTTCGGACCGGTCAGTGTCATGGTGGCCCAGTGATCGGTCACCGAGGTAAAGAACACTTCCAGTTCCGGCCACTCGGTCTGATGCCACAGCTCCAGCCAGTCCAGCACCTGAGCGGCGTTACCGGTGGTAGTGGTCATCAGGAAATGATGTTCGCCAAGACAGGTGGTGACACCATCATCCATCACCATGCCATCCTCGCCGCACATCAGCCCGTAACGCCCCTTGCCGACCGGCAACTTCTCCCAGCCATTGGTGTAGACACGCCCGATGAATTCGCGGGCATCCGGTCCCTGGATGTCGATCTTGCCCAGCGTCGACGCATCAAGGATGCCTACTCCGTTGCGCACCGCCAGGCACTCGCGATTGACCGCCTCCTGCAGGGTTTCTTCGCCATTGGCGCCGCGTGCCCCGCCCCAGCCGGGATAGTACCAGGGCCGCTTCCACTGACCGACATTCTCGAACAGCGCCCCGTGTTCGACATGCCAGCGATGCATGGCGGTGTAACGCTCGGGATCGAACATTGCGCCGCAATATCGCCCGGCGATGGCCCCGAAGCTGACCGGTGTGTAGTTGGGACGAAATACCGTGGTGCCGGTTTCGGGAATGGTCTGTCCCAGCACCCGGGCCGCGATCGCCATGCCATTGATGTTGCCGATCTTGCCCTGATCGGTACCGAAGCCCATCGCGGTGTAGCGCTTGACGTGCTCGATCGACTCGAAGCCTTCACGAATGGCCAGCTCGATGCCGGCAGCGGTGACATCGTTCTGAGGATCCACGAACTGCTTGGGCGCACGCATCGTCGCGTGCGTATGCGGCACATGATAAAGCGCTGCCTGAGGGCTCTCCTCAACCGTCGCCAGACTCGGCAGGTTCGGCGACACACGCTCGTAGCCGGCTGCCACGGCCGCATCGCTACCGGCCAGCACACCGTCAGCCAACGCATCTGCCAGCGGATAGATACCATGCACGCCGCCGGCATAGTGCAGCTGCTGCTTCGTCTCACCGGGCACAAACCCCAGAATGCGATCGTTCCAGACCGGTTTGGAACCGGTGTGGGCCGAGAGGTGCACCACCGGACTGTAGCCGCCGGAACTGGCGAGGGTATCGCAGGCGATGGCTTCGGTCTCACCGGTCACCCGAAAGCCGTCAATATCGATGTCTGCCACCAGCGCCTCACTGACCCGATCATCGCCGCGGCATTCGATCACCGAGGCGCCGGTAATAATGCGGATGCCACGGCTACGCGCCTCATTGACCAGCGTACCGTCGGGTTCGGCCCGGGCATCGACGATCGCTGCCACTTCCCGACCGGCATCGAGCCAGTCCAGCGCTGCACGGTAGGCGTGAGAATTGGTCGTTGCCAGCACCAGCTGCTGCCCGGGCACCACACCATAACGGCGGATATAGCAGGAGATCGCACCGGCCAGCAGATGACCGGGCAGATCGTTATTGGCAAACACCAGCGGGCGCTCATGGGCACCGGTCGCCAGGATGACCCGCTGCGCGCGGACCCGGTGCATGCGCTGGCGGGTCATGCCGGCCGGCGCACGATCGCCGAGATGATCGGTACGTCGTTCGTGGAGGGTGACGAAGTTGTGATCGTGATAGCCGTTGGCGGTAGTGCGCGGCAGCAGCAGCACATCTTCCATGGCCTCAAGTTCGGCGAGGGTGGACGCCAACCACTCCCCCGCTGGCTGATCATCCGGGCGCTCGCGGGAGTCCAGCAGACAGCCGCCCATCTGTTCCTGCTCGTCACAGACGATCACCCGGGCACCGGCCTGCCCTGCCGCCAGTGCTGCCGCCAGCCCGGCGGGGCCTGCCCCCACCACCAGCACATCGCAGTAGCGGTTCATGTGGTCATAGGTGTCGGCATCGGGCACGGTGGGCGCGCGCCCCAACCCAGCAGCAGCACGAATGAATTTCTCGTAGGTCAGCCAGGCGGATTGCGGTGCCATGAAGGTCTTGTAGTAAAAGCCCACCGGCATGAACCGGCCGCCCCACTTGCCAATCAGACCGGTCAGCGACTTTTGCTGACGCTCGATGAAATTGCGTCCGCGCCCCACGCTCTCGCACACCAGCCCCTCGTATACCGGCTGCTGGGTAGCGCGCACATTGGGTGTCTGGGTTTCGGGGGTCGCGCCCATCTGCAGGATGGCATTGGGCTCCTCGCAGCCGGCCGCCATGATGCCGCGCGGTCTGGCGTACTTGAAGCTGTGACCCACCACATCGACACCGTTGGCCAGCAGTGCCGAAGCCACGGTATCACCGGCATGCGCAGCCAGCTCGCGACCGTCAAAGGTAAACGATAGCGTTGAAGAGCGGTCGATGTGCTCGCTGTTCATGCGCCCCGCGTCGAGACGATTGACCTGACTCATGCCACCTCCTCGCCATCGTTATCAGCCTGAGTATCGATCACGCCGCCACGGCCATCCGTACGGTAGCGCGGCTCTTCACCGATGCGCCAGGTTTCCAGAATCTCGTTGGTGACAGTGTGACGGGTCACATTGAAGTACCGGCGTGTCGGGAGATGCATCCACATCTCGTGGTGAACTCCACGGATGTTGTCGCGAAAGAACAGGTAGTCCCCCCACTGCTCGTCACTGGTGCTGACCGGCGACTCGGCCCGCCGGATCTGCGCCTGCCCGCAGGGTTTGAACTCCTCTTCGCTGTGGTATTCGTGGGTGTAAGGGCAGCGGATGTAGAACATGGTGATTATCCCGTTGCAAAACCTGGAAATCCGTCAGGGCGTCAGTGAGCCGCCGGGGCCTAGTGCGCCACCGCCGCCGCACCATGCTCATCAACGAGCGCCCCGGTATGGAAACGCTGCATCGAGTAGGGTTCGGCGATCGGATGCGGGCGTCCTTTTGCCAGTGTCCAGGCAAAAATGTGTCCCGAGCCGGGCGTGGCCTTGAAGCCACCAGTGCCCCAGCCGCAATTGAAGAAGAGGCCCTTGACCGGTGTGGTGGAAATAATCGGAGAAGCATCCGGGGTGGTATCGACGACACCGCCCCACTGGCGGTTCATGCGTACCCGGGAGAGCGAGGGAAACATCTCGACGATCGCCTGGATGACGTGCTCGATGATCGAGTAGCTGCCACGCTGGCCATAGCCGACGTAGCCGTCGACCCCGGCGCCGATCACCAGATCCCCCTTGTCGGACTGGCTGATATAGCCATGGACCTGGTTGGACATGATGACGGTGTCGATCACCGGCTTGAGCGGCTCGGAGACCAACGCCTGCAGCGGATGAGATTCGATCGGCAATCGGAAACCGGCCATTTTGGCCATGGTGCCGGAGTTGCCGGCAGTCACGACACCGACGCGGCCGGCACGAATCTCGCCACGGGAGGTTTCGACGCCTTTCACCTCGCCGTTCTCGATCAGAAAACCGGTGACTTCGGTATTCTGCAGCAGGTCCACCCCGCGGCTGTCGGCCGCGCGTGCGTATCCCCAGGCCACGGCGTCATGCCGGGCCACACCGGCACGCGGCTGAAAGGAAGCGCCCAGTACCGGATAACGGGCGTTCTCCGAACAATCCATGGCCGGCACCAGCTTCTTCACGCCATCGGCATCGAGATAATCGCTGTCGATGCCGTTGAGCCGGTTGGCGTTGACCCGGCGGCGGGTATCACGCACATCCTGCATGGTATGCGCCACATTGAGCACACCACGCTGCGAGAACATCACGTTGTAGTTGATGTCCTGGGAGAGCCCCTCCCACAGCTTGAGCGCATGCTCATAGAGACGTGCGGATTCGTCGAACAGATAGTTGGAACGCACGATGGTGGTGTTGCGGGCGGTATTGCCGCCACCCAGCCATCCCTTTTCAATCACTGCGACATTGGTAATGCCGTGCTCTTTGGCGAGATACCACGCCGTCGCCAGCCCATGACCGCCACCACCTACAATGATGACGTCGTAATGCGACTTCGGCGCCGGATTGCGCCACATGCGCTGCCACTGCTCATGATGGCTGAGTGCATGGCGGACCAGTCCGAATCCCGAGTAGCGTTCCATGATACCTCTCCCCGCGCGTCACGCTGCGTATCCCGTTCTCCGGCAGAACGAGCCTGTCAGGGGCGATGGTAGAACGGGTGCTACCGGGTCAAGTGCTCGCTGACGCCATGCCATGATGCGTTTGCGACATGCCCGTCGAGTGTGATGGCCACAATATATTCAGGGGATGCTGAGCAATGGCTGATCACGCATCAGGCGCTGGACCTCAGCGGCCGGCATGGGACGGAAGTGATAATGGCCCTGGACCAGATCACAATTGAGATCACGCATCAGCTCAAGCTGGGCAAGGGTTTCGACCCCTTCAGCCACGACTTCAAGACCCAGCCGATGCGCAATGAAGACTATCCCGGCCAGAATGGCCCGATCGCGCGGGCTGGCAGGTGCATCGGTTACGAAGCTGCGATCGATCTTCAGCGAGGTGACCGGAAACAGCTTGAGATAGCTCAGCGTCGAATAACCGGTGCCGAAGTCATCGATGGCGATCTTCATACCGCGATGATAGAGCCGGTGCAGCGACTCAAGCACACTATCGTCAGCCTGAACCAGTACGTTCTCGGTCAGCTCGATGCCGATATCGCGATGGTTGAGATGATACTCCTGCATGCAACGCTGAAGCTGATCAAAGACACCGGGTACGGCAATCTGACGCCCGGAGAAATTGATATCGATGCGATACCCGTTCAATCCTGCAGCTTTCCAGCAGGCCTGCTGACGACAGACCTCACGAACAATCCAGTCCCCCAGGCGATGAATCAGATTAAAGCGCTCGGCCAGTGGAATGAACTCGCTCGGCGGGACAGGCTCACCCCCGTCTTCCGGAAACCAGCGCACCAGGGCCTCGAGGTTTTCGATACGCCCACTCATTGATGAGACCTGGGGCTGATAATGAACACACAGCTCCTGGCGTTCGATGGCTCGCTGGAGCCGCTCCAGCAATTCATGCTGCCGTAAAAGGGTGTCGTGAATCTGGCGATTGAAGAACCAGTATCGGCTGTGATCGGAGCCCTTGGCGCGATTCTTGGCCAATTCGGCATGGTGAATCAGCTCGGCTGCTTCACGACCATTATCAGGGTAAAGACTCACCCCCAGCCTTGCGGTCACGTGCAGCTCACCCCCTTCAAGTGCAAAGGGAGCACTGAACTGCGCCATGATGCGGTCGATCAGCGTTAATACATCCCGTTCTGCGCTCAGATAGGCAAAGGCCATGACGAACTCATCGGCATCAAAGCGCGACAGCAATGCCGAGTCCTGCTGACACTCGCGAAGACGATCGGCCACCTGCATCAGCAACTGATTGCCCTGTTCAAAGCCACGCGCCACGTTCACATCACCGAAGCGGTCTAGATCGATAAACAGTACCGCCAGATGCATGCGTCGCCGCTGACACTCGCGCATGAACCCCTCAAGCTCGGACTCGAAGGTGCGCCGGTTGGGCAATCGGGTCAGTGGATCGAAATGCGTGACGAAATCGAGCTCTCGTCTGACCTGTTTCTGATCGGAAAGATCGACATCAACACAGAACATCAGTGGATCGTGCGTATGCTCACCCAGCATGACGTGGTGAGAGAAAACGGCAACCGGCGCGCCACTTTTACTGACCAGCTCCAGCTCACCGGGGGGTATGGCATCTCCTTTTGTAATCCAGTTGCGATGTGCGCGTATCACATCTTCACGCATCTCCCCGGGAATGATCAGATCTTCGAGCAGACTGCCCTGCACTTCCTCGGCATCGTAACCATAGAGTTGCGTACTGGCTTCATTCCAGTAGATCACTCGTCGCTCGCGATCATATCCCTGAACCGCCACCTTCGGCAGGCTCTCCAGTAACGCCCGGAAACGCTGCTCGCTTTCTCCGTGACGACGCTGGGCCAGAGCCAGTTTTTCAGGGCCGACCCGAGTCCGGAATTCCACATCCAGACGCCGCCAGCCGCGGGCAATATAACCAATGGTCAATAACAGCAGCAGCAGGATGGCGAGACTTGCCCCCTGTTGCCAGGCCAGCGACACCCGGGTCCATTCCAGCGCCATCAGACTACAGGCCAGCACCACGGCCAGTGCAATGGCAAAGCCCATTGCCCCTCTGCCTATCCGGTCGGCCATTTTCCCTCCCTCAGTCCAAAGTGTGCCGCCTCAGCCCACACCCCCACTTCAATGCCAATTCCAGTCTCACCCCACAAGCTGAGCAGGGCCACAACTTTTAAAGGGTGTTTTGCCCAACCCTTTTTACACGCGCCCTGGGACTTTTCAACGCAAAAGCATGAACCGGCTCGCAAATGAGCAAAACAGCATCTCATGTACTGCTCAGATACGCGAAATAACACTCTTTAACATTTTTTGTTGCCCTTCTGATCGAGGTCGTCAAACGACGGCCTGACCACATAACGGCCCCTGGTGGGGCAAACTCAATCAAGAGGAAGTCTCTAATGCAAGTGACCCATATCAGTGCTGCTACTCGCCATCAGTTCTGGGCACCACATGTCGAGCGTGATCTCGAGGCACAAAACTGGAGTATCACCGACATGAGCCATCAGATCGACCTGGCGGCCTGGCAACGCTATCTTGACGACCTTCCGCGCGACCCCTACGTCAACGATCGCTGGAAGCGCATGGCATGGCTCAACATTACCGATGATGGCGACATTGCCGACATGGGTGAATGCCCAATGGCTCAGGGCGGCATGTTCAATGATGCAGACAGCATGGCGGACAAGCTGCGCTATTATCCTGCCCTGGAGCGATCCTTCATCGAACGGGACGATGTGCAGGCCTTCGTGCGGGCCTGGACAGAGCTCTGGGGGATCAGTCCACGCGAGCCAATCCTGATGCAAATCACGGGAGTCAAGGGTACAGGCCAGCTGGATCCGCTGCAGGGCCAGGGCATTCACGCCGACGGCAGCCAGTTCCTCAGTATCATGGTACTCAATCGTGAGAATGTCCGGGGAGGCGACAGCTGTCTCTACGCCGACAAGGCCGGTACACAACTGTTGGCCCGTCAGGTGCTGGAACCCGGCGAGGTCCTCCATCTGCGCGATGATCGGCTCTACCACGGCGCCAATGGTCTCGAACAGGAAGATCCGGATCAGCCTTTCGAGCGCTTCATCATTATCATCAATTGCCGCTTCGTCGACGGTTTCCAGAACCGCATGTTGCGGCGTCACTTCCCACATGCCGTGATCAACGAAGTCAGTTGATCCGACACTGACATCACCGGGCCACACAACGTGGCCCGGTGCTCCTTTCAATGATGCGTCAAGCGATGATCCGGGAGTACCCCGAGAAGCAGTCGCGCTCCATCATGGCGAGTGTA